>CAZHNZ010000079.1:0-19546 GCA_964534355.1 uncultured Parabacteroides sp.
AGTAAAGCATTGTATGGCAAAGATTTTATGCCGATTTGATGCAATGTGGGTTAATGAAGACGGGAGTCAAAACAAAAACAGAGTTTTTTGATAAAACGGGTGGGAAAATCAAAAAGGCGACAGAGTACTGCTCTGTCGCCTTTTTGCGAATTAGTCAAAAATATAAAGCAGCCACCTCGTCTAACGTTGCGGTTTATTGTGCGCAATAATGCAGGATAAGAACACGGCCAAGCGAATGTTTATAATCATTTCGCTGGTTTGCATTAAATAAATACTTTTTTGGGGTGGGCTATTATTTGTAAATCAATACCGTAGCATAAGCCGATATTCCTTCCTCACGACCGGTAAATCCCAACTTCTCGGTTGTAGTTGCTTTAATAGAAATATCATCTTCGTCTATACACATAACTGAAGCCAAGCATTCCTGCATTCGGGGAATATGAGTTTTTAATTTGGGTCTCTCGGCGCAGACGGTCACATCAATATTACTCACTTCGTAGCCCTTATTCCGAATCAGTTCAATCGTCTTTTGTAGTAAAACCTTGCTGTCAATGTTTTTATAATCGCCGGAGGTATCAGGAAAATGAAAACCAATATCCCGCAAATTGGCAGCACCCAGCAGAGCATCACAAATGGCATGAATCAACACATCTGCATCTGAATGCCCGAGTAAACCCAAGTGGTGATCGAGTAAAATTCCGCCAAGCCACAACTCACGCCCTGTCACCAATTGATGAACATCAAAACCAAAACCAACACGTATTTTCATGTAATTCTTACATTTATCGGGCGCGTAATGCTCTTAATCCTTCTGTGTCAAATGATAATGAAAAGCGCAGTGTCTGGTCGAGCGGATTTGATTGCGCTGTAGAAATAAGATAAGAAACATCCAAACGGAACAAATTCATTTTGAAGCCGGCACCCACTGAGTAATATTTGCGGTTGCCTTTCATTGGGTGTTCGTAGAAATAACCACCACGGGCAAAGAATTGGTTGTTGTAGTTATACTCGGCACCAACGGACCAGGATATCTCCTGAAGCTCTTCCTTTGAACCACCAGGCGCATCGTTGAATGATTTGAATATTCCGGAAATGGGGGATATGTTGTTATATTCGCTCAATAACTCTTCTTTGCGAGTGGCGAAATCATCATCACTTTCGCCATCCATTTGTACCGGTTGCGGTCGGGTTGGAACCATCAGTTTATTTAAATCTAAATGAACAGCCAAAGAATTGTAAGCATCAAACGGATAGGTTACGCCTCCACCAATACGTAAATTGGTAGGAATAAAATTGGTAGTACCGTCGCCATATCCAATTTTTGTTCCGATATTCGAAGCATTAAAACCGAGACACCAATCTCCTTCTAAGCCATTGCTAAAAGTAACCGGACGAGTATAATAACCTGCGATATCAGCTGCAAATGCAGAACCAGCACCATATTCATCGACCTGCATATCTGAGTAGATTAGTCGCATAACGACCGAACCAGAGAAGTAGTCAGATAGTTTTCTGGAGTAACCCAAATCAATAGCCATTTCATACGGTGAAATATCATAAAGATAATCACCTCCATTATCAGTAATATCAATCTTTCCGAGTGAGAAATAGCGCAATGAAGCACTCAATGCCTGCATTTCGCCCTGACCAAATTTGTAATAACCGGAAACGTATGATAAATTGATATCGTTGACCAATTTGCGAAGCCAGGGAGTAAATGAAAGCGAAGCACCAGTCTTCGATTTCATAAATGCATATTTAGCGGGATTCCAGTATTGAGAATTTACATCGGGAGACGTAGCAGCACCAATATCACCCATACCACCTCCCCGGGCATCCGGTGCAATCGTTAGCGATGGTACTCCGGTTATTACCGGATTAAGCTCTTCATTAACAGTCTCTTCATCCTGAGCAACTGCATTTGTAGCAAAGCACGATGCCAGGGCAATTGCCAATATCCAATTTTTTTTCATTCTGTATTTTGTCTGTTTAAGTGTGTGTTTACACATTTTTATTGTTTCAGTATAATTAATTTTTTTGCCTGAGTGGTCTCTTGCGTCTGATCGGTATAGATAGAGGCTTTATATATGTAAAGACCAGTTGGAACTTGTAGTCCGCTGTTTGATGTCAGATTCCACTCTACAGGATATGTTGATAATATATCCGAAAGACCGGATTGCGTACCCGACCACACCTCAACGCCTGATAAATTGTACACGCTGATTTTAACCGTTATATTGGTATTTGGTCGATCGTGTTTCAGTGTGAAAAGTACTCTTCCATCAGACAGCTTAATCGGGTTTTTATCCGGGAATAGATTAAACAGTCTAGGCGCATATCCTTTTCTGACCACACAATTGATGGTGGCGCTCGAAGAATTGTTTTGAATATCCCAGGCTCTGAAGAAAAGAGTATGATTTCCGTCACTCAGTTCCGGAATGTTAAATGAGACTTTTCCTTTGAGTGCACTTCCATAGTCAGACTGATAATACTCATTCAGCTTGTAGGTTAATGTCGCAGAGTTGTCAATCACAAGCACCATGTCGTGTCCAATTCCCGAACCCGAAACATTAATGCCGCTTTCGTCTTCCAGATTTGCAATAAGTACAGGTTTCTCATTAACTATATCGCCGTTAGCGAAACTGGTACTATTCAGGTACATGTTTTTAATTAACGGCCCATTCTCTTCTAATATTGCATTTGGATTTGTTCCACCCAGTAAAAAATTCTCGAAGTAACCTTGTGATTCATCTCCTGTAGTATTGTGTGCATACAAATTAATACGTCCACTCTTGAATGAGTAGCTCATATCTTTGGGAATCGTAAATTTAAATGAAAAATCTCCATTACGAACAGAATCTTTGCCGGTAAAGAGGATTCTTGAGCGGTTGTTATATTTGAATCGTCCTATTTGAGAGTTTTCGTTGTTTAATGTTGAGTCAGACTCTTCACAGTCAAAAACTGTTGGATTGATGACCCCTTTGTAGGAAGTGGCAGGTGTTCCATCCGGATTCAGAACACGACCGTTGATGCTCACTTCACTCAGGGCGCTGAATGTCTGACTTCCACTGTCAACCGGTTTGTCGTTCACTTTTGTGATCTCCATTTTGTATTCAGGGTAAGCCAATTTGAGAGCCGGATCCCCTAAAAGTGTGAAGTTTAGCTTGTTTTCGTCAGATCCACCCAATGCAATTTTAGTTTTTCGAAGAATATCTCCCAGACGTAAACGTGTACCATCTTCATTTTTTGTAAAAATCAGTTCATTGAGGGCAGAGTTTAGGCGTGCATTTTGGGCAGAATAGACGACCCTTGTTGTAGTGATCAATCCTATTCCACCACCATTTGGATTGAGAATTACCTCTTCACCAGCCGTGGTTGTGAAATCGTCATATCGACTAAAGTCGCAAGTTGCTGTAATCCAGAGTGGTAATCTGTTTAGGTATAGCTCTTTAATGTCTTTAGAAGTCATGATTTGCTCAACAGCCCACGAGTTTGTGCTACCATGGCCTGTGTAATTAAGAATCAAGACGCCGGAATTCAACAGATCAAATAATTTTTTACGGGCTGCCGGGTAGGTGCCGCCGGTAGATGTTATCTCTTTTTTGAATGCATCAATATATATTTTGTTGATAACAAACTGTTTGTAATTTTTTTCGATTGATTGAGTCAGTGCATCAGCCTGTTTCATGTGCAGGTTGTCATCACCGTCATCGGCAACAAAGCAAAGGTTGTTTTTCCAACTACCGAATTGGGTATTTGAAGTATAGGCAACCATTTTGTTGACAATACTTTCAGCTTCAGCATCGTTTCTTACGGGGAACCGGCCAATGCCCAAATCCAGTTGGTCGGCAGCAATACTTTCGCCCTCGTAATCATCCAGAAAGCCAAAATAATCATCGCATACATACGACGCAGTTTCTGATAATGAACCATAAGACTGGAACGTGAGGATTTTATTGGCGGGTTCGGCGCCTTTCCATTGAGTGCTTAATAATCTGTTATCGAAGGTACCATCGCCAAACAGCAGAAGGTATTTGGGCTTTTCGGCGGTTGATGTGGCTCTATCGTAAAACATTTTCATAAACCAGCGATATGCAGTTGCATCAGGGGTTCCCGAGGAAAACTCGTTGTATATTTGTTCAGGTTGAACAATCGTTACCCGCATATTATCGCCTTTCGGATTGCGGTGAATATTAGCTATAGTTTCGGCTCGTGTCAGAAACTCGGATGGAGCAATAATCACCATATCGGTTTGGGGCAGGGCGTGCAGATTCTGATTGGCAATAGTGCCTACTACTTCAGGTTTTGAGAATGAGCCGTTTACATCTACGGCAACCCATTCCCGTAAAGAATTGTTTGTAGCCACAAATCGGGTTTGGTTATTCTCGAATGTGCTTTCTATTTTTTTGCACTGACCTCCGGTGATGTCCCATATTTGTACATTTGCATGAGTATTGCTTACTGTGTATGTTGCTGTTTTTCCGACAGTGGATATTGAGCGAAACGGTGTAAATGAGTTGTATAGCTTCAGATTTCTAGCCATATTTACCCGTAGATAGTTGAGCCGGCAATTTACATCATTTGTTCTCTCGTATGTAACCTTGACGTTAAACAATTCAGCCCCGCTGGTATTGGTCCAGAATCCGGTTGTATTGACCGTTTTTGCAAGTTCGTATATGTCTGAAGAAATTGCCGGGACTGTGGTCGAAATAACACTTTGGTCGTTCACATTAACCTTAAGTGATGCTGATTTAGAGGCTTTTGAAATGAAATCAATATTCCATTTCATACTGGAAGAAGAGGTTACGCCCGGAATTGCAAATGCGAAAGTCTGACTGTTGCTGGTTGAAAAATCTTCACCGTAAAACTCCCGGCCTGTGGCACCAATATTTTTGATATCCACTTCGTGAATCGCATAATCGTCGAAAGTAGAAACGTTGATATCCGGCGTTGTGGTCGATTGCGCTTCCGTGGGCATGGATGAGGGTTCGCCCTGACTGTCTGTTACAAAATAATACCCAAAAGAGCTGTAATAATTATTCGTTTGTACAAACTGGTCTCCGTTCAGTTTCCAGGAAACAACACCTTGGCCCCAAAATAAGACGTAGTCACTGCCTTTATATACAGGTACTTCCGGTAAATCTCCGGCAGACTTGCTATCCCTTTTAGCATATTTAAAGGCTTCAGGAAGCAGCGCACCACCAAAACCATACACCCTCACTTTGTTTGGTTCAGAAAAACCCATGTTTTTCAAATCCTGATAGGTCAGCTTATAGATGCCAGATGTTGAGATTTTGATTTTTACCCATTTCCCGCTACTGAGAAGCGACTTTTCTGCATAAGTATACATCCCTGCCGAAGCCAACTGAGAAACAAGCAAGAATATACCAATGATAAACCCGACTATTTTTTTACCTTGCATAAACTTTTTTTTATTTTACGTGAAAATCCAAAAGGGGTTTATCTGAGATGAAACCCTGTAAATGATCGTTGACTGCAACCGGGCCTACTCCAGCCGGAGTGCCGGTGAAAATAAGATCGCCAATTTTAAGCGTGAAGAACCGACTTACATACGCGATAATTTCATCTACCGAAAACCTCATATCAGATGTATTACCGTGTTGAACCCGTTTGTCGTTGATGTTCAGCGAGAAATCAATCTGCTCTATTCCCTGCGTTTCGCACAGTGGAATAAACCGTCCTATAGCAGCCGAAGAGTCGAAAGCCTTACTTATTTCCCAGGGAGCTCCTTTATCCCGTTGTTTTTTTTGTAAGTCTCTTGCCGTGAAATCGATACCCACAGTTACTTCATTGTAATATCTGTGCGCAAATCTTTTGGCAATATTTTTACCTAATCGGTTTATTCTGACCACAATTTCGGTTTCGTATTCTACCTGATTCGAAAAGTCGGGGATAAAAAAGGGTTTCCCATCTTTAAGAATAGAGGAATCCGGCTTTAGAAATACAGTTGGTTCTTCTGTTATCAACGTATTATTCATCTCTTTATTGTGGTCGGTATAATTCCATCCGACTGCAATAATTTTCATATCTCATTCTGATTTAATCTGTTAAACATCACGGCTAAATGCGCAAACAACGAGGTGTCTTGCAACACAATGTTGTCGGGTACTTTCACGCGAAACGGGGTGAAGTTCCAGATAGCACGTATTCCGGCAGTAATCATTCTGTCTGCCACCTCTTGTGCTCGCTCTGCAGGAACCGTCAGGATGCCAATTTGCACATCCATTTCAGTTCTGATGCGGGCGCAATTTTCGGGATGATAAATTTTGATCCCATTGATGGCAGTCCCGATAAGTGATGGCTCAATATCAAATCCGGCGACCAGTTCAAGTCCGTATTTATCAAGTCCTGAATCGTGCATCAAAGCCGTTCCCAGACTTCCAACACCAAAGATAAAAGCTTTGTGTCGAAACGTAAAACCCAAAAATGATTCCAGCACATCAGCCAGATTATTGACATCGTATCCGACTCTTGTTTTGCCGGAAATCTCTACAAATGACAAATCTTTGGCCACTTGTGAAGCATCGATTCCAATAGCATTGGCTATTTGCGTGGAAGAAACAAAGTTGGTGTTTTTGTTTCTCATTATTTTTAAATAGGCCAGATACCAGGGCAATCGTCGGAGGGTTGGCTCCGGCAATCTTTGGTTCAGCCTGCTTTTTTCTTCAATCATTGTTTCGCGTGTTTTTCCATATATCATGCAAATATACTATATTTTAAAGAAGTAGTTTTTCTGAATAGAATAAAATCTCAAAAAATGAGAATAATCTTTCTATTTGTCTTCCCTTTATTGGTGGCTTTGTTCAATTATTTTAAGTGAAATGTTCTGATTTCTGGTTTATATGTATTGTCTGTTTCTCGACAAAATAATGGCTTTGGTTGTTGTGAAAACAAACTAATCTGAATGCATTTTTCTGTTATTCTGATTAGTTTGTTTTTATTGGAATGTGTAAATAAAACAACCAAAATTCTTATAATGCGTCACTTTTAACACGAGATAAATAATAATTTAACTCATTTTTGTTGTTTGTCTCAAAATTAGTTCGCAACTTTGCATCGTCAAAATAACAAAGCTTTTATATGTTGTTTTGACCCAAATTGAAATCAGTATTGTCTAAGGACAATTTCAGATAAAAATACATACTATCTCTTAATGTTTAAACCGGAACGAATGATTCGTACGCTTACATTCTCATAATGTAAGATGCGAATTAAAGAATTCCAAAAAAGCTGAGGCGTTGTGAAACGTAGTAAGCTTTTTTTTATTCCCCTTACTTTGCATCCAATCAAACCAAACATTATCTTTGCAGTCGCAGTGCACGTCGCATGAGCATTATTTAAATATGACCACATGAAAAGCAATGATTGGAAAGAGAGGCTAAATGTTGTTTATTCCACAAATCCTGATTTTACCTACGAATCGGAAGAAGAAAATACAGTAGAGACAAAACCCAAAGAGAAGCAGCTTTTGCGCATTTCGCTCGATAAACGTAATCGGGGCGGCAAAGCCGTTACGCTGATTGTCGGTTTTGTTGGCACCGAAGACGATATAAAGGAGTTGGGTAAAATGCTTAAAACCAAATGCGGAGTTGGCGGTTCGGTAAAGGATGGCGAAATAATTGTACAAGGAGATTTCCGTCAGAAGGTATTGGAGATTTTGCACAAAGAGGGCTATATGAAGGCCCGAATCATATAATACAATCATCCTATGTTGACACTCTATCGGGCATCGGCCGGCTCAGGAAAAACCTATCAGTTGACTGCCGAATATCTGAAGCTATTGTTTCGCCGGAAAGGTGCTTTTCGGCGAATTTTGGCTGTAACCTTTACTAATAAGGCTACAGATGAAATGAAGCATCGCATTGTGGAAGAGTTGTTTACGCTTTCGAAAGGCGGGCCGTCGGGTTATACCGGGTTGCTGATGAAAGAAACAGGCTGGTCTGATATTCAGGTGTATGCAAGGGCCCGGGAGGTTTTGTATGAGATACTACACGATTATTCGGCGTTTAATATCAGCACCATTGATCGGTTTTTTCAGCAAACAATGCGTGCATTTGCCCGGGAGATAGGTTTGCAGGGTGGATACAATGTAGAACTCGATACCGATAGTGTATTGCAGGAGGCTGTGGATAAAATGATCGGAGAGCTAGAAAATCCCGAAAACCGCTTGTTGCTCAACTGGTTAATTCGTTTTTCGGAGGAAAAGGTGGAAAACGGCGATTCGTGGAACTGTCGCAAAGAGATTGGTGATTTAGGGCGTGAGCTTTTTAAAGAGGGTTACCGAAAAAATAGTTCAGGCTTGAATAGTCTTTTAGGCGACAAGGCTACGCTGACAGACTATCTGACTATGCTTAATAAAGAAAAAACTTCGTATGAAAATAGCCTGAAGCTTTTGGCGCAGAAGGGTTTGTCGATGATGGCAGGTGCGGGCTTTGAACCGGAAGATTTTTCAGGTGGAAGTAAATCTGCCCTTTTGCACTATAAGAAATGGATAGCTGGAGAAGTGAAAATTCCTACGGACACATTTCGTAAGTTGGCAGATAATCCGGCAGAGTGGAAAGCATCCGGGAAATCGAAATCACTGGAATCGGTCATAAAATTGACCTTTCAAAACGGGCTGAACGATAATCTGAAAATGATTCTACTTCATTTCGACGATTACTACAAATACAACACCATTCATATTATTCGTAAAAATATCTACTCATTGGGTATTCTGAATGATATAGACCTGAGAGTGAAAGAGCTCGTGGCCGAGAATAACATTATGCTTTTGTCTGATACCACTCAGCTGCTCAACAGGATAATTGAGGGAACAGACGCCCCGTTTATCTACGAGAAAACCGGTACCCGGGTAGATCATTATATGATAGATGAGTTTCAGGATACATCGGTAATGCAATGGCAAAATTTCTCACCACTTATAGAAGAGAGTCTTTCGCATGTGGATTGGACCGAAAAACGTTTGTCAAATCTCATAGTGGGAGATGTAAAACAGAGTATATACCGCTGGAGAAGTTCAGACTGGAAAATTCTGGATGAACAATTGGATATCGATTATAAGGGACGAATGGAGAGTTGTGTGCTCGATACGAATTACCGCAGTTCTGCCTGTATTGTCGATTTTAATAATGCTTTTTTTACCACAGCTGCCACTATTTTGCAAAATGAACTGGAGAGCGGAATTCCGGATATGCTGAAAAGTAATACCCGTTTTGCAACCTATATAAATAAGGTATCGGGAGCTTACCGCGATGTGTATCAAAATATGCCGGAGGGGAAAGAGAGCAAACGCGGTAGGGTTTTGTTTGAGTTTATTCAAGAAGATAAAGAGGACGAAAAATGGAAGGAAGTGGCTCTTACCCGCATTCCCCGGGTGGTGGAGCAGTGGCAGGATCAGGGTTATGCACTTCGGGATATGGCCATATTGGTGCGTACGAAGAGTGAAGGGACTATGGCGGCCGAGTGTCTGTTGAAATACAAGCAGGCTCATCCTGATTCGCGCTATCGCTACGACCTGATTTCGGATGAGGCTTTGTATGTAAAAAACGCCTCGACGGTGAAGTTGATAATTTCCCTGTTGCGCTATTTGCAAAGGCCAACAGATGATTATTTGCGAAAGCTGGCCATGATGGAGTATGCCGTTTTCCTGAAAACGGAGGAGCTGAATGCCGGCACGATATCGTTGGGCGATACGTTGGTGGATGGAGAGGTGCGATTTTCTGCAGAGCACGAGACGGAGTTAGCATCAATCAGAACCCTTCCTTTGTACGAAATGTGTGAGCGATTGGTAGCCCTGTTTCAGAAGAAAGACAATTGCCCGGATGCCATTTATCTTCAGGCATTTCAGGATATGGTGCTTGATTTCTCGACCCGTAAAACTGCCGATTTGATGGCCTTTTTGCAATGGTGGGAGGAGTCGGGCGTGAAAAAGACGATATCGACACCCGATACTCAGGATGCTATTCGCATCATGACCATTCACAAATCGAAGGGGCTCGGGTTTAAGGCGGTGCTGTTGCCTTTTTGCGATTGGGAAATAGATCAAAAGCCTCGTAGTCTGCTTTGGTGCGAACCTTTGATTCCGCCTTTTGATGTATTGCCCATTCTTCCTGTCGAATATACCTTGAAGCTGGCAGATTCTATTTTTGCATTTGATTATTATCAGGAGAAAATTCATGCTTATATAGATAATCTGAATGTGGCTTATGTGGCATTTACCCGGGCCAAAGAGGAGCTGGTGGCTTTTCTTCCACATCCCAAAGAAAAAAAATCGACAACGTTTACTTTGGCAGGTTTACTGCATAAATCTATTACTGGTCCGTTGCCATTTGCCGAAGAGAGGAGATATGCTCATTTGCCCGACCATTACAATGAAGAAGCTTGTGTGTATGATGTCCAAACGCCCGGAAAGATGCAGCATGATACAGCTGAAACAAGCGGCAATGCAATCAGGCCGGTGTTCGTTTCTGTCAATCCGGATGGCCGTTTGCAAATGAAATTAAAGAACAGATCGTTTTTTGTGAAAGAGAAGGAGCGCCAATACGGCAATTTGATGCATGCCATATTGAGTCGTATATTGTCGGTTGAAGATGTGGATGCATCTGTTTCGGAGTCAATAGCTGCCGGAGAGATAACCCGCGAAGAGGGGGCTGAAATGGTCGTTAGGTTGAAGGATTTGCTCGCTCAATCTGTTGTAAGTAAATGGTTTGCTCAGGGAGTAAAGGTGTTAGCCGAAGTGCAGATATTGCAGCCGGATGGTCTTTTTCTGCGCCCGGACAGAGTTGTTTTTGTCGATGGAGAGGTAAAAGTGATTGACTTTAAGTTTGGTCATGTGCAGTCTGAGAGTCATGTGAGGCAGGTGATCGGATATGTAGAATTGGTGCGGAAAATGGGATATCCGCAGGTGAGCGGACTTATTTGGTATGTTGAAAGTGGCGAGTTTACAGATGTATAATATACAAAAAGAGAGGTTGTTTCAATGTAATGAAACAACCTCTCTTGGGTTTTAAGATGGTTAAAGAGAAACTATTTTACCCTTTTGTAGCCATACACAGCTCTGCTTCCAAGTTCTTCCTCAATGCGAAGTAGTTGGTTGTATTTGGCCATACGGTCTGAGCGGCTGAGCGAGCCCGTTTTAATTTGTCCGCTGTTGGTGGCCACTGCAATATCTGCAATAGTTGCATCTTCTGTTTCGCCCGACCGGTGCGATGTCACGCTGGTATAACCGTGTCTGTGTGCCATCTCAATGGCATTCAGTGTTTCTGTCAGCGTACCGATTTGATTTACTTTAATCAGAATAGAGTTAGCGCAACCCTGCTCGATGCCTTTTTGCAGAAAATTGACATTAGTTACAAACAAGTCGTCACCCACAAGCTGGCATTTATCACCTATTTTGTCAGTCAACATTTTCCAACCTTCCCAATCGTTTTCGCTCATACCATCTTCGATGGAGTCGATGGGATATTTCGAAATAAGTTCGGCCAGATAATCGGCTTGTTGGGCAGATGTTCGTTTGGCGCCGTTTGCACCTTCAAATTTGGCATAATTATAAATACCATCTTTAAAGAATTCAGACGAAGCGCAATCGAGTGCGATAGTAACATCGGATCCCGGTTTATACCCTGCTTTTTCAATCGCTGTCAGTATAGATTCCAGCGCATCTTCTGTACCATTGAGCACGGGTGCAAAACCGCCTTCATCGCCAACAGCAGTGCTGAGCCCGCGATCGTGAAGTACTTTTTTTAGCGAATGAAAAACTTCTGCCCCCATTCTAAGTCCTTCTCTGAATGACGAAGCGCCCACCGGTCGAATCATAAATTCCTGAAATGCAATGGGCGAATCGGAGTGCGAGCCACCATTGATAATGTTCATCATCGGAACCGGAAGTACATATGTGTTGGTGCCACCTATGTATCTGTAAAGCGGCAAATCGAGATAAGAAGCCGCCGCTTTTGCCACGGCCAGAGATACGCCGAGCAGGGCATTTGCGCCTAAATTCGATTTTGTTTTAGTGCCATCCAGTTCAATCAGTTTTGCATCAATCTCAGTCTGATTCAGAGCATTGAATCCTTCGAGAGCCGGAGATATAATTTTATTGATGTTGTCTACGGCTTTGAGTACCCCTTTGCCCAGATAGCGTGATTTGTCGCCATCGCGGAGCTCTATGGCTTCGTTTTCGCCGGTGGAAGCACCCGATGGAACAGCAGCTCTGCCGATAACGCCCGATTCGAGAAAAACATCCACTTCAACCGTTGGATTGCCGCGGGAATCTAGAACCTCGCGGCCGACTATTTTTGCAATTTTCATACTACATTTTATTATTGGTTTACAATTGATTAAACACACATGCTATCATATTGTTTTTCGCTTTGTATTCCTTTAAAATTTATTTTATCAGTTAGGTTAATTGTTGGTGAAATATGTTTACATAATTGTGTTTACTCTTATTCTTGTTAGCAATAACTATATTTATTAGGTTTGTTATTTTGCATCTCATTGAAAATGTTTGGATATTTTTTTATAAAACCAACCAGAGATGTGAGATTATTCAATTATATGTTTGATAATAAATGATTTTTTAATGAGAATAATCATTGGATAAGAGTTTTTTTAATTAAATTTGTGGCTTGCCTGCATATTCAATTTTCAAGTCCCTGTATTATTGAATGCAGTAAGTGGGTATATTTGTTCATATAGATCAATACTATTTCTTATGAGAAAAATTGAATTCAAAGTTCTTAAATATTTAACAGACAAACAAATTTACTCATTGGTATCTTTTGGGGGATTTGCGGTTATGATGTTTTTTTTATTTTTTTTGAACTCATGTACAAATAAGCCATCAATACCCAAAGCTGATGATATTAAAATTGTATCAAACAGGGGAATTAATATCCTGTATCTGGGATCTTATAATGATTTTGATATTTGGAATGAGGGGATTTCCCGTAGTCTTAATCGTCGTCTGACAGCCGCTTATCCTAACGCTAAAATTTTCAACGAGTATATGGATATGCGCAGGATTGGAACTATTTCTCATTACAAGGCTGAATCTGAGTTGTTTAAAATTAAGTATAAGCATATAAAGTTCGATATAATTATTACCTCGGATAATAATGCACTTGATTTTATGGCTGAATATCGGGACACCATTTTCTCTACGCCTCCACCGTTGGTTTTTTGTGGTTACAATTCATTTATACCTGAGCGTTACATTGGGTTTAAAAATTTTACCGGAATAGTGGAAGAACCTGATTTTATTGGGTCGATAGATTTAGCTCTTTCCTTGCATCCCAAAACCAAAAAGTTGGTTTTTATTTGTCCGACTAAGTACCATCGGGAAATGTATGACTATCAGCAGAGGAAGTTTCGGTTAGTAAGCCGATATGAAGAAAAATACAAAATAGAAGTATTGTTTGATTCGATGGTGCCTGTTATTTCAAAAAAACTATCAGCATTGGGTGCAGAGAGTCTGGTCTTTTTGTGGGGATCTAAGACTGTATCAGATAATGGTCAGTTTACAGAGCAACTTGATTTTGCAAAGGAAATTACCTCTTCCTCATCCGTGCCTGTGTATTCTTTTTGGGATTATTATGTGCGTTCAGCTGGCATAATTGGGGGAAAGGTTATTTCGTCCAGAGATCAGGGTGTGGCAGTTGCCGATTTGGCAATTCGTGTGCTGGAGGGTAAATCTACAACTCAAATACCGGTTCAAACGAAGACTCCTACTACTTATATGTTTGATTATGAGGCTTTAAAGCGATTTGGAGTTTCTGAAGACAGATTACCCGTTCAGTCTGTTTTGTTAAATAAAGAGTACTCTTTTTATGAAGAGTATAAGGTAGCAATATGGATTAGTCTATTAATATTTTCAGTATTATCCGGATTGATTATTTTATTAGCATTTTTGCTTCATAAAAGTCGAATTTTATCTGAAAAATTGCAAGTGAAAGAGGTGGATTTGATTAAGCAGAAAAGCATGCTTGAATCAGTAATTGATTCCGTGCCACAAGCTGTATTCTGGAAGGATAAACAAGGTTATTACCAGGGTGCAAATAAAGCTTTTGCGCAAAGTGCCGGATTTGAATCTCCGGAAGATATAATTGGAAAAAAAATTTCGGATTTGCAAGCCTACAGTTTAACTGCCGAGTTTGAGGCAGATGACAATCAAGTTGTAAAAACAGGTGAAGCAATTCGTCATGCTGTTCGGCCTCTTCATAAATCTGAAGGGCTTAAACTGTGGTTGGACACCACAAAAGTGGCACTGTATGATGGTCAGGGCAATGTAACTGGGATCTTAGGTGTATTTGATGATATAACGGATCGTGTTTTATTGGAGAACGCGTTGCGTTTTATAGCAAACAGGACTTGGAATCCTGAAGATGGAAGCTTTTTTGATTCGTTAACCCGGTTTATTTCAGAGTTGTTAGGTGTGCAATATGTAATTTTAGGAAAACTAACAGACGACAATAAATCGGTTCAGACAATTTCAATATTTGGAGATGGAGTCATTCAGGCAAATCTTAGTTATTCATTGTCGGGAACTCCCTGTCAGGGTGTTGTTGGCGCTAAGCCATGCGCCGTTCTTTCAGGTGTAATGGAGCAATATCCGGATGATTTGATGCTTTCATTTATGCAGGCTGAGAGTTATGTTGGAATGCCTCTTTGGAATACAAAAGGAGAGCCTTTGGGCGTACTTGCTTTGGTTGATAAAAAACCAATTGCAGATCCAGAGCTGATGATTTCAGTTTTACATATTTTGTCTACATCTGCCGCCAATGAATTGGAGCGAAAACAGGCTGAAACTATCCTTAAGTTTAGTGAAGAGAAATACAGGCTTTTATTTGAAAATATCACACAGGGTTTTGCTTTGCATCGTATTATTACGAATGATGAAGGAACACCGATTGATTATAGATATTTGGATATGAATCTGATTTTTGCGCAATTACTTGATCTTGAGGCAAAAGATGTAATTGGGAAAACAGCTGGTGGTATATTGCCAGAGATAAATAATGAGTGGCTTGGCTTATTTGCAAATGTGGCAATCACCGGTGAGCCAAAGCGTTTTCAGAGTTATTCAGAATCAAGATCGAGATTTCTTGATTTTTGGGTTTTTTCGCCAAGAAAAGGGGAATTTGCAATTGTTGTATCAGACATAACAAAGCGAAAAAAATACGAAGATGAATTGCAGGAATCTAAAGATTTTCTGAATAAAATAATAAATTCGATTGGCGAACCTATCTTTGTAAAAGATAAAAATTTGACCCGTGTATTGGTCAATGATGCCTATTGTAAGTTTTTTAAAGTAGATAGATCTCAGGTTTTAGGTGAGAAAAATGCTTTTTTCTTTCCAAAGAATGACTCGTCGGAGGTTCAATTAGAGATGGATAAAAAGTGGATTTTAGAGGGTGTGGATTCTTTTCAGGAAGAGCGATTTAAGCAACAGGATGGAAGTGTAAAGACCGTCATTGTGCAAAAGAATCTGTATATTGACCGCAATAAGGACCGTTTTTTAGTAGGTATTATGCATGATATTACTAAGCGAAAACAGATGGAGGATGAGTTAAGAGTTAATAGTGCCCGATTGCGTTCGTTGATTGATACATTTCCATATAAGGTCTGGTTGAAGGACTTGGATGGCCGATTTTTAGCTGTTAATCAGACGTTTATACAAGGTTATGGAAAGAGTGATGAGTCTGAAATAATTGGAAAAACAGATTTTGATATTACACGAATAGAATATGCAGAGAAATATGCCATAGATGATAAGAGAGTGATAGATACGGCCATTCATTTTTACGCGGAAGAGGAGCATTCTGAGGGGGGTAAAATTAAATGGATTGAAACTTATAAAGCGCCTCTATTTGATAACAAAGGTCAGGTAATTGGTGTCGCAGGCTTTGCTCGTAATATAACTGACAGTAAATTGAAAGATATTGAAATACGTCAATATGCCGACAAGTTGCAAGGGTTGGTGAAAACAAAGGATAAATTCTTTTCCATTATTGCACATGATTTACGAAGTCCGTTTAATGGAATAATTGGTTTTAGTGAGATGATGAAAGAAGAGGCAGCTAACCTTAACACAGATGAAATTTCGTATTATTCGGGGTTGGTTCATGCATCTGCCCTTCAGACCCATCGTCTGTTGGAGAATCTGTTGCAATGGTCAAGAATTCAACAAGGTAAAATGCCGTTTGTGCCTCAGGTGATTTCATTGCGTCCGGCTGTGGATGAAATGATTCTGTTTCTATCCGATAATGCGACAAAAAAACAAATTATGTTGCACAATTTGATAGAGTCTGAGTTGGAAGCTTTTGTAGATGAAAATATGTTTAAAACGATTATTCGAAATTTGATTTCAAATGCGATTAAGTTTACACCTCAGAATGGTGCTATTGTTATAGAGGCTAGTATTCAGGCTGATGACATATGTATTTGTGTACAGGATACGGGATTGGGAATGGATGAAGAGACAAAAAGCAGGCTTTTTGGATTGGATACAAACTCATCGAAACCGGGTACCGAGAACGAACCGGGTACAGGATTGGGCCTAATTCTTTGTAAAGAATTTGTAGAAAGACACAATGGTAAAATATGGGTAGAAAGTGAGATTGGAAAAGGGAGCCGTTTTTTGTTTTCTATACCTGTTTTGTAATTTCTGGTTTAACTTTTATGCCAATTTTTTTAACACGAATAGTTTGTTTTATTCAGTAATATTTACAATATTTGCAAATATCATATAAAATATTTGTGAATAATGGTAGAAGATATTCGTGACGTATCATATTTAGGTGCTTCTTCATCGGAGCAGGTGGTAATTGCAATAGGTGCATCTGCCGGAGGTTTAGAGGCCTTGCAGGATTTCTTTAAGGCAATGCCGCCAGAGAGCGGCCTTGCATTTGTTGTTATTCAACATCTTTCGCCCGACTATAGGAGTATGATGGATGAGCTGCTGGCGCGTCAAACCCAGATGAAGATACATATTATTACGGATGGAATGCGCATTGAGCCAAACAGACTATATTTGATACCTCCACGAAAAAACCTTTCAATTTTTCATGATCAACTTTTTTTGGAAGACTATAACCTAAAAAAGGGGTTAAACTTACCAATTGATATTTTTTTTAGATCATTGGCGGCTGAAAAGGGTAAAAATGGTATAGGGATAATATTGTCGGGGACCGGAAGTGATGGCGCTTTGGGTACACGGGCCATTAAAGAAGTGGGTGGCATGGTGATGGTACAGGACGAAAGAAGCGCAAAATTTGACGGTATGCCCCGAAGCTCAATATCGACAGGGTTGGTTGATTTTATTTTGCCTCCGGATGAAATGCCTAAGTCGCTGCTGGAGTATATTAAACATCCGTTTATTCAGAAAAGCAAATCGCTGGATACAATTCTCAGTCAGAATTATGACAGCCTGACCAAGATAATACTTATATTGAGAGATTTTTGTGGAATAGATTTTTCTTACTACAAAGAAAATACCATTGTGAGAAGGCTGGAGCGCAGAGTTAGCATAAACCGCTGCACTTCTCTGGATGATTATTTGGTATTGTTGGCACAGTCGGACAAGGAAAAGGAAGCCTTATTTCGGGATTTATTGATTGGTGTAACCCGTTTCTTTCGCGATGCAGAGGCATTCAATGTGTTGAGTGATACTGTTTTTCCGGATATAATTCAAAATAGAAAAGGGTCAATTCGTATCTGGTCAACCGGATGTTCAACTGGAGAAGAAGTTTATTCGCTAGCTATTCTTATCAGTGAGAGTCTTGAGCAATTGAGGATAGACGCTGAAGTAAAAATATTTGCAACTGATATAGATCGTCAGTCTTTAGCTATTGCGGGTCAGGGATTCTATCCGGATAATATTATTGCAGATGTGGATTCGCATCTTTTGCTGAAGTATTTCAACCGTATGGAGGGAGGTTATCAGGTAAAAGAGAGTATTCGCAAAATGGTAGTGTTTGCCACGCATAATTTACTAAAAGATCCTCCGTTTTCGAAACTCGATTTGTTGGTCTGTCGAAACTTGTTCATCTATTTTAAGGCGGATGTACAGGAGCGATTGCTCAGTATGTTTTATTACAGCCTGACGCCGGGTAGCTATCTTTTTATGGGTAGTAGTGAGTCTGTTGGGGAAATGGCAGAGGCATTTCATGTAGTTGACTCAAAAAATAAGATTTTCAAATATAAGACTGGTTTTAAGTCCGCGCCGATAAAGGATTTTACAACTGTTTTGCACGCCAGTGCGAATTCTGTGGATGTCACTGGTTTTGCTAACCGGGTAATTCCGGCAAACCGGTTAGAGCGCATCCTTGAAAAAGTATTGCCAAAGTATATGCCACCGGCAATTATTATTGATATGAGCGATAATATTGTTCAACTTGTTGGCGATGTCAATCGATTTGCTGTTTTTAATTCCGGCCGTTATTCGCAGAGTATTTATTCTATTCTGCCGGATGATTTGGGGCTTTTCGTGTCAAACTTTATACGTCGATTGAAGAAGAAAAGGGAGTATTTGGTTTCTGAAAATATATTCAATCTGAAAAATAAGAATTTCAAATCGGTTCGTCTTGAAGGACATTGTATTGAAGCTGAAAGAAACGACTTCTTCGTAATTGTTTTTAATGTGGATGAGCAGGAGTTGAATGTTCATAATGATGGACAAATGATTGCTTTGGATGATGATGCACAGGAGCGAATATCAAATCTGGAGAGAGAATTGCATCTTTCGAGGGAGGCGTTGCAGGCAACTATAGAAGAGCTTGAAACCTCGAATGAAGAGTTGCAATCGTCGAATGAAGAGCTGATAGCCTCGAATGAAGAGTTGCAGAGCACGAACGAAGAGTTACAGTCTGTGAATGAAGAACTTTATACTGTTAATTCTGAATATCAGTTGAAAATAGTAGAACTAGAGCGGTTGAATAATGATGTGAACAACCTGATAAACAACATTGAGGTTGGAGCATTGTATTTGGACCGGAATATGTGTATACGAAAGATAACTCCAATGGTGTCGAAAGTAAGTCATATTTTGCCCACAGATATTGGTCGTCCAATTTCGCATATTGCAGCTTTTTCTGAGAGTCAGCCTATAATGAAAGATATATTGAGTGTGGCAGACACGTTACAGGCTGTTGAGCGTGAAGTTTCTGATGAGCGAGGCAACTATTATTTTGTAAAAACTCGTCCCTATCGGGTAGAAAATAGCGCAGTGGATGGAATTTTGATAACCTACACCAATATCAATACACTCATCGAAGCACGGATGTCTGAGTTGAATACCTCAAAACGGCTGATTGATGTGATGGAGGTAGGTCGTATAGCCTGGTGGGAATGGAATATTTCGAATGGTCAGGTTGTTTTTGATGAGAAAAAGGCGACGATGATCGGATATGAGGTGTCGGAATTCCCTACTGATGTATATGAAATCTGTAACCTTATCCATCCGGACGATTACGAAATGGCGATGAAGGCCATGCGGGATCACTTGTCGGGGATAGAACCATTTTAT
>CAZHNZ010000080.1:0-19235 GCA_964534355.1 uncultured Parabacteroides sp.
CGGCAGCTTTATCGTAAATGTTGTACCGGCATTAGCATTACTAACAAACGTTATATTTCCGCCCTGTGCAAGAACAGACTCCTTTACAATATTTAATCCTAACCCGTTACCCTGAATAAGGCGTGCATTAGAGGATCTGAAAAATGGCGTAAAGAGATATTTTTGCTCGGCTTTGGGTATACCAATTCCATAGTCCTTTATGTCAATTATAATATTCTTTTCATCTTCTTTAATCGTAAAGTTGATAATGCCGTTTTTATGAGAATATTTAATTGCATTTGTTAGCAAATTGCACAAAATCTGATTAGTCAACCGTGTATCAAGTCTTATCAACAATGATTCTGCAAAACTTTCAAATATAATTTTAATATTATCTGTATTATTATTGTTTATGTCTTCCACAATATCTATACAGAATTTTACAAGCTCAACATCCTCGGGATTAAAGTCGGTTTGTCCTTCTTGTGTTTTAGAAATTTGAAAAACATCATTTACAATTTTATTCAAGTGCAAAACCTGTGATCTTATTTTTTCAAGTTTTGATTTTATTTGTTCCGGAGACATTTTATCCCAATACGCAATTAATGTTTCGTCAGTAATCAGAATAGATGCCAGAGGTGTTCTGAATTCATGTGATGCCATTGATACAAATCTGGATTTCATATCATTCAATTCTCTCTCTTTTTCAATTCCCTGAATAAGGTTTTCTTCTACGGTTTTTTGTTCGCTAATATCTGTAATTGTTCCAATAATTCGCTGTGCCTTTCCGGATACGCTCCATTCAACTACACGCCCTCGGGCCAAAACCCATTTGTAGGATCCATCCTTGCAAAGTAATCTATGTTCATTTATGAAAAGTGGTTCCTTTTTAATCATATGATCGAACAGAGACTTTGTCCATTCTGAGAAATCATTTCTATGAATTCTCTTCTTCCATTCCTGGATCTTTGTCCCAATCTCTTTGTGAGAATAGCCAAGCATACCTTTCCATTGTTTTGAAAAAAAGGCTTTATCTGATGAAATATTCCAGTCCCAAACACCATCACCAGTGCCTTCCAGTGCAAATTGCCATCTTTCCTCACTTGACCGCAGAGCTTTTTCCATCTCCTTACGGTGAGTAATATCCGTTTTTATAGCAATAAAATGAGAAATATCGCCATTGGAATTTTTTACAGGTGTAATTGTGTTTTCTTCGTAATATATAGTTCCATCTTTTTTCCGGTTGATAAACTCGCCATTCCAAACTTTTCCAGATCCGATTGTCTTCCAAAAGTCAGCTACAAAATGATTGTTCTGCATTCCGGATTTCAGAATATTTGGTTTCTTTCCAATAAGTTCACTTAATGAATACCCTGTCAATTTTGCAAATGCAGGATTTGCCCATTGTATAAATCCATCTTTATCTGTTATAAGAACAGCTAAAGAGAATGACTCGAAAGCCGCACTCTGCATCAACAGTTGTTGTTGTTCTTTTTTCCGATCTATTATGTCTATTGAATATCCTGATACACCAATAATTTCACCGTTTTTGTCTGTTACCGGAAATTTTACTTTTTCAAACCAGACTTCTCCATTGGATGTCGCTATAGGTTCTTCTATTAGCAGTGGTTGCCGGGTTTCAATCACCAGTTTATCTTCTCGCTGAAAGTGTGTCGCACTCTCTTTATCACAGATATCAAAATCTGTTAAGCCAATTATATTCTTTAGATTTGAATTTAAAGAACGAAGAAAGTTGTTATTTTGAATATTTGACAATACAAAACGACCATTCAAATCCTTCATCCATAACATTCCCGGATGGTTGTTTATTACTGCTGAAAGATATGACTCTCGTATTTGTAGCTCTTTTTCAGCGGCCTTTCTGCTACTGATGTCTGTTGCAACTCCTACAAAACCAGCTATTTTCCGAGTTGAATCAACTAAAACGGACAAAGTAAGTAATACATCTATCATTGTACCATCTTTCCTTTTCATTTTACTCTCGAAGGCTGATGGTTTCTTTCCAATAATCTTAACGATAGATTTCTCGAAGTTTGTCACAAAACTACTTGCAGAGATGTGAGCAAGTTTAAGCCGCTCATTCAGTTCATTGGTATCAAAAAGGGCCAAAGGGGTTTGTATGTTAATCATCTCGTTTGCCTTATAACCAAATATCATTTCCGCGGCCGGGTTAAATGACTTAATAATACCCTGATTGGTAGTAGAAATGATGGCAATTCTGGCATTGTTGATGATTGCGTGGTTCATTAATGACAGCTGTTCAATTTCAGCAGTCCTTTCTCTGACCTTATGTTCGAGTAATTCATTATTCTCTTTAAGTATTCTCTCATTCCTTTTCCTGTCGGATATATCCCTGGCAATCGACTGTATTGCTGGCTTTCCTTCATAGTTAATTGGGAATCCGATAACTTCTGCATCAAATATTTCATTATTCAAATTGATGAATTTCAGTTCAGAAAAACCGGATGGATTACCAGTTTCCTCTATAGATTGTATTCGTAAGTTAACTATCTCTTTATAAGTTGGATGAATAAAATCACAAATTTTATAATTACTGAACTGAGAAGTCGAGAATAAACCAAGCAATTTTTTAGCTGCTGGATTTAAAAAGAGAATATCTCCTCTGCTGTGAATTATTACAGCATTGGGTGTTAGATTAATCATCTGTTTATACTTTTCGTCACTCTCCCTTAATGCTCTTTCTTTCTGTTTTCTTTCTGTAATATCTATAAAAGTTAGCATATACCCTATAAAATCCTTTATTGATATATCTACTTTACTGGCAGTTACATGTAAATCGATACTTTTGTCATCTGCTCTTTTTTCATGCCATTCGCATTCGTATTGACTATTACTTTGCAAATAGGAGAGTAAGTCCTCTGTATTTTTGGTGTTCGAAACTATTTCATGAATCTTTTTCCCGGTAATAATTATATCCTTATTTAATTTCCACAAATCTATAAAAGCCTGATTAACATATAGAATAACACCCTGCAAATCGGTAAGCACAATAGCACTTAATGCAGATTGCAGAGCAAAATCTTTTATCTGGGCTGTTTTGTTTGTACTCGACATTTTTGAAAATTATTGTTTGTTTCCAGATTTCTTGCGTATACGATAATTAAAATAGATTACGAAGCACTTAATTATGATATGAAATTTAGCATAAAGCACATCTCAACAATAGTCTATTGCAAAGATTGTAAATATTTGTGACAAATGCAAATCTTTATAAAAAATATAAGTAGAATTTTTTTTTAATATTTCCTGAGTAGTGCAATTATGATTATCAAAAATAAATTTTTAATTTTTCGGGGAATGTCGTATCTTTGCATTCTCAAAATTAAGTAGCTGATACTGAAGCTACTTTCTTCATTTATATTTAGTAAATTCTTAACATACTCATAAAATGAAAAGAGACAACGTAATTTTTGACATTATCGAGAAAGAGCACCAGCGTCAATTGAAAGGAATTGAGCTGATTGCATCTGAAAACTTTGTAAGCGAACAGGTGATGCAGGCGGTAGGCTCATGCCTCACCAACAAGTATGCCGAGGGTTATCCCGGAAAAAGATATTACGGCGGTTGCGAAGTGGTGGATCAGAGCGAGCAAATCGCGATCGACCGACTCAAAGAGCTTTTTGGCGCTGAGTGGGCGAATGTACAACCGCACTCGGGGGCACAAGCTAATCTGGCTGTTTTCTTTGCTGTGATGAACCCCGGCGATAAATTCCTCGGACTCAACCTTTCTCACGGTGGACACCTTACACATGGCTCGCCTGTCAATTTTTCAGGATTGATGTATCAGGCTCTTGAATATAATGTACGTGAAGACAATGGTTTGGTAGATTATGATCAAATGGAAGAAATAGCTCTTCGAGAACGGCCAAAAATGATTATCGGTGGTGCATCGGCTTATTCCCGCGATTGGGATTATGCACGTATGCGTGCCATTGCCGACCAAATCGGTGCTATCCTTTGGGTAGATATGGCTCACCCTGCGGGTATGATTGCTGCCGGAATGCTCAACAATCCGTTGCGTTATGCACACATCGTTACCTCTACCACCCACAAAACACTCCGTGGACCGCGTGGTGGTGTCATTTTATTGGGTGAGGATTTCGAAAATCCATGGGGAAAGAAAACACCCAAAGGTGAAATCAAAAAAATGTCTGCATTGCTTGATTCTGCCGTATTCCCCGGTGCACAGGGAGGTCCGCTGGAGCACGTAATTGCCGGTAAAGCCATCGCATTTGCCGAAGCATTAGATCCTCAATACAAAGTATATCAGGCACAGGTGAAACTCAATGCTGCCACTATGGCTCAGGCCTTCATGGATAAAGGTTATAAAATCGTGTCAAATGGAACCGAAAACCACTGTATGTTGATTGACCTTCGAACCAAATTCCCCGATTTGACCGGTAAAATGGCCGAAAATGCACTTGTTAAAGCAGATATCACTGTAAACAAAAACATGGTTCCTTACGATAGTCGTTCGCCGTTCCTTACTTCTGGTATCCGTGTCGGTACACCGGCCATCTCTACCCGTGGTGCCAAAGAGGATTTGATGCAGGAAATTGTAGAAATGATGGATGCTGTCCTTTCGAATCCCGAGAGCGAATCCGTAATAAAAGCTGTTCGTGAGAAAGTAAATCAAACAATGTCTGCATTCCCAATCTTCGGATGGTAATTTTTTGACGAACATTTGCATCCCATCCTATGTTTATATCATAGGAAACAGATAGAATTAAGCCCCCTAAACTCAAGTTTTCGGGGCTTTTTTTAACGTACAACGTATAACTTAAAACCTATAACTTACAACTTATACCCCAGATCCCATGGCTTCAAAAGTATCCCTTAAATGGCAATCGGGCATGGCCTTCGAAGGCCTGATTGATGGACACACCATCATCCTCGATGCGTCACCCGAACAAGGTGGCACCAACTCCGGACCCCGTCCCAAAGCTCTTATGCTCCTCGCCTTTGCCGGTTGCACTGGTATGGATGTTGTATCATTACTCGTAAAAATGCGCGAGACTGTTGACGATTTTGATATGGTAGTAGAAGCTGATCTGTCTGATGAGCATCCTAAAATCTACACACGCTTTGAGATTATTTATTATCTGCATGGTGATTCGCTTTCGCCCGAAAAAGTACTAAAAGCAGTCAATATGTCACAAGAGAAATACTGCGGTGTGGCCGCCATGTTTCGTATGATTGCGCCACTGAGTTATAAGGTTATTCTCAATGGAAAGGAAATTTTATGAACTAGGGTTCATTCTTTTACTATTTAGTGTCACAGAGTGTTGATTAAATTCGGAGGTTTTTGAGTCGGTGTAGTAAAATATATTTCTGAATTAAATCATGTTTGTGATGGATCGATATGGATAAATGAAATTTTTTTTGAAATAGATTTGATTTGTAATCTCTTTTTAATTCGCAATGATTACTTTTGCATTCTGAACGCTCGTTCATTGTTTGCTGATTGTAATAGTCTAAGCTTTAAGAGAAAATCAAATTTAAAACGTATGAAAAAAATCTTTTCCATCTGTGTTGCGATGTTTGTATCGCAAATGTTAATGGCCAGAGGACCAGTCAAAGGAGTGGTAGTGGATAAAACTACCAATGAGCCACTGGTTGGTGTAACGGTGTATAATCCAGAATCTGGTACAGGTGTGGTTACCGCGCTCGATGGTACCTTTTCACTTAAATTGCCCGAGGGTAAGCATCGTATTAATATTTCTTATGTAGGTTTTGCGCCGCAGACCATTGAGGTGAACGCAGAATCTGTTCAGCTCGGTACCATTAGTCTCAAAAGTGAAGCCATTGGTCTCAACGACGTAACGGTTACGTCATCTGTTGCCATTCGACGCAAAACACCGGTTGCCCTCTCTGTTATCGAACCCCATCAAATTGAAGCTAAATTGGGCGTTCAAGAGTTTCCCGAAGTGCTGAAATCAACTCCCGGCATCTATGCCACTCGTCAGGGTGGAGGTTTTGGCGATTCACGCGTTAACCTCCGCGGATTCGAATCGGCCAACGTGGCCGTCATGATCAACGGTGTACCTATGAATGATATGGAGTGGGGGGGAGTCTATTGGTCGAACTGGGCCGGTCTTGCCGATGTAACACGTTCTATGCAGGTGCAGCGCGGTCTTGGTGCATCAAAAGTGGCCGCACCTTCTCTCGGTGGGTCAATCAATGTCGTTACACGCTCAACGGATGCAAAAAAGGGAGGTTCAGTTTCTTACGGTATCGGAAACGATGGATATACCAAAATGGGATTTGCCGTTTCATCAGGTCTGAACGAAAAAAATTGGGCAATTACCCTCCTCGGTGCCAAAACATCGGGCAACGGATACATCCAGGGTACAGAGTTTGAGTCGTACTCTTATTTTGTCAATATTTCGAAGAAAATAAACAACCAGCATCAGTTGTCGTTTACCGCTTTCGGTGCACCACAGTGGCACAACCAACGTAACAACAGCGACCGTCTGACCATCGAAGAGTGGCAAAAACAACCACTTAAATACAAATACAACGCTTCGTATGGTTTTGATATGAATGGCCAGCGCAAAGTATCGTCGTACAACGTGTACCACAAACCACAACTTTCGCTGAATCACTTCTGGACTATCGACGAAAAGTCGAGCCTCTCTACTGCCGTCTATGCGTCTATTGGCCTTGGTGGCGGATACAGTGGTCAGGCATACGACAGCAACGACCGCGCCAAATGGTACGGCGCATCCAGCGGACTTCCCTCTACCTATTTCCGCGCGGCTGATGGCACATTCGATTATGGTGCCATTTACACGCTCAACAAAGCCAGCGAAACAGGTTCCAAACTCGTGATGTCAAACAGCATCAACAAACACGTGTGGGTGGGTGCCCTTTCGACTTACAACACCCGTATCGGTGAAAATATCGACCTCTATGGTGGTCTCGACCTCCGTTATTACAAAGGTATTCACACCAACGAGATAACGGATTTGTATGGTGGTTCGTTCTTTATCGATCAGACAGCCCGCCCCAATTTGCCTACTACCGACTGGAAAACTCAGAAACTGAATGTCGGCGATATCGTTTACCGCGATTACGATGGATACGTAGTCAACGAAGGCGTATTTGGTCAGGCCGAATACAACAAGGATAAACTTAGTGCATTTGTTTCTCTCTCGGGCTCAAATACTACCTACTGGAGATACGATCGCTTCTATTATAACGAGGCAAATGCCAAATCGCAAACCGTAAGCTTCCTCGGCTTCTGTGCCAAAGGGGGTGCCAACTACAACCTGACCAAAGCACACAACGTGTTTGCCAATGTGGGCATCATATCACGTGCTCCTTTCTTTTCGGGTGGTGCTTTTTTGCAATCGACTACCAGCAATGTTACCAATCCTAATGCGGTGAACGAAAAAGCGTTTTCTGCTGAAATCGGTTACGGTTTCCGTTCCAGATATCTCACTGCCAATCTGAATGTATATCGCACCAACTGGATGGACAAAACGCTGGTTCGCGCTATCAACGCCAATAGCCCCGAAAGTCTTGTGGCCAATATGGAGGGTGTAAATGCACTTCACCAGGGTGTGGAGCTCGACTTTGTATCTAAACCAATCCCCGGGCTCGAATTGACGGGTATGGTTTCTGTGGGAGACTGGTACTGGCAGGATAATGCTTCCGGATATCTTTACAATCGTCAGGGAGAGCCTGTTACCAAAACAGGTACCGTTACCGAGATGTTAGGTACCGATCATGCCAAAGTAGATGTCAACCTCAAGGATATACGCGTGGGCAACTCGGCACAATTGACTGCTGCGGTGGGTGCAAGCTACGAGGTGTTGAAGGATTTCAGACTCGGTATCGACGGAAATTTCTACGGCAAAAATTATTCATATTTCAATATTTCATCGGTAGGCACCAACCTCGACCCGGCAAACTTTGCTCAACCCTGGAGAATCCCCGATGCATACATTTTCGATATGAATGCCAGCTATCGCTTCAAAATGGGCAACTTCAACGCGACTCTTACGGGCAATGTACACAACCTTCTGGATGCAGAGTACATCTCTGATGCGAATGATGGAAGTGATCATACCTGGAAAACAGCCTCTGTTTTCTATGGATTTGGCCGTACCTGGTCTCTCAACCTGAAAGTGAGATTTTAATTTCCGCAAGTTTTTAATTCAAAAGAAAAATGAATATGAAAAAGATATATGTATGGGCAAGCCTGCTGACGGTCATCCTGTTTTCGGCTTGCGAAGATTATAACGAAAAGAATTTCCCCGGCTACGACCAGGCGGCTGTGCCTACAAATGTGGTGACATACACATACTCGTTGACTGATGCCGATTATTCGACAATAAGCAAGGCTGCTTTGAAAGTGGCAAAGAATGCCAAAGATTCTACAATTGCCAATGCGATAGCAAAAAATAAGTTTTTCAACGACACAATTCCGGCCAGTACTTTTGTACCCATGCTTTTGGCAACAAAATACATGTATGCCGATAATAAGTCTGTGGCGATGATTACATACAATCAGATTACGGTGTATGATACCACCAAAATAGCTACTGCCAATAAATATAGTTTGCTGACCGAAGATTATGATGCGATGGGTACTACGGCGGGTTTGCCCGGTCAGTACGACAATTTTTCAGCTTCAATTGATCCGGCATATTATATTGCCATTTGGTTGAAGGCTAAAAATCCGTATGCCAAAAAAGGCGATGTGAAGCTTATTCGGTATAAATTCTTCTATTCGAGCACAAATACACAATTATTGAAAGGTATCTTTACCTTTGATGGAGCAAATTGGGTTCTCTATTCGAATTCTAATCCGGAAGCCGGCAAATTTATGCGCAAAGATGGTACCTGGCAGTTTGTCGATTCCGATATTCTGGTGGCTCTTAAAGAGGGTATCGATCAGTTTATCCCGATTAATGTAGTTGGGGATCAGGTTTGGGCCTGGGATGCTTACAAATACATGAAGGTAACAGGTTATGTGTCGGGGGCTTATTTCGACAACGAAGATTGGCTGGTTTCGCCGGCTATGAGCTTTGCCGACAGAACGAATGTTTGGCTCTCATTCAATCATGTTGGTCGCTATTTTGGTGATACAGGGACTGATAAAACTAAAATGAAAGAGGCAATTTCAGTCTGGATTTCGACAACCAGCGATGGTAAAACTATCGTTCCGTCGGAGTGGAAACAATTAACAATCCCTGAAGCGGGCTATCCTTCCGGAGCGAGCTGGACTTTAATAACCTCTACCCCAATAAGTTTAAAGGCGTATGCGGGCAAAACCAATGTGCGTATTGCTTTTAAATATCTTAGCAGCAAGGCTAATAATGCTGCCGGCACATGGGAAGTAAAAGATGTGTGGGTGTACGAAGAGTAGGTCGTAATCTAGATGAAAAGTAAGAAAGTCCGAATAACCGTTTCAGGTTGTTCGGGCTTTTTTTATTACTTTTGCGACCAACATGCTATAACTCTACCTAAATATGAGAATACCTGCTTTTATACTTCTGTTTGTTGCTTTAGGTGTATCCAATACCGGTGCCAAAAATCCGTCAGTAAATGATTCCATTCCACTCAACGAAGTGGTTGTAACCGGTAGCCAGACCAAGGTTTCGAGAAACAATATACCTATGACTGTTTCCGTTGTGTCGCGCAGGCAGATCAACGAAACAGACAAATCAACTGTTTTGCCGGCTTTGGGTGAACAGATTCCGGGCCTATTTGTGACCGAACGGGGAATGGCCGGATATGGCGTGTCTAATGGTTCGGCCGGCGCTATTACTATACGTGGTATCGGTAGTGCCTATTCCGGTGGTAATCTGATTAATACACAAGTCCTCTTTCTTATCGATGGTCATCCCCAATACATGGGACTGATGGGGCACCATCTGCCCGATGCTTTAATCTCTTCAAATGTCGAAAGGGTAGAGGTGATTCGCGGTCCGGCTTCTATGCTCTATGGTTCAAATGCCATGGGTGGCGCGGTGAATATCATTACCCGAAACAATCAGCAAAACGGATTTCATGCCGGCGCCGAAGGTTCCTACGGAAGTTACGAAACCTACCAATATTCGGCGCATGCCATGTACAAAACCGATAAGTGGGATTTGTTTGCCTCTTCCATGGCGGAGCACACAGACGGACATCGCCCCAATTCTCACTACGAAAATACGGGTGGTTACCTCAAAGCGCGTTACCGCTTTTTACCTCACTTTACGCTGTCGGGCGATTTTGGCCTAAATGCCTATAAAGCATTGGATCCGGGTACAACAACTGTGCCGCTAACCGATAATTGGGTAGATGTATTGCGGGGTTCGGCTTCACTAATGTTCGAAAACAGATTCGATAAAACATCAGGGGCCATCAAATTCTACAACAATTTTGGCGATCACGATATTTTCGATGGATATCACTCTACTGATCAGCTGACAGGGGTAAGCTATTATCAAAATTGTAGCTTTTTTACCGGTAATCAGATTACATTAGGCGGAGATATCAAATACTATGGAGGTAAAGCCCGAAACACTTTGCTTGTTCCGTTTGTGCAAAAGAAAATGAATTTTCCTTTGGATACCGCCTTGTATGAGTCAGCATCTTACATAATGGTTCAACAAAATTTATTTCGTAACCATATAACTATCAATACTGGTATTCGTCTGGAAATAAACAGCGTATACGGTGGGGAATGGATTCCTCAGGCAGGACTCGCATTTCGTCCATTCTCTTCATCTGTGATTAAAACATCAGTGGCCAAAGGCTTTCGCAGTCCCACCATCAAAGAGTTGTACCTTTTTCCTCCGCGCAATGCCTCTCTGAAACCGGAGCGAATGATCAACTACGAACTCTCGTGGTTGCAAAAATGGTATTATGAGAAAATTTCTACTGAAATTACCGTTTTCAAAGCCGATGGCGAAAATTTGATTGTGCAGTCAAATCCTTTAGACAGAATGTCTCCACTTGTCAATTCCGGCTCTTTCCACCACCGCGGTTTCGAGGCTTCTCTCGATTATGCACTTTGCAAAAAACTCTCTCTGACGGCTAATTACAGCTTTCTCGATATGGAAATACCCGTATTGGCTGCGCCCAAGCATCAGTTCTTTGCTGCTATTTATATACAACCGGTTCCGAAGTTCTCTTTTCGCCTTTCTGCTCAACGCATCGAAAAGCTCTATTTGCAAACAGGGGTCAATGCAATTGCGAGCTCATATACTTTGTTAAATGCTCGGGCAGCATACAAACCATTTCCCGAAATTGAATTTTTTATAAATGGAAATAATTTATTAGATACCGGATATGAAAATAATTCCGGTTATCCGCTTCCGCGTGCAAATGTCAGATTGGGGCTTAAAGTAGCATTCTAACCAGATTAATGAGCCAATTATGTTATTATTCGCGCAAAATGAATACTTAAATAGGTAAATGAACTATTTTCCATCAAATTTGAGTCAGTTTATTACCTCTAATTGCTATTTTTTTTGTTTATTTGCACGTGGAAATACACAACTTTCCTAATTTAACTATTTTATTAACTTAATCAAATTAACAAATGAAAAAAAATTTCTACAAACTGGGACGTCTTTCTCTATTGGGATTAGGGCTTACCCTTTTTTCAACGAATGGAATAGCTTCCGGTAAAGGGGTTGTTTCTCCTGTTATTGTTACAGGGGCATCTGTCGGTAATGGTTCGTACAACACGGTAAAAGAAGCTTTCGATGCAATTAATGGCGGACTTCAAAAATTTACTGATGAGATTACTATTGCGCTTAATTCTAGTGTGACTGAATCTGCGCCAGCAGTATTGGATTCTGGACAATGGAAATCTGTAAAAATTTATCCAACTTTATCAGGTGTTGTTGTTTCAGGTAATGTAACAGGTGCATTAATTTGCTTGAATGGTGCAGACAATGTAACTATTGATGGCCGCGTTAATGGTGCAGGGGTTAAAGATCTGGTAATTGATAATGCTGCGACTGGTGCTTCTCAATCAATATTGTTGAAAAATGAAGCAAATAATAATGTTATTAAGTATGCTACTATTAAAGGAGCAAATTCTACAGCAAATAATGGTGTGATTCACATCGGTGCTTCTATTTCAACTGGTAATGATAAAAATACTATTGACTATTGTGATATCACCAGTAGTACATCAGCTGCATTAACCGGAGTATATGTTTCAGCGACAGCAGTAACTTCAGCGAGCGACAGTACTGTTATCTCAAATTGTAATTTGAGTAATTTTAATGCTTCTGCAGCTGGTAATGTATATGCAATTTGTGTTGGTGCTAATACCACAAAAACAGTGGTGAATAGAAATCAGGTTTACTGGACATCGTCATTATCACCGGCAGTTGCAATTGTTTATTATGGTATTTACGTAAAAGGAGAGTCTAACGTGATTACAAACAATAAAATTGGGGCAACCGATTACACAACCGGATGGTCTGTCACTTCAACTTCGACTCCACGTATTGTGGCCATTCTTACCAATGGTGGTCCAAGTAGTTTAACTGCAACTAATATTAGTGGTAATATTGTATCAGGCATCAGTTTAAATACTTTTTCTGGAGGTGACAACGTAAATGTGGGTTACGGTATGCTAACAGGTATTGGTGTTGATAATACTTATCCAACTACAAATACAGCAGCAAGAACTTATGTGAATATTGAAAATAATCAGGTTAATAATTTGGCATTGTTAACTAATGCTGGGCCTTCGCAAAATACTTATTGGAATGCAATAGGTATTACCTGCAATGCTCACTATACAACAATTAAAGGCAATACAGTTCATACTATTTCAAGTATTGCTGCTGCAAATAATTCTGGAAACAAACAAGCGGTACGTGGTATCAATGCAGTAAATGGTTCGGTATATGGTGCTACCATTTCGGGCAATACTATTTACAATTTGACTGCCGGTGATATTTCAGCAACAAGTGCTGCTGCGAATCAAATAACAGCTCTTTCTTGTTCTTCTTTATTGACAGAAGGTAGTGGTTCTGTAGTAGAGAAAAACTTAGTGTATAATATCAAAGCTTTGAATAGTGCTAATACTGGTGTTGTGTATGCTATTCAAACGTATAACAATCAGACAGCTGCTTCAAAAGATATTATTGTTCGTAACAATATGGTACGTATTGGTACTGATATTTCTTGTAATAGCTCATTCTTTGGTTATTACCCTCAGGATCACGGTTCAGGCACTACTGCCAATACATCTAGAATTTATTTTTATAATAATAGTATTTATGTTGGAGGTACTGCAAAAGATAATTCAGTAGCTACTGGTAATACAGCATGTATTTATCGTAAAATTTCCAGAATATCTGCAATAATGGACTTCAAGAATAATATTCTTGTAAACAAACGTAGTGGCGGTATTACAGGTGTACATGCTGCAATTCTTTTAGCTGGAGCGACCGATTACACGACTTCTCCTCAGTGGCTAACAAGTAATAATAACTTGTTCGATCTGGATGCTGCCGCTTTTGTGGGTGCTGTTGTTGCTTCAAATACAGCTGCTCCAACGATCTCTTTCGCTTCTTTAGACTTATGGAATAACTCATTAACTGATACCCCTGCAGGTACAACCTACGATGTAAACAGTGTATCGGGTGATGCAATGTTTGTAAAGGCAGCTGGCGGTGTAAATGGTGATGAAGTTCCAAACCTCCATATTTCGAAAAACTCTATCGCTGTTGGTGCTGCTGCTGATTTGACTTCTTTTGTTGCAGAAGATTTTGACGGAGACAACCGCAAAACAGCTACTAAATTTGTAATTGGAGCAGACGTTCCGGATTTAAGCACTGAAATCGCTCCTGCTTCAAGCAGCAAATCTGGTGTATATGCAGTTGGCAAAACTATCTTCTTTGCAAGTGTAGCCGGTGGTGCTTCTGTATTAGATGCTGCTGGTGCATTGGTTGCTCAGGTGAGTGCCGTAGAAGTTGCAAATGGTTCTGCTAACCTTTCTGCTCTTAAATCAGGTCTTTATGTAGTGGTTGTTAATGGCAAAGCTACAAAAGTGGTATTGAAATAAGGTTTCGGGTTTATTCCTAAACCATTCTTACAAAAGGCTGTTCCGGTTTATTTCGGGGCAGCCTTTTTTCTGTTTTGCTCTTTCCCGGCCTTTCACCTTCGTTTTTCTTCGTTTATTCTCTGTTTCGTTTTTCTCTTTTACGAAAAATGATTAATTTCGCACTCTCTTATTCCGCAGGTGTTTCTTTTCATTGAAAAACGGCTGCGGTCCATACAAATTAGATTGTCAGTTATGAAAAAATTTGCAGAATACAATCAGCTCAACCTGTCTGATATCAACAAAGAGGTGCTCAAAAAATGGGACGAAAAGAATCTGTTTCATCAGAGTCTGAAAAAAAGCGAAGGTAAACCATCGTTTGTTTTTTACGAGGGACCGCCTTCGGCAAATGGTATGCCGGGCATTCACCACGTTATGGCGCGTTCTATCAAAGATATTTTCTGCAGATACAAAACCATGAAAGGCTTTCACGTCAAACGTAAAGCGGGTTGGGATACTCATGGTCTGCCCGTCGAACTCGGTGTGGAAAAGGCTCTGGGTATCACCAAAGAGGATATCGGAAAGAAAATTACAGTGGCAGAGTACAACGCCGCATGCCGCAAAGATGTAATGAAGTACACCAAAGAGTGGGAGGATCTTACTCACAAAATGGGCTATTGGGTCGATATGAACGATCCGTACATTACTTATGACAACCGGTATATCGAAACACTCTGGTACCTGCTCAAGCAGCTTTACAACAAAGACTTTTTGTACAAAGGATATACTATTCAACCTTATTCGCCTGCTGCGGGTACCGGTTTGAGTACACACGAGCTCAATCAGCCGGGTTGCTACCGGGATGTGAAAGACACGACCTGTGTAGCACAGTTCAAAGTAGATGCTTCAGATGTGGATAAACTGAATTTGAGCGAGCCGCACGGCGAAACATATTTCCTGGCCTGGACTACCACGCCGTGGACTCTGCCTTCAAACACCGCTCTCTGCGTGGGTCCAAATATCGATTACGTGGCTGTGCAGTCATTCAATCCCTATACCGGTGCACCGGTTACCGTTATTCTGGCAAAAAATCTGGTGGGCAGTTTGTTCAACCCCAAATCGGCCGATTTGCAATTGACCGACTACAAAGCCGGCGATAAATTGATTCCATACCGTATTGTAATGGAATACAAAGGTTTTGATCTCGAAGGTATCCGCTACGAGCAACTGATTCCCTGGATGAATCCGGGCAATGATGCTTTTCGTGTAATCGGGGGTGAGTTTGTAACTACCGAAGATGGTACAGGTATCGTTCACATTGCACCTACCTTTGGTGCAGACGATGACCGGGTGGCTAAAACACACGGTGTGCCTCCCATGATGTTGATAGACAAAGAGGGCAATAATCGCCCGATGGTAGATATGAGTGGTAAGTTCTTCCTGATCGAAGATTTGGATACTGAATTTGTAAAACACAATGTCAATGTCGGTTTGTACACCGAATATGCCGGTCGTTTCGTCAAAAATGCATACGATGCCACGCTTACCGAAGAGGATGCTACGCTCGATATCGATATTTGCGTAATGCTCAAACAAGAGAATAAGGCATTCAAAATAGAAAAGCATACACACAACTATCCGCACTGCTGGCGTACCGATAAGCCGATTTTGTACTATCCACTCGATAGCTGGTTTATTCGTACCACTGCCTGCCGCGAGAGATTGATCGAATTAAATAATACCATAAACTGGAAACCGCAATCGACCGGATCGGGTCGATTTGGTAAATGGCTCGAAAATTTGCAGGATTGGAATCTCTCGCGTAGTCGCTATTGGGGAACACCACTGCCTATCTGGTGCACCGAGGATGGCGATGACATTAAGTGTATCGGCTCGGTAGCCGAGCTTTACGAAGAGATAGAGAAATCGGTGAATGCCGGCCTGATGACCGAAAACCCGTACAAAGATTTTGTTCCCGGTCTTTATACGTCTGATAATTACGAAAAAATAGACCTGCATCGTCCGTATGTCGACGGAATAATACTGTTGTCCGATACAGGTAAACCGATGAAGCGCGAGCTCGACCTGATTGATGTTTGGTTTGATTCGGGTGCCATGCCTTATGCGCAGATTCATTATCCTTTCGAGAATAAAGAGGCACTGGAATCGGGCGATATTTATCCGGCAGACTTCATTGCTGAGGGTGTCGATCAAACCCGGGGATGGTTCTTTACACTACATGCTCTGGGCACGATGTGTTTCGATTCGAAAGCGTTTAAAAACGTTATTTCAAATGGATTGGTGCTCGACAAAAACGGCAATAAAATGTCGAAACGTCTGGGAAATGCGGTAGATCCGTTTATCACCATCGAAAAATATGGTTCCGATCCGTTGCGTTGGTATATGATTACCAATGCTTCGCCGTGGGATAACCTCAAATTTGACCTCGATGGCATTGAAGAGGTGCGCCGAAAATTCTTTGGCACGCTCTACAATACCTATTCTTTCTTTGCTTTGTATGCCAATGTAGATGGCTTCACGGGTAAGGAGGCTTTGATTCCGGTTTCGGAACGTCCCGAAATTGATCGCTGGATTATCTCTTTGCTGAATACGCTTACTCAAAATGTAGACGAATATTACGGGCAATACGAGCCTACCCGGGCTGGTCGTGCCATTGCCGATTTTGTGAATGATAACCTGAGTAACTGGTATGTGCGTCTCAACCGCAAACGTTTCTGGGGGGGAGAACTCAACAGCGATAAACTGGCGGCTTGCCAAACATTGCATACCTGCCTGCTGACTATCTCTCAGTTGATGGCGCCTATTGCACCCTTCTATGCCGATCAGCTTTTCTGCGACTTAATTGGAGATTCTACGGATTCGGTACACCTGGCTGATTTCCCTGTTGCGGATACGTCTTTGGTCAATAGCGCGCTCGAAGAGCAAATGCAACTGGCTCAGGATATCTCTTCTATGGTGTTGGCTTTGCGCAAAAAGGTAAATATCAAGGTCCGTCAGCCGCTTCAGGCTATCATGATGCCTGTGCCTGATGACGCAACCCGTAGAAATATTGAATGCGTAAAGTCGCTCATCATTACAGAGGTAAATGTAAAGGAGCTGAACTTTGTAGAGAATACAGCCGGAATTCTGGTGAAACGTATAAAACCTGATTTCAAGAAACTGGGACCAAAACACGGCAAAATAATGAAACAACTGGCTGCTGCTATTGCGTTGATGGATCAGGAGGCAATTGCTTTGTTCGAAAAGGCTGGTAGTTATTCCTTATCGGTCGATGGTCAACCGGCGGAAATTGTGGTAGACGATGTTGAAATTATTTCTGAAGATATTCCGGGCTGGTTGGTGGCCAATGAGGGCAGACTGACCGTCGCTCTGGACATAACCATTTCTGACGAATTACGCAAAGAGGGTATTGCCCGCGAAATGGTAAATCGTATTCAGAATATTCGTAAATCAAGTGGTTTCGAAATTACCGATAAAATAGTGGTTTCTCTAAGTAAACACATCGAAATAAACGATGCAGTGACCGAATACAACGAATATATCGCTAATCAGGTGCTGGCCACAGAGATTGTGTTGGTAGATGAGGTTCAGAATGCATCTGTATTGAATTTCGACGACTTCGATTTGGCTATTTCGGTCGTCAAAGCCTGAAACATTCAGTCGATATATTTGTTTAATCTTAAATAAATAATTATCTTCGCAAAGTGGAGTTTAAAAGAACTGAATATGTTAATTAATAAATTGTAAAACCTTAAATATTAGAAATATGTCAGAGAAAACCAGATATTCAGATGATGAATTAGTTGAGTTTAAAGAATTAATTTTAGATAAACTCGATAAAGCGCAAAGGGACTACGATTTGTTGAAATCGTCAATTACTAATTCCGACGGAAATGATATCAGCGATACTTCGCCCACATTCAAAGTGTTGGAAGAGGGTGCCGCAACTCTCTCAAAAGAGGAGGCCGGTCGTTTGGCACAACGTCAGATGAAGTTTATTCAGCATCTTCAGGCAGCTTTAGTGCGAATCGAAAACAAAACGTACGGAATTTGTCGCGAAACAGGTCTGCTCATACCAAAAGAGAGATTACGTGCTGTACCACATGCTACTTTGAGCATCGATGCAAAAAATAGTCAGAAATAGGTACTGAGATACAACCATTTGTGTAAAATAATTCGACAATGAGGGCTACATAAAGCTCAATTGTCGAATTGTTTTTTTGAATATAAACAGTGAATTTTATGACAATCACTCGCGGACAGATGTCCCTCTTGATCATTTCCGGTGTCCTTTTGTTGGATCAGGTGTTGAAAATATGGATTAAAACACACATGCACATGCATGAGTCAATTGAGGTGACTTCGTGGTTTTACATCTATTTTACCGAAAATAACGGTATGGCTTTCGGTATGGAGCTATTCAGTAAATTATTCCTGACGCTTTTCAGAATTGTGGCTGTTGGTTTTATCGGTTATTATCTGTATAAGCTGGTTAAGCGATCAGTCAATTTCGGATATATTGCCTGTATTTCACTCATATTTTCAGGTGCTGTGGGCAACATTCTTGATTCAGTCTTCTATGGTCTTATCTTTGATCACAGTTATGGTCAGGTGGCTACTTTTCTACCTCAGTTTGGGGGATATGCACCCATGTTTTACGGAAAAGTGGTAGATATGTTTTACTTCCCGATAGTTCAGACAACTCTTCCGGCATGGTTTCCTGTATGGGGTGGTGAGGATTTTGTATTCTTTCGCCCAATTTTCAATTTAGCCGATTCTGCTATTACTATTGGGGTTGCTTTACTGATTATATTTCAAAGAAAACAACTAAGTGCCGAGACCGGCGATAAAAAAGAGAAGAAGGATGCGTAAGTCTGCTTTTTTTGTTATCGGATTCATGTTATTTGTTTCGCTTTTTGTCGCTTGTCAAAAGGTGCCCAAAGGTGTTGTTTCACCAGGAAAAATGGAGGATATCCTCTACGATTCATACCTGGGTGATGCCATATCTGAGTCTGAACTGGGTGCTTTGTATGGTGATAAAGCGCGTTCTGTTTACCTGATGTCGGTATTGAAAAAGTATGATGTCACCCGGCAGGAATATGATTCATCTCTGCATTGGTATATGGGGAATCTTAATCTTTATTCCAAAATTTATGAGAAGGTCATTATCAGACTAAAAAAAGAA
>CAZHNZ010000081.1:0-19211 GCA_964534355.1 uncultured Parabacteroides sp.
ATTTGTCGGGCTGCAACAGGGTAGAGACGTGCCCATTCCGGATGAATACATATATAGTGGTATATGCCGTCGGGTTTTATTTCGAAGTCATAACTATTGATGGAATCAATCAGGCTGATATGTTTTTTCATGTTGATAAGCGCATCTGCATAATTTTTGCAGCTCTGATAAATCTGGCCCAACAATCCGAGAGTGGAAAACGGTGACTGAAACCCGATGCGCAACCCGATACGGTGATCGTTGAGTTTACGTACTGTATTTTCGAGAAAAACGCCCAACTGAATGGGGGTTATTATTACTTCCGTATTGTATAAGTCGTCTTTGGTTAGTGAAATGCTTTTCAGTATATCCTGAAAATCATGCCCCAGATTTTCAAGGCAAAAGACAATATTTCTAAGAGCAATTCCTTGTATCATTTTTAATTTGTAAACGTTAGTTTGTCGCAATCGGATAAAAGTAATACATTTTTTGCTAATATAAATCACTTAAATTGAAATAATTTTGCAATGCAATTTTAAATAAAAAAATAATTAGCTACTTTTGTTGCTTTTTTGATATATTTAAATATGATTGTACATTAAACAGTTTTATTATTAAGGAATGAAAAGAAATGTTTTAAGTGTGTTTTCGTTGTTTTTTGTGGCTTCCTCGTTTTCTCAACAGCTATATACGCTGGAAGCTTGCCGCCAGATGGCGATAGAAAACAACAAAGAATTGAAGATTTCGGAGGAGAAGATTGAGGAGGAAAAATACAAACGAAAGGCGGCATTTACCAAGTATCTTCCCGATTTTTCTTTTACAGGAGCTTACATCCACAACAGTAAAAACCTATCTCTGTTGAGCGAAGATGCTCATTTGCCGGTGGGTACGGTTACCACCGCAGGAAATTTTACCTTTCGTCCGGATCAGTTAAACAATAGCTGGACAACCGTGAATGGAGTTGCAGTTCCGTTGGATGCCAATAATGTGCCCTTCAATCCGGCGACCAATCCCGAAAAGTTGATGATAAAAGATTATGCGATTATTCCGAAAGAGGCATTTGAGGTGGATATGAAAAATGTCTTCATGGGAACGCTCACTATGGCTCAACCCATCTACATGGGCGGAAAAATAAGGGCATACAATCAAATAACCCGTTTTGCAGAGGAGCTGGCCCGGACAAAACACAACACCGGATTGCAGGAGGTAATATTGAAAACCGACGAAATGTATTGGCAGGTCGTATCGCTGACAAACAAGAAAAAGTTGGCCACAAGTTATGTCGATTTGTTGAAAAAACTCAATCAGGATGTGGAAAACCTCATGCAGGCAGGTGTGGCCACCAAGGCCGAAGGGTTGACCGTGAAGGTAAAACTCAACGAAGCCGAAATGACACTCAACAAAGTAGAAAATGGATTGAGTTTATCCAAAATGGCTTTGTGCCAATTGTGCGGAATCGCTCTGCACACCGAATTTTCTTTGCAGGACGAAAAAAATGCTAATCCGGAACCCGAAATGGTTTTGCCTACGTCCGATATGGGAGCGGTATATGCTCAGCGTCCCGAATTGAAATCGCTGGCACTGGCCGATAAGATCTACCGAAAGAAAGAGAGAGTAGTGGTGGCCGATATGTTACCACAGGTTTTGCTCACCGGAAATTACCTGGTTTCGAATCCCAATGCATACAATGGTATAGAGAATAAGTTTGCCGGTATGTGGAATGTGGGCGTGGCGGTTAAAGTTCCGGTGTTTCACTGGGGCGAACAACTTCATCTGTTGAAAGCGGCCAAAAGTGAGTCGAAAATAATACGAATGCAGTTTGATGAAGCTAAAGAGAAAATAGAGTTGCAGGTCAACCAATCGCTCTACAAAGTCAATGAATCGGCCAAACGCCTGAAGGTCTCCAAATCGAATATGGAGAAAGCCGAGGAGAATTTGCGCTATGCCAATCTCGGGTTTACCTCCGGAGTTATCTCTTCAACCGGCGTTCTTGAAGCTCAAACAGCCTGGTTATCTGCTTATTCCGACAAAATAGATGCAGAGATAGATGTTCGCTTAAGCCGGGTATATTTGTCCAAATCGATGGGACAACTCAATGCAACAACCAAATAATATTGAAACAATAAATAAAAAAATAACTGAGGATATGAATACGAATGCATCAAGCAAAAAGAACAGATTGTTTTGGGTTTTTCTAACCATAGTGGCGCTGCTTATTGTGGTCATTGTAGCCGGGTTTTGGCTGATAAAACCGCAACAAGAGATGATTCAGGGACAGGTAGAGGCCACGGAGGTGCGTGTGTCCGGTAAATTGCCCGGTCGTATATTGCGATACGCTTATGCCGAAGGAGATCATGTGAAAAAAGGGGATACCCTGGTTTATCTGGACTCGCCGGAAGTGTACGCCAAAATGGCTCAGGCAGAAGCGGCCAAAGAGGCAGCAGATGCTCAAAACAGCAAGGCAATCAAGGGTGCCCGTTCCGAAATGATCAATACTGCCTACGAAATGTGGCAAAAGGCAATCGCCGGAAAAGATATTGCCAAAAAGTCGTTCGATAGAGTGCAGGAGTTGTTTGAGAAAGGGGTGGTTGCAGCACAGAAGCGCGACGAGGCCGAGGCCAATCTCAAAGCTATGGTGGCTACCGAACGAGCCGCCAAAGCGCAATACGAAATGGCGAAAAATGGTGCTGAACGAGAAGATAAAATGGCTGCACAGGCTTTGGTAAACAGAGCCAAAGGAGCCGTGGATGAGGTACAATCATACCTGAACGAAACGGCACTGATTTCGCCGGTGGATGCTGAGATTACCGATTTGTTTCCTAAAGTAGGGGAGTTGGTAGGTACAGGTGCGCCTATCATCAATCTGATTGTTTTGTCCGATAGCTGGGTTACATTTAATGTACGCGAGGATTTATTGAAAAACCTGACGCTGGGAGCTAAAGTAAAAGCCAAAGTGCCTGCACTCGACAACAAAGAGATAGAACTTACCGTCACTTACCTCAAAGATATGGGTAGCTATGCCGCCTGGAAATCGACCAAAACCACCGGTCAGTATGATGCGCGTACATTTGAGGTGCGTGCCCGTCCGGCAGTTCCGGTTGAGAATTTGCGTCCCGGAATGTCTGTTTTGTTGATTAGATAATATTGAGAAACAAGAGACATAATGAGTATAAAACACAACACTAAAGGAGTAAAAGCGGTAGCATTGCGCGAAATAAAGCGACTATCATCGAGGCCCATATATCTGTTCTCGATGGTATTAGCCCCATTGTTTTGCTATTTTTTCTTTGTTTCTCTCATGCAAAGCGGATTACCTACCGATTTGCCTGTAGCGGTGGTCGATCTCGATGGCACCTCTGTCTCGCGAAATGTTATTCGTCAGCTCGATGTTTTTTCTCAATCGAAGGTTGTATTGCGGGCTGCCAACTTTGCAGAGGCACGCGCGGAGATGCAAAAGGGACATGTGTATGGGATTTTTGTTATTCCGCACCACTTCAGACATAACCTGATCAACCGCAATCAACCCAAAATATCCTACTATACCAATTATAGCTATCTGGTGGCCGGATCGCTGGTTTTCAGAGATATGAAGACAACCGGTGTGTTGGTGTCGGGTTCAGCTAACCGTCAGGTACAGCTAGCCAAAGGAGAGAATCCGCGTCTGGTGATGACCAATTTACAGCCGATTATTATCGATACCCATGCGTTGGGCAATCCGTGGATGAGTTATGCCATTTATCTCAACAATGTTCTTCTTCCGGGCATTCTTCAGCTGATGATATTGATGATAACCGTCTTTTCGATAGGAGTAGAGATTAAGGAAAAAACAGCAAAGCAGTGGCTGGCAACAGGGGGCGATTCTATGTTTGTTTCGCTGGTGGGGAAGATTCTGCCACAAACGATTATATTCTCTGTGATGGGGATTTTGTTTCAGGTAATATTGTACAAATACATGAACTTTCCCCTTAAAAGCGGAATTGGCCCAATGGCTCTGGCGATGATGTTGCTGGTCCTTTCGTCGCAAGCTTTGGGGATTTTTATGATCAGTGTTTTCCCTGTGCTTCGACTCGGCCTCAGTTCGGCAAGTTTGATGGGTGTTATATCATTTTCAATTACCGGGTTTTCATTTCCGGTTTTTTCTATGCACCCGGTTTTGCAGGTGCTCACCAAGGCATTTCCTTTGCGCCACTATTTTCTAATTTACGTCGATCAGGCGTTAAACGGGCTGAGTATGTACTATTCGAGATATGATTATTTGGCTTTGATGTTTTTTCTTTTGTTGCCTCTGCCATTGATGCCCCGATTGAAGCAAGCGTTGAAGTATAAAGAATATAAAATGTAGAGACGATGGTTGTAGATAAATTAAATAGTTTTGTAAAAACCATTATCGGAGATATATTTACAGTTTGGTACAGCGAGCTGAAAAATGTTTTTAAGGATAAAGGCGTTATTATTTTCTTCTTTGTCGTTCCTTTTGCTTATCCGCTGCTGTATGCATTTATGTACAACAACGAGGTGGTTCGGGAGGTCCCTTTGCTGATCATCGATAACGATCGTTCTGCTTCGAGTCGGGAGTTTGCCCGACGGATGGATGCCGCACCGGAGGTACATGTGGTTGGCTTTTGTTCCGATATGAATGAGGCCAAAGAGTTGATACGCGAGAAAGAGGCCTATGGCATTCTGTTAATTCCGGAATCCTTTAGCCGCCAGATTGCTATGGGTAAACAGGCGCATATTTCGCTGTACAGTGATATGAGCAGCATGCTTTTCTACAAAGCCTATCTGATGACGGCCACAGAGGTGTCGATGCACATGAGCCGAAAGATACAGATTCGGAAGCTCGATAATCAGACCACGGAGCAGGTCAACCGCAGTCTTGCACCTGTCAATGCGCAATCTGTCGCCATATTCAATCCACAAAGTGGGTTTGCCTCGTTTCTGGTTCCTGCAATTTTGGTTTTGTTGCTTCAGCAGACACTGCTGCTTGGGGTGGGAATGCTCACCGGCACCAACCGCGAGAATCTAAACCACCATTTTACATTGCAATTCCGAAACCGTCGTTTTTTAGGTACATTTCGTATTGTGGCCGGCAAAGCTCTTTGCTATTTTATGATTTATTTGTTTGTGTCGGTTTGGGTATTGCGGGGTGTTCCGGCACTTTTTGATTTTCCGGCTATTGGCTTTCCTACAGATATTGTGCTGTTTATTATTCCCTATCTCCTCTCATCTGTATTTTTGGCTATTGCGCTATCAGGCATAGTCAGGGATCGGGAAACACCCATGTTGCTGTTTGTATTCACCTCTATGCCTCTCTTGTTTATGTCGGGAGTTTCGTGGCCACAGGCTGCAATACCCGAAGGATGGCAATGGTTTTCATACCTTTTTCCTTCAACTTTTGGTATTCAGGGATTTCTTAAAATCAATACAATGGGAGCCGATTTATATCAGGTTCGCACAGAATATATTGCGTTGTGGGTTCATACGTTGGTTTATTTTATCGCGGCTTGTTTTTCGTATCATTTTCTGATTACGGACAAAAAGATATTAGAGTGATGGTTTAGCAATTAGAGATGTATGTTTGTTTATTAGAGTCATTATCTTCATTAGTTGGCAGTAAATGACAAAAAAAGGAGGCTGTTTATAATGAAACAACCTCCTTTTCGATTTTTTACAGTTATCGGATTAGCCCGTTATGTTAAATTATTGTTTTCAAATAGCGTTAGTTGAGGAAAGAGTCTATCGTATGTTTTGAGGTAATTGATATTGGGTAGATGAGATATTTTTTAACTCAAAAGAAAAAAAAGTTTGTGAAATGTGAAAAAGATTACTGCAAAAAATGGCTTGATATTTTTATTTTCCTATATTTGTATTGTATTAATTAAGAGGTAATGTTTGATATAGATAGATTTCAAGAAATTTGGATAACAATATCCCGGAATAAAATGCGAAGTACGCTCACTGCTTTTGGCGTATTTTGGGGAATCTTTATGTTGGTTGTTATGGCAGGTTCGGGCAAAGGTCTCGAAAATGGAATAATGGCCGGTATTCAGGGATTCTCTACGAATTCGGCTTTCTTTTGGGCCGGAACAACCACAGAGCCGTACAAGGGGTTTCGAAAAGGTCGGTACTGGAATCTGAAGAATAGTGATGTGGAAATAATTAAGAGTAAAGTCCCTCAGATAGAGTATATAACCCCCATGCTATTTGGCGGAAATTCCTCCAAAAATACGATGTACAAAGACAAATCCGGCAGTTATAATGTAAAAGGGTATTACCCTGTGTATGATAAGATTGATCATCAGCAATTGATTTATGGCCGATTTATCAACGATATCGACATTCGGGAAAAACGGAAGGTTTGTGTCATCGGCCGACGGGTTTATAAGGAGCTTTTTATGCGAAATAGCAGTCCTTTGGGTGAGTTGATTAAGGTAAACGGAATCTATTACACCGTAGTGGGGGTGATAAATCCGGTAACTGTAATCAATATCAATGGTGCGATGGAGGAGAGCGTGATATTGCCCATTACCACTATGCAGCAGGCGTATAATATGGGCGATGAGGTGCATTTGTTGGCAATAACGGCTGCCGATGGATATAAAATAAGCGAAATTGAAGAGGATATTAAGCGTGTGCTGAAGCTTGAACATCAGATTTCACCTACAGATGCTCAGGCTGTTGGTGGCGTAAATCTGGAGAAACAGTTTACCATGTTTCATTATCTGTTTCTGGGTATTGCTTCTCTCATTTGGATAGTGGGGCTGGGTACTTTGTTTGCCGGTGTTGTAGGGGTTAGTAACATTATGTTGGTCACAGTTCGGGAACGCACCCGAGAGATTGGTATTCGTCGGGCATTGGGTGCAAAACCGGGGGTGATAATCCGGCAAATAATCAGCGAAAGTGTTTTGTTGACTCTGTTGGCCGGAGTTACAGGTTTGTGTAGTGGGGTAGGAGTGTTGGCTATTGTAGATTACTTTGTTACCATGGGTCGCGAAAACACACAAGAGGGTACCTTCTTTCTTCATCCTCAAATTAGCTTTGGAATAGCTGTTACATCATTAATCATACTGGTAGTTGCGGGCGTTTTTGCCGGGTTTATTCCGGCCTGGCGAGCCATGCAAATCAAAGCAATCGATGCCATACGGGAAGAATAGAAATATCATTTGTAATATATTAAATGGAATAAGAATATGAAAAAAGTAATGAGAATAGTGCTGATTGTGCTTTTTGGTGCATCCATGATTGGGATGTTGGTTTTTCTATGGAAGAAGTCACAGCCCGAGAAAGAGGTGTTTGAGGTTGTTTTACCCAAAATTGGCACTGTAGAGAAAAAGACGGTAGCAACCGGTAAGGTGTCGCCACGAAATGAGGTGCTTATCAAACCGCAAATTTCCGGTATTGTAGAGAAAATATATAAGGAGGCCGGGCAATTGGTCACGGCGGGTGAGATTTTGGCCAAAGTGAAGGTTGTTCCCGACATGGGCACTCTGGTTTCGGCCGAATCGAGAGTAAATTTGTCTCAAATCAGCCTGAATCAGGTGAAATCGGAGTATAATCGTCAGCGTGAGTTATTTAAAAAAGGTATTATTTCGAAAGATGAGTTTGAAAAAACGGAAGCGAATTACAAGAAATCTGTAGAGGAGCTGGATAATGCTACGGAATCCCTACAAATTGCCCGGGAGGGAATATCAAAACGTTCGGCCAAATACAGCACTACGCAGATTAAGGCAACTGTTTCGGGTATGATACTCGACATTCCCATTAAGGTGGGCAATTCGGTGATTCAGTCGAATAATTTCAATGATGGAACCACAATCGCCAGCATAGCCAACATGAACGATATGTTGTTTATAGGTAAAATTGATGAAACCGAAGTGGGTCGTATACAAGAGGGAATGGCTATTAAACTGACTGTAGGTGCATTGCAGGATCAGAAATTTGATGCTGTATTGGAGTATATTTCGCCCAAAGGTGTAGAGGAAAATGGTGCTATTTTATTTGAAATTAAGGCAGCTGCTAAAATCCCGAAGAACGTTTTTTTGCGGGCCGGATACAGCGCCAATGCTGAGATATCATTGGGCAAAAAAGAGAATGTGATGATTATTCCCGAAAATACGGTTGAATTCAACAATGACTCAGCTTTCGTCAGAGTGCTGAAAAGTGAAAAACCGGAGCAGGTTTTTGAGAAGAGAAGAATCATTATTGGCATGTCGGACGGTATTAATATTGAGGTAAAATCGGGTTTGAAACTTAAGAATAAACTGAGGGGAAATAAGATTGAAAAAATTGAGAACAAATCTGATAAATAGATGGAATACCGGTTTTCTTTTTCAATTCATTTTCAAGATTGAACAAAATATAAAAATCTCATGAATAAAAAATGTTTTCTGATACTTCTGGTTTCAGCGCCGGTTTGCCTGTTTGCTCAAACAAAGTGGTCATTGCGTCAATGTGTGGATTATGCTTTGAAAAACAATATTCAGATAAAACAAAAGCAGATCGAAAAAGAGACTTCCGAAATCAATCTGAATACTTTGAAAATGAGTAGATTGCCGGATCTGAATGCTTCGGCTAGTCAGAGTTTCGATTTTGGCAGGTCAACTACCCGTGAGGGCGTCAAAAAAGACAATAGTTCGTCCACACTCGGAATGGGTATAAGCAGTAGTATGCCGTTGTTTACCGGTTTTCGTATTCCCAATCAAATAGAAGCCGGTCGGTTGCAGCTAAAAGCTGCTTTGTATGATATTGAAAAAGCAAAAGAGGATGTTTCTCTCAATATCATCTCTTCCTTTTTGCAGGTGTTGTACAACAAAGAGTTGTATCTGGTGGCGCTTGATCAAACTAAGTTGCACCAAAAGCAGGTAGAGCGCGCTCAGGAGCTTGTGAAAGCAGGTAGTGTGCCTGAGTCGGAGCTGATACAGATGCGTGCTACACTGGCCAATAGCGAAAGTCAGCAGGTAAGCAGCAAAACAACACTGGATTTGTCGTTGGTCGATCTGGCCCATCTGATGGAGCTGGAAAGCATTCCCGGATTTGATGTAGAGGTGCCCCGGGTAGATAGTCTGTTGATTGACGATTTGTTTCAACTCAATGAAATGGGGCATTTGATAGAGAGTGCCAGAGTGAACAGACCTGCATTGAAATCGGCAGAAATGCGTCTGGAGGTGAGCCGCCGGAATCTGGCGGTGGCAAAATCGGGATACTATCCGACAGTAAGCCTGGGTGCATCCTACAACAATGGATATTACTATATGTACAATTTGCCCGACGGTTCATCCAATTCTACCTTCTCTGATCAAATGAAGCAGAATGCAAGTCGGTCAATTGGTTTTTCGCTTTCTATTCCGATTTTTAACCGGTTCGAAACATCCGGTCGTGTAAAACAGGCAAAAGCAGATATTGCTATGCAGCAGTTATCGCTCGATGCCGCCAAACGAACTATCGTAAAAGAGGTGCAGCAGGCATACTACAATGCAGTGGCTGCCCGCGAAAAAATGAGGGCGGCAAAAGCATCGGCAGAGGCGGCACAAATGGCACAAAGCTATATGAAAGAACGTTTCGAGGCCGGAAAATCGACCAGTTTTGAACTCAATGAAAGTAACAACCGATTGTTGAAATCTCTCTCAGAACAGATACAGGCGAAATATGATTTTATATTCCGGTGTAAAATTTTGGGCTTTTATAGTGGTAAGCCGCTTATCTGACTCTTTTTCACCTCCAAACGAGGTTGAACCGGCCTGAAATTATGTCTAATTATTTGGTTATGTGTGGTAATAGTTGTAATTTTGCACCGCTTTTCGTAATCTCTGACAGGAAAAAGTGTAGCCTGTGAATATTGCGACAATATCAACATTTTAAATTCAAAAGAAAATGGATTTTATTAAAATTGCCGAGGAGTCTTTCGAAGCCGGAAAACAACATCCCAGCTTTAAAAGTGGCGACACTGTTACTGTTGCTTATCGAATCAAAGAGGGTAACAAAGAGCGTATTCAGGAGTATCGTGGCGATGTTATCCGTATCTCAGGACACGGAATCAACAAGCGTTTCACTGTACGTAAGATTTCAAATAACGTAGGTGTTGAGCGTATTTTCCCGATCAACTCTCCTTTTATCGAAAGCATTACCCTGAACAAGGTTGGTAAAGTACGTCGTGCTAAACTGTACTATCTTCGTAAACTTACCGGTAAAAAAGCAAGAATTAAAGAGAAAAGAGTGTAGTTCACTTTTTAATCTGAAATTAAGAAAACGAAGCTGTCACCATTTTATGGGGCAGCTTTTTTTTTACAATATACAATTTGTTTGAATAGTTTAAGGCTGTCTCTTTTGAATATTGAGACAGCCTCACTATATAATCAGAGTTTACGGAATGTGTGTCCCATTCTCTCTTTTTTGGTTTTCAGATAAAACTCGTTGTGTGGATTGTGGGAAATTTCGATACGTACATTATCCACCACTTCGAGGCCATATGCTTCAATGCCGATTCGTTTGATGGGGTTGTTGGTGAGAAGCCTCATCTTTTTTACCCCGATTTCGCGAAGAATCTGAGCTCCGACGCCGTAATCGCGTTCGTCGGCTTTGAAGCCGAGGTGCAGATTGGCATCGACTGTATCGAATCCGTTTTCCTGAAGTTTGTAGGCTTTTATTTTGTTCATCAATCCGATGCCCCGTCCTTCCTGATTCATATAAACGACAACACCTTTGCCCTCTTTCTCGATGAGTTGCATGGCACTGTGCAGCTGATCGCCACAGTCGCAACGCTTGCTTCCAAAAATGTCTCCGGTAACGCAGGATGAATGTACGCGCACAAGAATTGCTTCGTTCTCTTCCCAACTGCCTTTAATAAGCGCTACGTGTTCCAGTCCGTTTGATTTCTGACGGAAGGGGATGAGGCGGAAGTCGCCATATTCGGTGGGCATTTGCACCTCTTCGCCTTTTTCAACGAGAGACTCTTTTTCGAGCAGATAGGCGATGAGTCCGGCTACCGAAATAATTTTCAGATCATATTGTTTGCTCAGTTCGATGAGCTCGGGCAGGCGGGCCATGGTGCCGTCTTCATTCATAATTTCGACCAATACCCCGGCTGGATAGAGTCCGGCCTGACGCGCCAGGTCAATAGCCGCCTCGGTATGTCCGGCGCGGCGAAGTACACCCCGGCTGCGGGCGCGAAGTGGGAAAATATGACCCGGGCGACCCATTTCTTCGGGAAGAGTGGTGGGGTCGCAAAGTTTTTGGATTGTTTTGGCTCTGTCGGAAGCCGATATACCAGTGGTGCATCCGTAGCCGATAAGATCGACCGAAACGGTGAACGGTGTAGCATGGAGCGAAGTGTTGTTGTTGACCATCATATCGAGATCGAGCTCCCGACATCTCTCTTCGGTGATGGGTGCGCAGATGAGACCCCTGCCATATTTGGCCATAAAGTTGATAATTTCCGGCGTAACCTTTTCGGCAGCGCAGATAAAATCGCCCTCATTTTCGCGATCTTCGTCGTCCACAACAATCAGGAGTTTACCCTGACGGATATCTTCAATAGCTTCTTCGATTGTGTTTAACTTAAACATATTTTTGTGTATTGATGTGATTTAGCAATTCTGAATTGACCCGGATAATGGTGTCGAACTGGGTAAGTAGTCGTTTTTGGTGGTGTCTGATGTAGAAAAACAGAGGGATGCCAAGTGGGAATACGATGGCAAGTGTTATTTTTACCCATTTTACATCGGGTACGATACTGTATCTTTCGGCAAAAAGAAGCGGATATTCCAGTAGTTTGAAGTATATTTGATGCTCTTTGGAGTTGTTCATCTCTTCGATAAGTTCTTCGAGTTCTGTATTTAACCTGAAAAGCTCTTTGTTGAGCAGGCTATTTCTCCAGAATGAAACGTAATTGGATTCTTTTTTGTTTTCGAATACATGCTTCAAATCTGTTGTAAGATTGGTTAGATTATTAATCATTTCGGCAGCACGATTGTAATCCACATTGTAAATGACCAACTCTTTCTGCATCAATTCCCGTTGACCCCGTTTCCCGAATATCTTTTTGAAGAAGAGGGAGTAAGCTTCTGCATTAAGTATGGATGAGTCGCGTACAGCCTTGTAGGTAAGAAACACTCCGAGTGGCAATAGTACGGCCGAGCTGAGCCACATTCCTTCAAGTGGTTCCCATCGGCCATCCCGGGCCAGTTTGTACCCGGCACTGTCGATAATGTAGTAGAGGATAAACAGGAATACTGAAATTACAACCGGCATCCCCAGACCACCTTTGCGAATAATTGCCCCCAAAGGAGCTCCGATAAAGAAGAAGATAAGGCAGGCAAAAGAGAGAGTAAACTTTTTGTGCCACTCAATGTAATGCCTGTTTATCGTACCTTCCTGGGCTCCAATCATAAAATATTTGTATTCTATCTCCTGTTTGGCCGAAGTGGCTGAGGCGACTGCCCGGTTTAGAGCTTCTGCCTTTTGTGTGGGGTCGGTCTCTTTGTAAACGCTATCAATATTGATGGGCACAAATGAGGAGAAGCGAATAGAATCGTTTTTTTTCTCTTCTTCGGTTACATTTTTACTGAGAGGCGCCACTAAGGCAGCTGATTTGGCATTTTCGAGGTTGATGCTATCGATAATGATATGCATAGAGTCGATAGACTGACGGAGTTCGGTGATGTTTTTGCCGAAATATTGGTTTTGCATCATCTCATTTCCTGATCGTTTGAAGTTTGCATCGAAAGGAATGAGAATCTGTTTCTTTTTGAATGTTTCTCGCCGGTAGGGAATATTTTCATACGATACACGTTGGCTGGGAAGGTTTTCAAACGACTCGCCATCGAGGATAGAGAATACCAAAAACTTCTTGTCGGAGGTCATTTTGAGGGTGGCAGAGTCGGCCGAGATGACCCTTGCCTCTTCGAATCCTTGGGAGAAATCGTAAAGCATCACATTGTAGAGAATTCCGTTTTTCGGATTTTTTTTCTCTACATACAAGTTGTAACCTTCTATTTTATCGTAGAATACCCGTTCCGGAATGTCCAGTTCGGGTGATTTTTGCCGAACGGCATACATCAAACCCCAGAGCTTAACCTGAACCTTAGGCATGAGGTTGTTTTGGAAGAAAAATGATCCAATAGATATAATAATGAGGGTGATGATGAGCGAGCGCATTATCCGGATAAGCGAAATACCTGCCGACTTCATAGCCAGTAATTCGAGGCTTTCTCCCAGATTGCCGAAAGTCATGAGCGATGCCAGCAGAATAGAGAGCGGCAAAGCCATAGGCACCAGATTGAGGGTGGCATAGAAAAAAAGTTCGGCTAAAACGGAAACACTCAGACCTTTACCTACCAGATCATCGATATATCTCCATAAAAATTGCATCAGCAAAATAAAGAGGCTGATGAAAAAAGTCATAAAGAAAATGGGGAGAAATGTTTGCAGAACAAACAAATATAGTCTTTTAATACGCAACATGGGCTAACGCTGAAATTTCAGCGGACAAAGGTAGCAAAAAAGAGCGACATATAATACAAAATCAGACACCGATACTGCGTTTAAGGGCGTCAATTTGTGTACTCCAAAGCTCAATTGCTTCTTCCTTTTCATCGGGATAGGCAAAGTCTGTGATTTCGAGCTCGATGGCACCACTGAGTTCAGCCACATTGATTTTTAATTCGAAAAAATATTTAGTGTTTGCATCTTCTTCCCACCTGAAACGAATAAAACTACCCTGCCGAATCAGCAGTAAATCTGCATTTTGGGGTGTGCGTTGCCAGTAAAAGGTGTATTTCTTTCCCTTTACATCCAACTTGTCGCAAAACCATTTGTCCAGTCCGCTGGGTGTACCGATGTAGGCCCACAACATTTGCAATGATGTGTTGTGCATTTCGTATTCTACCTGAAATTTCTCTTTTATCATAGTGCTATCGGATATGATTTAGTTTCAAGCCCCTAATATAGAGATTATTTTTAAACTAATGAAACATTTTTTACAAAACCACATTCAATTTATGAAAATAGTATGTCATTTTAGATGCATTTGTCTGTTTGTGTCTCTTTTCGGTCATTCTATCAGAGGATTAGCTTCAATATTCGTTTTTTAGTTTTCGAAACATTGTAAACGGATACAATATAAATTCCTTTGTCCAGATGACTGAGCGGGATGGTCTGTTGATTGCTTTTGAGCAGAAGCAGACCGTTTGCACTCACTATCTCTGTGAAGATAGTCTCATTTGTAGAGTCCTGAATCAACAGTGTTTTGCTTTTTCTGTCGAATCTGACAGAAATGGAATTAGGCAATTGCATTTGAGCGATATCGCTTGGTCCGGCTACGCGAAAAGTAAGTGTATCGTGCAGCGTATAGTTTAGCGAATCAGAAACGTTTAGCCGTATGGTGTAGGTCCCGGCCTGATTGTCGTTGGCCAGAATAGTGATACGGGCTTTGCCGTTTTTCAGATCTTCGAACTGAGCAAATCCGGGTAAGTTTGAGGCTTCAATTTGTATGGCCTGATTTTCGGAATCGTGATATGTAGCGATCAATGTATCTTTGATACCACTGCGAAACAGGGTGTCGGAGATGGCAGTTCTGACCGGAGGGGTATTGACTGCATAACCATAAATAGCGATTTCATTGATTTCGGCAATCACGGTATTCAGTTGAGAAACACGCAAATAGCGGGTTGTTGTTTCTACTGGATAAGGTATCCATGCATTGTATGAGCTGGTCTGACAAGAGAAAAGATCTTTCCAATCGTCAGCTTTTCCCGAATAGAAATTGAGCAATCCGATGTTGTTCATATCGTGTATCCAAATTTTTCGCACCGTGTAGAGTTGACCCAAATCAACCACGAAATGGTGAGGAGCTTTGGAGTCGTTGTAGTACGGCTTCCAGTTTTTACTGACCGGATGTTCATTTTTCAGCGGGTCGAGGTGCTGCTCATCGGCAACCAGAGAAGCAGGATTGCTGCTTCCGCCCGTTACAAGGTCGGTAATCTGAGCCGGTGAGAGAACGATACGTTGCACCGGCATGGCATCTGTAACGGACAGATTGACTTGAATATGACCACTCAACTGAAAGACATCGGTGGCGGTAATATCAATAGAATAGCGGTCGGAGGTATGATAGTCGGGCGATACGATAATCCATCCAAGCCCGTTTCCTTTGTCTGTAAATGAGGCAAAAGGCGGAAGTGTACTTGTGGTCAGTCGCATTTTGTCGCCATCGCCATCTGTAAAAAGAATTTGAATGGTATCCTTACTGCCCTCAGGTACAGGATGCAGAGAAATAATCTGACCGACAGGGGCGTGAGTATGACGAACCATCACTTTAAGTACCAGATTTTTATCCGATTGCAGGCAACCATCCGAAATCCTGAGGTGCAGGTTGTAGAACCCAACTTCAGAGGGAGTCGGTTTACCTGCTAGTTTGATGTTTCCGTTATCTGTTTTAATCTGAACCGGTTGATTTGCTGAAATCAATTCGGCGGAGAGAGAATTACAGCCGGCAAACTGATCGTCTGAATAATGAATATTAATTTCGTTATCTTCATCTGTATAAGCAATTAATGTATCCTTTGTGAGGATAACCGGTGGCATGTTTATGGCTTCTAGATAGGTGATTTCGACGCCGTTAAGCTTGCTGTTGTTTTTTATTTTTCGTAGTTTAACCTCTATGAGTGAATCTTTTATGTCAAGTATATAGCTTTTCTTTATAGCATTGTACCCCGCCTGTTTGTAGAGATCAACGCTATCCTCTTTGAGTTCGTTTTCTACAAAAATGGAAAAAAGCTCAGCCGTATTGTTGATTATTTCTGTACCTCTCTGCACAAAATAAAGGTTGACCCGGTATTTGCCCGGAGGGCACGGGTAGTGAAAAAGCATATCAGTTTGGTTGACACCGTTGTAGCGAAAAGGGCCGAAAATACTATCGGGAGCGCCGGTGTTGTTTATGCCGGTCCAGTGTCCGGAGCCGGTGCCCATCGAATAATTGGCTTCGTAGGAGGAGCTGTTGCCGGCATCAGCCTGCCAGTTGATGGGAGAGTCCTGAATTTCGCCACCCCCATAATTAACCCGATATATCACCCGATTAGGATAGATTGTCGGTTTGTCGATAACCAGAATCAAGGTGTCGATGGCCGGTTTACTAAAACCATCTTCGGCCTGAATAATAACAGGATAGGTGCCGGCATCGATAAATGAGGGTCTGATGTGCAGAAAGGCTTTCGATGTGGTCGGTTTGAAGTCTGCAAATTCGGGTTTTCCGGTAATAGTATACATAATATCATCGTTATCGCTGTCGATGGCCGACACATCGGTCGAAAATTTGGTAGCCGCCCCGATGTGCAATGTATCGGGTAGCGATAGTTGAGTGGGGCGATTGGTGGAGGTTTTGATGGCAATTTTGAAACTAAGCCGGCTAATGCCGTTGTGACTTTTATCCGTAGCCGATAAACGTGGATAGTAGAGCCCCTTACTTTGGTTTCGGGCATCAATGAGCAAAGTGGCAATGCCATTTGATACGTTGGTGAGTTTGGCAAAAGGAGGTAGATTTTCGGTTGAAAACCGGATAGAGTCCTTGTCTTCGGTGGTGGCCCGTACCGTTATCTCTTTCACCTGACCAATTTCGATATATTGATCGGGAATAGAGTCGAAGAGGGGAGTATAGTTGTAGGTATGAGTGAGACCGGGAATGGGGCCCATTTGGGCATATTCCGGCGGGTTTGAGGCCGAAGGATAAAATACACCATTGGTTATCTGATAGTTGAGCGGTGGTACGGTGGTCAGGATATTGCCGTTTTTCTCTTGAATGGGATAGTCGTCAGAGCGATTCAGAAATTTGATATTGGTGTTGTATTTGTTGTTGTTGACAAAAATATTGAAGTGCAGATTGCTGAGAGTCATAATCTGATTACCGGTAATGTTGCGAAAATAATTTCCCTCTACACGCAGCGGAGCCCCCTCAACCGGCCAGTAGCGGTCAACCGAATAAATTCCGGTATTGTCCTGAAAATAGTTGTTGTAGATATACATATCACCTTTGCCAAATATGGCCACACCGCAGCTCGGTGCCTGAATGAAGATATTGTTGTAGAACCGGCCAATGCTGTTGCCGCCCAGCTGAGAGTTGTTGAGCTGACCGATGCTGTTTTCGAGCCCCGAGTCGTAGCAAAAATTGTTGTACACCTCGATATCGTCAACGCTGTTGGCAATCTGAATACATTCGCGACCTGAATGAGTGATTACATTATTATATATACGCAGATGTTTCAGTTCCATGCCCGGCGATTTGGTTTCGCCGATGTACATGGCTTCGATGCAGTAATTCAGAAAATTGTCGTGAATGGCCAGATGGCTGAAAACCGGATAGGGGAAGGGGGGATGGCTTCCAAAATCTTTTTTTGCATGAACGCCGAGTGAGCAACTATCAATCTGAATATATTCTACCTCACCGTGCGAAGAGTATTGCTCGAATGAGACCCCGAAGGAAGGCCCCGAGAGTCGAAACCCAAAGCGAAGATTGGGGCTGCCTTTACCGGTCAGTTTCACATGATGACAGTTTTCGAACATGATGGCCGGCATTTCGTACCCTTTTATTTCGACCAAACCGCCACTGTTGATAAAGACAATGGGTTTATTGATGCTACCTGATAATTCTTTGAATTGCAGTCGGTTGCGACGGTTAGCCTGAATCTTTACTGTATCACCACCGGAAATACCTGTGGCGAAATCTGTGGCTTTGTAAACTTGTTGTGAGGATTGACCAATATAGAAAACCTTGGCCGGCAAAATCATCGGCCAGAGTATGAAAAGGAAGATAAACGCTGTTTTGCAGAAAAAACACTTCATCTGTTCTGTTTTTTAGTGAAAATGAATCAGGTGTATTTCGCAAAAATAATCAATAAATAAGAGTATTAAGCAAATACAGCCGATTAAATTTCGCAGATAAATAGTTTTCTGTAAAATACCACACGTATTATATTCTTCGAAACGGAACAAAGCGGACAGGCAATATAGCCTGAACCTGAATTTGCCCCGTAGATGATTTGGTAATAAGTTCGAGTTGCTGACTACCGGATTCTTTTCCGACAGGAATAATCATTCGGCCATTTTCGCGGAGTTGGTCAATCAGAGACGGTGGAATATGTTCGGCGCAGGCAGTCACTAATATGGCATCGAAAGGTGCCTGTTTTTCCCACCCAAAATATCCATCGCCGGTTTTGAAGCGAATGTTTCTGTATCCCAGATTGTGTAGTCTGATTTTGGCCTCAGCGGCCATTTCCGGAATAATTTCTACTGTGCAAACCCGGCGAACGAGATGCGCCAGAATTGCTGTTTGAAAGCCGGAACCGGTACCAATTTCTAAAACCCGAAACTCTTTTTCGAGCATCAGGCGATAGGTCATAAACGCCACAACGTAGGGCTGCGAAATGGTTTGATTGTATGCAATCGGTAGCGCCTGATCTACATCAGCCCAGGCTTTGAGCGCATCGGGTAGGAAGTGTTCGCGCCCCACCCTGCGCATAGTTTGGTATATCTCTTCTTCGGTGTAAGGCATATAAAAACAACACGGGAACAACCCCGAAAGATTGTTCCCGCATCGAATTTAATATTTGTGAGAGAATCAATGACAACCGCAACCGCTGCCGCATCCGCCTTTTTTCTCTGCTTTGGGTTCTTCGCAATCGCAACCGCCATCACCACAACCTTCGTCGCCGCAACCGCCTGATCCACAACCACAACCGCTGCCACAACCGCCGCCCGAAAGCGCTGCCAGTTCTTCTTCGGTAGCGTCGCGTACTTCTACCACTTCACCTACAAAGTGAAGAGTTTCACCAGCCAGTGGATGGTTGAAGTCGAGAACTACAACATCCTCTTTTACCTCAACTACGCTTGCATTCATTCGATTTCCCATGTTATCCATCATCGGAATAACATTACCGGCGAAAATTACAGAATCATCAAATTTTTCGTCCACAATAAACATATCTTTGGGAAGATCCATTACGTGCTCGTCGTCGTACTCGCCGTAAGCCTGATCTGCGGGAATAACAAAGTCAAATTTGCTGCCCGATTTCATACCCTTCAACTGATCCTCAAATGCTTCGAGCATCTGACCTGTTCCATAGAGAAATGTAAGAGGTACCTCGGGGGTAGCCTTTTCCATCAACTCTTGTTCTTCTCCTTCATCGCCTACAAACAGCTCGTAAGTGGCAGCTACAAATTTACCGGTTTTAATTTCCATATTGCTT
>CAZHNZ010000082.1:0-19054 GCA_964534355.1 uncultured Parabacteroides sp.
TATCGCGCAGCGAAAATATAAAGCGGCTTCAGTCAGATGATTGAAGCCGCTTTTGCGTAAGCAAAAAAAATATCGGTATATCCAATTTTGTGATGTTCAACCCCTTCGGGCTGTCGGGTTCTTTTTGTTGGGCTGTGTTTACCAGCGGCTTCACCGGCGGTTATTTATGGTTTAGTCCCGTCGGGACAGGGGAGGCGTTGTTGTGCTGTTGCTATGGATACGAGCACGTAGAGCGGTCATGTTTTTTTAGCGAGAACCGGCTGTCGGTGTGGTTTATTGCTGTAATAATCTTCAAAACAGACAATTTCCTTGTTCGTCATGAAAAAAGAGAATAAAATGACTGTGATGTGTACCATTTTTATTACTTTTGGGACAAATAAAATAAATATGGGACAAATGACACCCTATTTTAAGCTCGTAAAATTACCGCCGGAGACAGAAATTACTTCAACGATACAGAGCAAAGTTTATCGCCGCTTATTAATCTGGCGATATTTCATTATCGATTTGAGAGTATTCACCCGTTTTATGACGGAAACGGAAGGACAGGAAGAATCCTCAATATCCTTTATTTAATCATGAATAAATTGATTGATATTCCGATACTTTATTTGAGTTCGTATATCATTGAGAATAAGGCTGAATACTACAGATTGCTAAACCGGACAAATACAAGCGGTGAATGGGAGGAGTGGATACTTTTTATCCTTAATGCTATTGAAAAGACTGCGCTTAAAACAATAGAAAAAGTAAGCGCAATCAGGAGGCAGTTGGATGTAACCATAGAGAAGGTACAACAGAATGCCCCCAAAATCTACCGAAAAGAATTGGTTGAATTGTTATTTGAGCAACCGTACTGCAAAATTGAGTTTGTGGTCAGTCGGCTTCAGATTGAGCGGAAAGCGGCATCGAGATATTTATGAGAGCTTGAGAAAATTGGCGTTTTGCAATCTCAGAAGATTGGAAGAGAGACGGTGTATATTAACAAAGAATTGGTTGAAATACTGAAAGTCTGATAAATATCAGTCTATTCTAAAAACCACCCTCCGTTTGTCAATAGGCTCCGTCCTATGTCAAAGCAAAAAGCCGACCCCTGGCTGGCAATATCGCTCATCGAAAATATAAAGCGGCTTCAGTCAGATATATCTGTATTATCTTATTAATTATGGAAAATACCGATGATAAGTGGGTTTCTATGACAGATGCAAATATTGTGCAGGAGATTGGTCGGTTTATAAAACATAACCGGTTGAAGGCAAAATATTACGCAAAGTCGACTGGCTAAGATGGCGGGTTTAAATGCATATACTATTAGTCAGATTGAGAATGGCGTGAGTGTAACACTTTCTGAGTGAAAATGGTAAAAGTAGTGAATGGCATTTGTAAATCTCACCCTATAAATATTCCCGGTCACTTTTTGTTTAAAGTATTGCATAGATGAAAAAGAGGTTAATTGAGAAAATAGGAGAATATATTACGCTGTCTGAGTCAGAGATTGAGCTGGTTGACTCTCTCTTTAATGCAGAGGTGTACCGTGCAAACGAGGTAATTCTGGAAGAGGGGGCTGTGTGCAACAAGCTCTGGTTTATTGAGAAGGGATTGGTGCGCTTCTCAATAAATGCAGAGGGAGAGGAGCGGTCATTTGTATTCCGGAATGAGGGGCATTTTATTTCAGAGATAGAGGGGTTTATACGTCGGATGCCCGCTACGAAAAGTATTGTCGCTATTGAAGACTGCCTGTTGTATTCGATTACAGAAGCCCGTATGCAGCAGTTTTATCAGATGGTGAGGCAGGGCGATCGGTTTGGCCGGTTGCTGATTGAGCAGATTTTTGTAGCAGCGGTGGCGCATATTGTCTCGTTTTACACCGAAACACCCGAGCAGCGATATCTGAAGCTGATGAGCCAAAACAGAGATTTTATTCAACGTATCCCGCAATACCACATCGCCTCATTTCTGGGCGTTAAGCCGCAGTCGCTTTGTCGTATAAAAAAGCGGTTATTGACAAAATAGTGGTTGATTTATTGGCGTTTACTTCATTTATGAACCCGGGTTCATGAGTCTGAGTTTTATTTGTCGCAATTTTGCAGTCGAATAATAAACCGGATTTTATGAAGAAGTTTTTGCGTTTTGTTACGTATGTTGTGTTGTACCGGCCGGGACGGATGTCCCGCTCTCTAAATGGTCAATCCGGCGGGTCTCTCCACCGTTTCCACTGTTTTGTATTTGCGATTTTCTTTTCGCTTTTTTTCCTGCTGGAATTAATGGGTACCACCCACGCGGCTCCGGGGCAAATGTCGGTAGAAGGACAGTTTGTATTTCCCGTTCTGCTCGGTATCGAGCCCATTAAGCGGCTTTTGGTTGTCAGTTTTAAGGGCGATCCTGAGTATGAAATGATTGAGCCGCAATATTTTGACGATGCGGTATTGGGTAAGGGGTTGCGTATATTGGTTTACCGAAAAGACAAAAAGGTGGATGTTTACTATCAGCCCGGTATTGTTTTCGATGCGGCAACATTCTCTGTAGGAGGCGGAACCGGATATGTGGCAGAGACTCCGATGTTGCGTTCCCGTTTTGAAACAGATGATAAAGGGGTTCATCTGGATATCTCGTTTGTCGATTGCAATGGACGGCAGATTGAGTTGTATATACAGGAAAACAAAAACATGAATAAGCCCTTTCCGTTTTTGGCTCCTGTGGGCAACGATATTGAAAACCCGACCAGACTGTTTCTTCCCTATATGCAGGAGTTCGATTTTGTAGTGAAGGAGGGAACAGAGTTTCGGGCCATAGTGGGTGAGCGAATGCTACATCCGGCCTCTTTCCCTGTAAAGCGGAATGGAGAAAAGGTTTGGTTTGCCCGGTATGCTTCGAAAGTAACGATAGGAGAAATTAATTCATCTGTCTCTTTTCCGCTGGTGTTCAGGCCTGTAGCGGGAACTGTCAGGGTAGGGGCTCATACTTTGATTCTGAGCCGGGAAAAGAGAGTGGTCAATTGCCGGGTGGGAGATGGCGACAACGCTGTTGAGTTGCAGTTTGATCAGGGTTTCCCCAATTTACTATCGCTACAGGAGAATGAAAAGGTAAAAGGGTCATGGAGTTGCCGGATATCGGGTATTTCGCTGACCGGAGGAGAATACACCCTGCAAAGGGAGAAAGAGCGGGTAAATATGGAGCTGAATGTATTGCAAAAATGGCACCCGCAGGGTTTGCCGTTTGGGTTTAAGCTTTTTGTGACAGTTGTGCGGTCGTTTCGCACGTGGCCGGCCACTTATAAATGGGTAGGGTGTGTCGATTTACGGGATCTTTCGGTGTCCGGCAGATGGCTTAGAAAGTAGCATCAAATGCCCTTATATTGACTCTACCCATAAAAAATCTAAGCCCGTTAACAGCAAAACAGACGAATAGAGCCTTCCGCATAAGCATTTGGACTGTACATTTCACAATAAATGGCCCCAGATATACAGATATTCCTGAATTTACGCTTACTTTGCAGCTGTATTTGCAAATATTTTAATCTAAAAACTATGAAACGGGTTTTGTCCGGGTATTTTTCGATGGCGTGCAGTGTGATGCTGCTGAGCCTGTTTGCGGGGTCTATCGGTTATGCTACATTTCTGGAGAACGAACGGGGCACGGAGGTGGCGCGGGCGGCGATATACAATGCGGTTTGGTTTGAACTGTTGCTTGTTCTGCTGGGGATAAACCTGGTGGGCGGGCTTTGGCGCTACGGTATACTGGCGCGGCGGCGGTGGAGTGGGGCGCTGTTTCATCTGGCGTTTCTGTGTATTGTGGCGGGTGCGGCTGTGACGCGTTACACCGGATTTGAGGGGATGATGCACATCCGACAAGGCGAGACATGCGACGGGATAACGACCGATAAGAGTTCGGTAAGGATAGTGGCCGAAAAGGATGGCAGCCAGCAGGAGAAATCGACGGAGGTGGTGCTGACGGCGACGGGCGGATTTGAAGAGGAGTTTGCGGTAGGAGGAAAAGATATACGGGTGTCGCTGGAGGCGGTATTGCCACGTTCGGTGGAGACGATTGTGCCCGATGAAGGGGGAGAGCCGGCCATTTCGCTGTTGGCGATGGGCGGCATGAAGCAGGTGTCGGAGGTGATACTGATGCGTGGCGAAACGGTGATGCTGGAAGGGATGCGCTTTGGCTTCGAGCCGGAAAAGGATTCGGTGGATGTGCTGTTTACGATGGCGGGAGATGAGTTGCAGTTTCGGTCGGCTATGCCGCTGATGAAGAGCAGCATGATGGATACGCAGATGAATGCTGTGGTGGAACCGGGCGAGGTTCATGCGGCAGAAAAGAAGATAATGTATAGAAACGACCGGTTGCTTTTTGTGGTGAAAGCCTTTATGCCACGGGCTGCAAAGAGTCTGACTCAGGCCAAAGAGGCGGAAGAGGGTGGTGCAATGACGGGCGGAAGGGATGCCTATGTATTTCGGGTGTCGAACGGGCAGACGGAGCGGCGCATCAATCTGTTTGAGAGCGCAGAGGGCTCTGTGAATGAGACCCGTTGCGTGGTGAATGGTGTAACGGTGTCGCTGTCGTATGGCAAACTGCCCCACCGCTTGCCGTTTGGCATCAGGCTGGAGCGGTTTGAACTGGAACGTTATGCGGGTTCGAACAGTCCTTCTTCGTATGCGAGCGAAATAACGGTGATTGACAAGGAGCAACAAAGTGAAATGCCATTTCGCATTTACATGAATAATATATTGAATTACAGAGGGTACCGCTTTTTTCAGTCGAGCTACGACGAGGATGAGATGGGTACCGTACTCTCGGTAAATCACGACTATTGGGGTACGGCAATTTCATACACCGGATATCTGCTTTTGCTGGTGGGTATGTTGTTTACGCTCTTCAACAAAGAGAGTCGTTTTCGCACGGTGATGCGCCTGAGCAAAGAGGCGCGGCAAAAACAGAAAACGGCAGTAGTGGCCCTGCTGATGCTGCTGGCGGGTGCATCTGTGACAGCCAAAGCGGCAGAGAGCACTGGTCGGGACGGACACACGGAGCAGCTGAACAGCCTGCTGATACAGGACGAAGCGCAGGGGCGGATTGAGCCGTTTAATACTTTTGCTTCCGATTTGTTGCGGAAAATTTCGAAAAAAAGCAGCTATCAGAACCGTGGAGCGGCGGAGGTTATCATTGGCATGTGCGCCGACCCCGAACAGTGGAAAAACGTGCCCCTGATAAAGGTGGGCAATGCGCAACTGGCGCAGGAGCTGGGAGCTGTAAATGAGTATGTATCATTCAATCAGCTTTTCGACTTTGACAACGAGGGGCAGTATCGCCTCTCTCAAACGGTGGAAAAGACCTATAAGAAGGAGCAAAACAGCCGCAACAAATACGACAAAGAGGTGGTGAATGTGGATGAGCGTGTGAACATCTGCTATCAGCTGTTTGAAGGAAAGATGCTCAATCTGTTTCCGGTGAAGGGCGATGCCCGGGCGAAATGGCGGGGTGCAACCGCGGCTACTATGCCGAAGGGCCACGAAGGCTGCTGTCCGATGGGCGGAGGAATGGGTGGCGAAATGGGTGGCATGCCTGCCGGAATGCCGGAGAATATGCCTGCCGAAATGCGCGAAAAGATATCGAAAACCTGCACGCACACCGGGTCGATGACACCTGCAAAGCCTGATGAGCAGACCATGCTTTTCGCCAACTACCTGGCAGCCCTGCGGGAAGCCGACAAAACCGGCAACTGGCAGAATGCCAATGCTGCACTGGCCGGAATAAAAAGATATCAGCGGGAAAATGGAGGCGAACTATTGCCTTCGGAGCAAAAGATAAATCTGGAAATTCTCTACAACAACCTCGATCTGTTTGGCAAACTGGCACTGCTGTATGCGGTGTTGGGAGCCGTTTTGCTGGTGCTTCATGTGGTCAGCATTTTCAGGCAAAACGGTGTGGCCGATAAATATGCCGGCAAGGCATTCTGGCTGATGCTGGCCGTGTTTGTGGTCTATACTGCCGGACTGGTGCTGCGCTGGTACATATCGGACCACGCCCCGTGGAGCAACAGCTACGAAACAATGCTCTTTGTGGGTTGGGCATCGGGATTGTCGGGTCTGCTCTTTGCCGGACGGTCGCCGGTGACGCTGGCTATAACCGCCTTGCTGGCAGCTATCGCGCTATTTGTAGCCGGTATGAGCTGGATGAACCCCGAGATTACCAATCTGGTGCCGGTGCTGAAATCGTACTGGTTGATAATTCACGTAGCTGTAATCACGTCGAGCTACGGATTTTTTGCCATGGCCGCTCTGCTGGGGCTCTTCAATCTGTCGCTGATGATAGCCCGCACACCTCAAAATCTGTCGCGACTGAACGACAATATCCGCGAAATAGGCTACATCATTGAGATGGCGCTCACCATCGGACTGATGCTTCTCACCGTAGGTTCGTTTATCGGTGGCGTGTGGGCCAACGAGTCGTGGGGGCGCTACTGGGGCTGGGATCCGAAGGAGACCTGGGCGTTGGTTTCTATACTGGTTTATACCATTATATTGCACCTGCGACTGATACCCCGTGCCAACAATCCGTTGGTACTGAACAGCTTCTCTGTATTGGGTTTCAGCACAATCGTGATGACCTTTTTCGGTGTCAACTACTACCTGTCGGGTATGCACTCGTACGGACAGGGCACGCCACCGCCCATTCCGGTTATGGCCTATGTGGTGGTAGGTGCTATTCTGCTTATTGTGGCACTGGCTGTTTGGTCGGAACAGAAAGTAAAACAATACAATAAATAATTACATTCGGATAATCAGACCGGATATTCATATTAAGATTGAATCTAAATTTTCAAACAAATTGTTTTCGAAATATAATATTGTGTATAATTTACTAACTTTGGTTGTAATTATTCCAATTCTGGGTAAAAAACAATTCCTTATTTCGGAATGCTGTTTCCTGATATTTTGCTATAAATAATAAAATAAGTAGTCAAAATGAACCTCTCATCGCATAAAATATTACTTGTTGTTCTCGGATTAACCGTTGTTTCTGTGGCAGTGGTTTTAGCCGTAAATGGCTTTACGTTTTACAATCTTCCACTCGAAGAGCGCTATTTTCATGCACAATATCAGCTACTGAAACCGAGCGGCGTTTTGGGTCACGGTCTGGGTATAATTGGTGCATTGCTTATTCTTACCGGATTGTTTACCTACATGGCCCGGAAACGTATTCGCGCGTTTGCCCGCATCGGGTTGTTGAAGCATTGGCTTGAATTTCATATATTTATGTGTTCGCTGGGGCCGGTGTTGATTGTTTTTCATACCACATTTAAGTTTGGCGGTCTGGTGGGTGTCTGCTTTTGGAGCATGGCCATTGTAGTGCTGAGTGGTGTTATAGGCAGGTATGTTTATCTGCAAATACCGCGAACGCTCGAAGGGCGGGATCTTACGCTGCGCGAAGTGCAGGAGTCGATAGAAGAGCTCGAAAATCAGCTGACCGACCAATACAATATCCGGGAAGCCCTGACACCTGAGTCGCTCACGCGGATAAAATCGGAACTGAAAAAGCAGGGTATTTCTGCCGAAAAATACAAAGAAGCAACCTCGCTGATGCGGAAAGAGATGTCGCTGACGCGGCGTATAAAGCGGCTGGAGCTGATGCACAAACTCTTTAAATATTGGCATGTGGCCCATTTGCCTTTTGCGCTGATTATGCTGATTACGCTGATTGTACATGTGACGGTTGTAATTCTTTTGGGGTATACATGGGTATTTTAATCCGGATAATTTATGTTTAGTTACGAAGTTTTGATATATGCCACCGTCGCACTGCTGATTGTAGTTGTGCTGGCCATCTATATTCTCAAACAAAAAAGAGAAGAAAAGATTGTAGAGGAAAAAATTGAGACCGCCAAATCGGAGGGCACCTTTGAGCCGGTGTCGCTGCATCCGGTGGTGGACCCCAAGCGATGCATCAAAAGCGGAGCCTGCATTACGGCTTGTCCGGAAACAGATGTGCTGGGCATCCGGGGTGGGAAAGCCTACCCCATCAATGCATCGCACTGCATCGGACACGGAGCCTGCTTCAGAGCCTGTCCGGTAGAGGCTATTACACTCTGTATCGGTACCGAAAAGCGCGGTGTGGATATTCCTGAAGTGAACCAAAATTTCGAAACCAATGTGCCTGGCATCTATGTGGCGGGCGAACTGGGCGGCATGGGGCTTATCCGCAATGCCGTGAAACAGGGTGCCGAGGCGGTGGAAAATCTGGCCAAAACAATACGCAAAGAGACTGTTGCACAGTACGACCTGATTGTAGTCGGTGCAGGACCTGCCGGGATATCGGCTTCGCTGGCTGCTAAAAAGGCCGGACTAAGTTGTCTGCTACTCGAACAGGACACGTTGGGCGGAACAGTTTTCACATTTCCACGCAGCAAAGTGGTGATGACAGCCCCGATGGTGTTGCCCCTGCATGGGAAAGTGAGCTTCTACGAAACCAATAAGACACAATTGCTCAGCCTCTGGCAATCGGTATTATCCAAAAATAACATTGAGGTGCGTGAGAATGCCAAAGTAGAGGCTATTTCGCCCGTGAATGAGGTGTTCGAAGTGGAAACCATTCATGGAGAAAAATATACGGCCCGCAAAGTATTGCTGGCGATTGGTCGCCGGGGAACGCCACGCAAACTGGGTGTGCCGGGCGAGATGAGCGAAAAGGTGGCGTACCGTCTTCTGGAACCCGAAGCTATCAGTGGAAAAAGTATTCTGGTTGTGGGTGGTGGCGATTCGGCTGTAGAGTCGGCTCTGTTGCTGGCCGATCAAAACCGTGTCTCTCTCTCGTACCGCGGAGAAACATTCAGCCGGATAAAACGGAAAAACAACGAAAATATAGATGCTGCCATCAAAGCCGGTCAGGTAGAAGTGTTGTTTAACACGCATCTGCTCAGCATAGAGCCGGAGGTGGTTACTTATAAAAAGGGTGATTCGGAAGAGCCAATCAGGCTGAAGAACGATCTGGTGTATATATTTGCAGGCGGTGAGTTGCCCACAGGATTTTTGAAAAAAACAGGCATACAGGTAAGTACAAAATACGGAGAGGCTCTGCTCAAACATTGAGCCGGAACTTTTCGAAACCCTATAATTCCAACAGAATGAAACGTATATTTCTCTTCGTGGTCACTCTTTTGTTCGCTCTGACCGGCGGCAGACTATCGGCGCAAATATCGCCCGGTGAGTTGTCGAAGGCGCACGCGGCACTGGAGGGCGTGGATAATTGCACCAAATGTCACTCGCTGGACGGGCGAAAGGTGACGCGTGCCAAATGCCTCGATTGCCACAAAGAGATTCAGGCCGAAATAACCGCTCACAAAGGATATCACTCGACCCTGGCTGTGGGAACGAAAGAGTGCGCCACCTGCCACAACGAACACCACGGGCGCAATTTTCAACTCATCAAATTTGACAAGGTAAAGTTTGACCACAAAACGGTGGGTTTCGAACTGAAAGGCAAACATGCGCAACAGGATTGCCGCGCCTGCCACAAACCTGCCGCGGCCAAGAATGTGGGACTGCGCAACCGGCCGACCACCTTTATGGGGCTGAGTCAGGCCTGCCTGAGCTGTCACGCCGACTACCACCGGGGCGAGATGAAGGATAACTGTACGAAATGTCACGGCTTTAATTCCTTCAAACCGGCAGTCGGGTTTAACCACGACAATACCCAATTCCCATTGATGGGCAAACATAAAACGGTGTCGTGCGACAAATGCCACAAACCGGAAATGGTAAACGGCAAAAAAGCGCAAAGCTTTAAAGTGGCGCAGTTTTCGAACTGTGTGGCCTGCCATAAAGATGTGCATGACAATAAATTCGGTCAAAACTGCAAGCAGTGCCACAGCGAAGATTCGTTCCACCAAATCAAATCCATCGGCACATTCGACCACGATAAAACCGGCTACAAACTCGAGGGCAAACACAAAGATGTGGCCTGCAAATCGTGTCACAAAACCAACCTGACCGACCCGCTCAAACACGAAAAATGCAGCAATTGCCATACTGATTACCACAAGGGAGAATTTGCGAAAAACGGCATTTCGCCCGATTGTAGCGGATGTCATACACAAAGAGGTTTTGATGAAACACTCTATACCATTGAGCGACACAATCAGACCAAATTTAAACTGGAAGGCGCACACGCGGCCACGCCCTGCTTTGCCTGCCACAAGACCGGGCCGCAATGGACATTCAGAAACATGAAGCAACGCTGCGTCGATTGCCACAAGAATGTGCACAAAGGTTTTATCGGCGAAAAATATATGCCGCTGGAGAATTGCCAGGCCTGCCACACCGTAGAGTCGTGGAAAAAGGTAAACTTCGACCATTCCAAAACAGGCTTTAAACTCAGTGGCGAACATGCGAAACAAGCCTGCTCGGCCTGCCATTACCGCAAAAACGAACAGGGTGTGAAGGTTCAGAAGTTTGCCGGGATGAACAGCGACTGCTCGGGTTGTCACAAAGACTCGCATGCCGGTCAGTTTGCCGTAAACGGAAAAACAGATTGCACCAAATGCCACGGTTTCGACAAATGGGTGGCCAGTAAATTTGACCACCAAAAATGCCGCTTCAAGCTCGAAGGTGCTCACCTGAAAGCCAAATGCGAAGCCTGCCACAAGCCAGTAACTAATTCAAAAGGAACATACGTACAATATAAATTTGACAATATAGCATGTTCAAACTGTCACTTATAACCCTGCTACTTTGCACGGTCTGGAGTTTGCAGGCGGCTAAATGTCCGCACGGCGCAAACTTCAAGCTGGAATGTGCAACCTGTCATTCGCCCGAAAGCTGGAAGGTGGAAGAGGGACGTATGACCTTTAATCATGCCAAAACGCGATTTCCGCTGGTGGGGCAACACAAACAGGTGAGTTGCCGGAAGTGTCATACCGATCTGGTGTTTGACCACGCGAAAACCGATTGCAACGCCTGCCACACCGATGTGCACCAACAGACCACCGGACGCGATTGCGAGCGATGCCACACACCCAACTCGTGGCTGGTGACCAATGTGAAGCCGATACACCAGGCAGCGGGTTTTCCGCTGGTGGGAGCACATGCGTCGGCCGATTGTCGCAGCTGTCACAAATCGGCTTCGATGCTTCGCTTTGATGTGATGAGCAAGGAGTGCTACAGTTGCCACCGCGACCAATACAACGCCGCGCCCGGGCATTTGAGCAAAGGTTATCCTAAAAACTGTGTGGAGTGCCACAGTGCATCGGCCAAAAGCTGGAGCGCCACCAATATCGATCACAGCTTCTTCCCGCTGACGGGCGGTCACGCCGGTGTGAAGTGCGACGAGTGTCACGGCACACCGCACAAAAAAGTTTCGCCCGATTGCTACAGTTGTCACAAAAAGAATTACGACGCTACTAAAAATCCAAATCATATTTTAGCCAAATTTTCCACCAATTGCGCTACCTGTCACACAATTCAGTCGTGGAAACCGGCCACCTTCAACCACAATACTGCAACGGCATTCCCGCTGAAGGGCGGACATATTGGAGTAGATTGCATTAAATGCCATACTACAACCTACAAAGGTACACCCACCAACTGCGTAAGTTGCCATTTGAAAAACTACAATGCAACGACCAATCCGAACCATGCGACGGCCAAATTCCCGACAGACTGCCAAACATGTCACAACGAAACAGCCTGGAAGCCATCGACTTTCAATCACAATACATCTACAGCATTCCCCTTGAAGGGCGGCCATGTGGGTGTAGATTGCATCAAGTGCCATACTTCCGGCTATAAGGGTACACCCACCACCTGCGTGAGTTGCCATTTGAAAAACTACAATGCAACGACCAATCCGAACCATGCGACGGCGAAATTCCCGACTGACTGTCAAACGTGTCACACCGAAACAGCCTGGAAACCATCGACTTTCAACCACAATACCTCTACAGCATTTCCGTTGAAGGGTGGGCATATTGGAGTAGATTGCATCAAATGCCATACCACCGGCTACAAAGGAACACCTACCACCTGCGTGAGTTGCCATTTGAAAAACTACAACGCAACGACCAATCCGAACCATACCGCAGCGAAATTTTCGACCGACTGTCAGACATGTCACAATGAAACAGCCTGGAAGCCATCGACTTTCAACCACAATACAGCAACTGCATTCCCGCTGAAAGGCGGCCATATTGGCGTGGATTGCATCAAGTGTCATACCACAACCTACAAAGGTACACCCACAACCTGCGTAAGTTGCCATTTGAAAAACTACAATGCAACGACCAATCCGGCACATGCTACAGCTAAATTTTCGACCGACTGCCAGCTATGCCATACCGTTACAGCCTGGAAACCATCGACTTTCAACCACGATGCGCAGTATTTCCGTATTTACAGTGGTAAGCACAAAGGACAATGGAGCACCTGTACACAATGTCATATTACGCCGTCGAATTTTGCATCGTTCTCGTGTATCAATTGCCACGAGCACAGCAATAAAGCCTCGGTAGATGCCGATCATAAAGGAAAGGTTGGATATACATACAGTGCAACAAGCTGCTATGGCTGTCATGCCAGGATTTAAAAATTAGTATAAGAAAACAATATGCGGTTACTTTTTTGTCTGCTTACATTTGGGTTGATTGTTCTCTACTCGCGGGCTGAATGTCCGCACGGAAAGATAACCCCCGACTGCTACGGCTGCCACAAGAAAGATTATGATTCGAATAAAAACCCGAACCATATAGCCGCAAAATTTGAGACGAATTGTGTGGTTTGTCACACCCTGAAATCGTGGAAGCCGGCCAACTTCAATCACAACACTTTTACCCGGTTTTTGCTGACAGGAGCCCATACCCGTGTGGACTGTATTCAGTGCCATGCTGCCGGATACAAGGGACGGGATACTACATGTGTCAGTTGCCACCGGGAAAGTTATGATGCTACGACCAATCCGAACCATGCAGAAGAGGAGTTTCCGACCAAATGTCAGCTCTGTCATACGACAAAGGATTGGAAAACATTATCCGTTAAAAATGATTCTCTGTTGCTGAAAATAAGCAGAGCCAAACAGAAACGGAAATTATAAATTTGAATACATTAAAATAAGATATGAGATTACTCTATTTCCTGCTATTTTTCGGAATGTCCATTGCCTCAGGCTTTGCCGTTTGTCCGCACGGGCCAAAGTTTAAGCTGGATTGCGCACTTTGTCACGACGAAGAGAGCTGGCGTGTGGAGACGTCTAAAGTGAAATTTAACCACAACAAAACAAAATTTCCATTGGTGGGGCAGCATAAAACAGTCGATTGCCGCAAGTGCCACACCGATCTGGTTTTCAGGAATGCACCGCAAAACTGCTCTGCCTGCCATGCCGATGTGCATCAGCAGACGGTGGACCGCGATTGCGAAAGATGCCACACGCCCCGGTCGTGGCTGGTAACCAATGTGAAACAGGTGCACCGTCAGGTAGGGTTTCCACTGGTGGGAGCGCACGCCGCAGCCGATTGCAACCGTTGTCACAAAGGGGCCAAACAGTTGCGTTTCGACAAGATGAACCGCGACTGCTACAGCTGCCATCAGGCACAATACAATGCAACATCCAAACCCAATCACCGCGAGAAAAACTTTTCGACCGATTGTTACCATTGCCACAACATGGTGGGGCAGGACTGGTCGGCGCAGGGTAAAGGTTTTGAGCACGGATTTTTCCCGTTGGTGGGTGGACATGCGGGGCTGGAATGTGCATCTTGTCACAGAGACCCCGAATTTCAGTTTCTGCCCAATCCCGATTGCAAAAGTTGTCATTCCGATGATTATAAAATTGCCAAAACCAAAGTGGTGGCACACAACGCGAAATTCCTGAAATTTGCCTGTAACGAATGTCATACTGTATATAGTTGGAGTCGGATGAAATTCAGAGCGCACGATGGCTGGTTCAAAATATCATCGGGCGACCACAAGGGCGTTGCCTGTGTGGATTGCCACACCAACGACGCCAACTGGAAATCGAATTGCAAACGTTGCCACGACTGATTCGGGATTATAAGCATTTAAAAGTTTAATTATGAGACTAATATCATTTGTCATTCTTTTTTTAGCCATAACACTCACTTCGCTGACTGCTCAAACACCCAATCGGCAGTCGGAGGGTGTGGTGAGCTATGTCAGCTCGCAAAATGTATATGTGAAATTCGAATCGACCGAACAGATGAAGACCGGCGATACGCTTTTTGTATCAACCCCTTCGGGAATGGTTCCGGCAATCAAAATCACGCAACTTTCCTCTATTTCCTGTGTGGGTGTGGCCATTGGCGGAAAATCATTTGCCGTAGGAAATAAGATGCAGTACCGTGTTCGCCCCGTGCCGGCTTCATTGCCGGTGGTGGAGAAGAAGGTTGTACCCCCTTCGGTGAGCAAAGCGCCCGCTTCGGTCAACGAGCAGGCTATACAGGCCACTGTGGCCCGGCCCAAAGAGACGCATAAGCCTGCTTTCGATGGTCGTATTTCGCTATCGTCTTATTCCAATATATCGGATTACGGATCCAATCAGCGCTATCGCTACAACCTCTCGCTCAATACACAAAACCTGAATGGCTCGCGTTTTTCGGGGGAGAGTTACATCACATTTACCCACAAATCGAACGAATGGAAAGCGATTGGACAGAATATTTTTCAGGCATTGAAAATATACACCCTGGCGGTGAAATACGACATCGACAAAACGTCCGGACTCTGGTTTGGTCGCCGCATCAATGTCAACATGGCCAATGTGGGGGCCGTGGATGGATTTCAGTACGAAAAGAAGGCCGGCAACTTTACGTTTGGAGCGGTGGCCGGTTCGCGTCCCGACTATTTCGACTACGGCTTCAATCCCGATTTGCTGCAATACGGTGCCTTCGTCGGTCATTCGGTGTCCAAAGAGAACGGAACCATGCAAAGCTCTGTCGCTTTTTTCAACCAAACCAACAAGGGACATACCGACCGCCGGTTTGGCTATGTGCAGCACAGCAACTCACTGGCCAAAAACCTCGATTTCTTTGGTTCGGCAGAGTTCGACCTCTATACGTTGAAAAATGTGGCGCCCACCGGCACCGCGGCCGATATGCAGCCCGCATCCACATTTGAGCTCACAAGCACCTACCTTTCGCTGCGCTACCGGCCGTGGCGTAAGCTTTCGCTCTCGCTCTCTTACGATGCGCGAAAGAATATCTATTACTACGAAACATTCCGCAATACAATAGACAGCATTCTCGACAAGGAGATGCGTCAGGGGGCACGTTTTCAGTTCCACTACCGTCCGCTCAAATACATTTCGTGGGGTGGAAATGCCGGATACCGCTATCAGAAGTCAGATGCAAGTCCCTCTATGAATGCAAGTTCCTACATCAACTACGCGCAGCTACCCATTATACATACTTCGGCTACGATCGATGCCACGTGGCTCAAATCGGCCTATCTCAACGGAATGGTGTATGGTGTGAGCCTGTCTCAGGAGCTTGTTCCGGGCAAAATATCGTCCGACGTAGAGTGTCGTCTGGTCGATTATCAGTTTACCAATTCGCCCTCTACCCTGCGGCAATGGATTGGCGAAGTGGGTGTTACCTGGCGCATAGCCAAAAAACTTTCTCTCTCGTCAGATTTTGAGCTTACGCTCGAAAAGGAGAACACCTATGGCCGTGTTTATCTCAATCTGACGCAGCGGTTTTAGGAAATCTGTAAAAAGAGTTACGGGATTTGTTTATTGTCTGTAAGCTTGTTATCTTTGTGGTCGCGAGCGTAAGACCACCCTCAGGGGGCGTGCCTTCGTTTTGTTGTGTCCGTATATTTCAATTCACACTTGATTATTCTCAATCCAAATCTCAATAAAAAATGAAGAAACACTTTCTGTCTTTTTTGTTAGCCGCGGCCTCTCTCTCGCTTCCCGCGCAGAAGAACGAATGGCGTGACGCCCGTGTCAATCAGGTAAATCGCCTGCCTATGCACGCGAACTATTTTGCCTTCGAAAACAGAGCCCTGGCCGAAAAGAGTTGCCCAAAGGCATCCGACAACTACATGACCCTCAACGGGAAATGGAAGTTCTACTGGGTAAGGAACGCTGATCAGCGTCCGCTTAACTTCTACAAACCCGACTACGAAGATGCCGGCTGGAATCTGCTCGATGTACCGGCTATCTGGGAAATGAACGGCTATGGCGATCCGATTTACGTAAACATCGGTTTTGCCTGGAAACAACAAGCCTCTCCATCTCTTCCCAACCCACCTGTTGTCAATAATCATGTTGGTTCATACCGCCGCGAAATCAATATTCCGCAGGACTGGTCGGGCAAGCAGGTGATTGCTCATTTCGGATCGGTGACATCCAACCTCTATTTGTGGGTAAACGGCAAATATGTGGGATACAGCGAAGACAGCAAACTCGAAGCTGAATTCGACATTACCAAATACCTGGTAAAAGGAAAGAATCTGATCGCGTTTCAGGTGTTCCGATGGAGCGATGGCTCTTACCTCGAAGATCAGGACTTCCTGCGTCTGTCGGGTGTTGGTCGCGATTGCTACCTCTATACCCGCAACGCTCAGAAAATAAGTGATATACAGATTACCCCCGATTTGGTGAACAACTACACCGACGGAAAACTCGAAATCAATACAACTGTATCGGGTTCAGGAGCGAAGGTGGTGTACGAACTGGTACAAAAGAACACCACCGTGGCCACTGCTGAGCAGTCAGGTAGCGGAAAAACTGTGATCTCTGTCAAAAATCCGATGAAGTGGAGTGCCGAATCACCTGCGCTTTATACGCTTTTTGCTACGCTGAAAGATAAGTCGGGCAAAGTAATCGAGGTTATCCCGCAAAAAGTGGGCTTCCGCAAAATTGAAATCAAAGATGCTCAGTTGCTTGTCAACGGAAAAGCTGTTCTGGTAAAAGGGGTAAACCGTCACGAGATGGATCCCGACAGAGGATATTACGTCAGCCGCGAACGCATGATACAGGATATCCGCATCATGAAGGAGCTCAATGTAAATGCCGTGCGTACCTGCCATTATCCGGATGATAACATCTGGTACGACCTATGCGACGAATACGGATTGTATGTGGTGGCCGAAGCCAATGTGGAGTCGCACGGTCTCAACTGGGGCGATAAATCGCTGGCGAAAGATCCGCAGTTTGCCCTGGCACACATGGAGCGCAACCAACGCAATGTAGAGCGCAACTGGAATCACCCATCTGTCATTATCTGGTCGCTCGGTAACGAGGCCGGTGCCGGTGTCAATTTCGATGCCTGCTACGATTGGATCAAGAAAACAGACCCGAGCCGCCCCGTTCAGTATGAGCAAGCCGGCAAAGGAAAATCTACCGATATTTTCTGCCCGATGTATCTGGGTTACGAAGATTGTATCAAGTATGCCAAAGGCAATCCTGCCAAACCGCTTATTCAGTGTGAATATGCTCACGCAATGGGTAATTCTCAGGGTGGATTCAAAGAGTACTGGGACATTATCCGCAGCAATCCGCAGTATCAGGGTGGCTTTATCTGGGACTTTGTAGATCAGTCTCTGCGCCACAAAACAGCCGATGGTGTAGAAGTGTATGGCTATGCCGGAGACTTCAACAAGTACGATAGCAACGAAGACAGAAATTTCTGTAACAACGGTATTATCAGCCCCGACCGCAAATACAACCCCCATGCTTACGAGGTAGGCTTTTATTACCAATCTATCTGGACAACCCCGGTCGATCTCGCCAAAGGTCTGGTTTCGGTGTACAACGAAAATTGCTTCCGCAATACCGATGCCTACTACATGGAGTGGCAATTGCTGGCCAATGGCAAAACGGTACAGTCGGGTGTGGTGAATTCCATCAAAATAGAGCCGCAACAAAAAGCAGAGCTTAAACTCGATTACTCAGTTGCAGGTGTGGATGCCAATGCCGAGCTGTTGCTCAACGTAGCTTTTCGCCTCAAAAATGCAGAGATGCTTCTGCCCGCCGGCTTCACGGTTGCTTCGAACCAAATGGCCATACAGCCTTACAAAGCGGCAGCTATTGACATTGCGAATGCCAAACCCGACAAAAACAGCACCATTGCAACACCTGAAATTCTCAACAGCAATCAGAAGTCAATCTCTGTTCGCGGGGTAGATTTCCTGATCGATTTCAACAAAAAATCGGGATATATCGAGCGTTTCAAAGTAGGTGATACAGAGTTGATGGCCAAAGACGGCGTGCTTTCGCCCAACTTCTGGCGTGCCCCAACGGATAACGACATGGGTGCCAAATTGCAAATGAGCTACAAAGTATGGCGCAATCCCGGCATTACACTCAAAAACCTGAATGCCAGAATGGCTAACGATCTGGTTGAGGTAAAAGCCGAATACGAACTGAAAGAGGTTTCGGCCAAACTGTTCCTTACTTACCTGATCAACAACGAAGGTGTGGTGAAAGTGTCTCAGAAAATGACCGCAGATAAAGGCGCCAAAGTGGCCAATATGTTCCGCTTCGGTATGCAAATGCAGATGCCGAAGGTGTTCGACCGCATCGAGTACTACGGACGTGGTCCTGTAGAAAACTACATAGACCGCAACAATGCTACTTTCCTGGGCATTTTCAATCAGAGCGTAGCCGAGCAGTTCTATTCATACATCCGCCCACAGGAGACCGGTACCAAAACCGATATCCGCTGGTGGAAACAGCTCAGCATCTCCAACAAAGGTCTTGAATTTGTGGCCGAAGCACCTTTCTCAGCTTCTGCACTCAACTACAGCATCGACTCTCTCGACGATGGTGATGTAAAAGATCAGCGCCACTCACCCGAAGTGGCACCGGTAAACTACACCAATCTCTGCATCGACAAAGTGCAAATGGGTATGGGTTGTGTCAACAGTTGGGGTGCTACACCACGTAGCGAATATCAGGTGAAATATCAGGATTATGAATTCAACTTCCTGATTAAGCCAATCCGTTAATAGAGTTTTTCTCACAAATATTGAGCACGCCTTGTTTTATGCAGGGCGTGCTTTTTTTGTTACAGAGCAGTACAATGTCTGTGTTTCTTATCTTTTAA
>CAZHNZ010000083.1:0-18929 GCA_964534355.1 uncultured Parabacteroides sp.
GGCGAATTGGCAAGCGGACTGGAAGGAAAAGGTAGAATGGCTGAGCCCGAAGAGATTGTGCAGGTATTGGAGGATTATTTTTCCCAAAGCAACGAAATGGCCGGTAAACGAATTGTTATCACGGCCGGTCCAACTTACGAAAAGATTGATCCTGTGCGTTTTATCGGAAACTATTCTTCCGGCAAAATGGGTTTTGCGCTGGCCGAAGAGTGTGCGGCACGGGGGGCAGAGGTTACCTTGGTAGCGGGCCCGGTTGATATTGCCTGCTCAAAGACCCGAATTACCCGGATTGATGTAGAGTCTGCGGCCGAAATGAGTGCTGCGGCAATCAATGCTTTTGCCGGTGCCGATGCTGCCATATTGTGCGCAGCTGTGGCCGACTTTACGCCCGAATCTACGGCCACCGCGAAAATCAAACGGGAAAAAGATGATTTGGTTATCCGCCTGAAACCGACTACTGATATTGCGGCTAAACTGGGCACACTTAAAACCGATAATCAGGTGTTGGTGGGTTTTGCACTCGAAACCAACAACGAAATGGAGAATGCGCAGTCCAAACTACAAAGAAAAAATCTGGATTTCATTGTTTTAAATTCACTCAATGAGCAGGGGGCCGGTTTCAGACACGACACCAACAAAATCTCTATTATTGAGCAAAATGGCACTATAACCGGTTTTGAGTTGAAAAATAAAAAAGCGGTTGCATCTGATATAGTTCAGAAACTGTCCGATTATCTTCGAAACAAATAAAATCTGGTTTTTTGCGTTTTGAATTAATATGTATAATAATTCGTAATGCACAATTCATAATGCAAGCATCCTCTGAGCGTTAACATGAACATCAAAACAGGCAAACAATGAAAAAATCAGCTCGAATACTTTTTCTTTTTCTGATCATGCTTTTGGGGGCGCAGCTCTCATTTGCTCAGGAATTAAACTGCCGGATTCAGGTGAATTCTGATAAGATTCAGGGCACCAACAAACAGATATTCAAAACATTGCAAAATTCGCTGACCGAGTTTATGAATAGCCGGAAATGGACTTCTGCCAAATTCTCGCCGGTCGAAAAAATAGAGTGTAGTTTTGTGATTACGATCAACGAAGAGAGCGGTACCAACCGCTTCAAGGGCGAATTGCAGATTCAGGCCCGCAGACCGGTCTACAACTCGATTTACTCGACTACATTACTCAATTTCAGAGATGTCTCTTTTGACTTCAATTATGTGGAATTTGAGCAACTGCAAATGGCCGAAAACCGCTTCGAAGGCAATCTGACCGCCACCATGGCGTTTTACGCTTATCTTATTCTGGGTCTCGATTCGGATAGCTTTTCGCCGTTGGGTGGAACGCCGTTTTTTGCTCAGGCAGAGCAAATTATGAATCTGGCTCAATCGAATATGGAGAGTGGCTGGAAGGCGTTCGAAAGCCCCAAAAACAGACACGGAATTATCTCGTCGTTCAGAGATGAAACATTGAAAGATTTCCGGTTGATGTATTACACCTATCACCGGTTGGGACTGGATGAGATGTCTGTAAATCCCGACAAATCGAGAGCAAAAATAGCCGAAACTCTGGCTTTGCTCAAAACGGTGTACGACGTAAAGCCCAACACTGTTTTGTTGCCCATTTTTGCCGATGCCAAAATAGATGAAGTGAATGATATCTTCTCAAAAGGTTCAACCACCGAAAAAGAGAGTGTTTATAAAATCATGTCGGGGGTTTTTCCGGCTCAGTCGAGTCGTTACGAATCGCTGCGCAGATAGTCTTTGTATCGTATGTTGAAAACATTATATATTCAGAATTTTGCTTTAATAGATAAGCTGGAAGTGGACTTCCGGAGCGGCTTCTCTGTGATCTCGGGTGAAACCGGTGCCGGGAAATCGATTATCCTGGGGGCATTGTCGCTTATTCTGGGCCAACGGGCAGATAGCAAAACGATAAAAAAAGATGAGAGTAAATGCGTCATTGAGGGTTGTTTTGATGTATCGGAATATGGTTTGAAGGAGTTTTTCGAAAAAAACGATATCGAATACGATGCCGAAAACTGCCTGATGCGTCGCGAGTTGACCATTACCGGCAAGTCGAGAGCCTTTATCAACGATACACCGGTTGGCCTCAATACACTCAAAGAGTTGGGCTGTATGCTTATAGATATACATTCTCAGCACCAAAATCTGCTGCTGTCGGATGCCTCTTTTCAGCTTCGGGTGGTCGATATTCTGGCCAATAACAAAACCTTGCTGGAGAATTACCGAAAGGAGTTTTCCCTCTTCCGGAAATACAAAGCTGCGCTCAAAGAGGTGACTGCCCGCATCAACAAAGACAAAGAGGAGGCCGACTATGTTCGTTTTCAGTACGATCAGTTGAGCGATGCCCGGTTGGTGGAAGATGAACAGCCCGCACTCGAAAACGAACTGAATACATTGAGCCATGCCGAAGAGATTAAGACGAACCTGTTTCGGGTGAATGGTGCCTTGTCCGACGGCGAGGGAGCTATTCTGGATGGTGTGCGGGATATTCTGCATACGCTGAATCAGGTTTCGCGCATTTATGCAGAGGCTACCGACTGGCACAAAAGGCTGGAATCGAACTACATAGACCTCAAAGATATTGCCGCCGAAATTGAGTCGGCATCCGAAAATATAGAATACAATCCACAAAAACAGTTGCAGGTAGAGGGGCGTCTGAGCCTGATTTATTCGTTGCAACAGAAGCATCGGGTGAAATCAATTGCTGAGCTACTCACGATACAGACAGAACTGGAGGAGCGCCTCACCGGTATAGAATCGTCTGATGAGGAGTTGCATATCATTCAGGAAAAACTGGAGGAGAAACAACAAATAGTGACTCAGCTGGCCGAAAAACTGACAGAAAGTCGTCGGAAAGCATCCAAAGCCATTGCGGCACAACTGGCAGAGCGGGTGGCCATTCTGGGTATCCCGAATGCCAAAATAGAATTGCGCTTCGAGCCCAAAACTCAACCCGACGAGTTTGGCGCAGAGGCTGTCTGGTTTTATTTTTCGGCCAATAAGAATACGGCCATGCAGCCGGTATCTGAAATTGCATCGGGTGGCGAAATATCCCGTCTTATGCTCTGCATCAAGGCAATGATTGCCAATGCAGGCGGACTGCCCACCATTATTTTTGATGAAATAGATACAGGTGTGTCGGGCGAAATAGCCGATAAAATGGGCGTTATCATGTGGGAAATGTCGAAAAATATGCAGGTTATCAGCATCACACATTTACCACAAATTGCCTCAAAAGGCGAACAACATTACCGGGTTTACAAAGAGGATTTAAACGAATCGACCTATACACGTCTCAGAGAACTGAAACAGGAAGAACGCACAGCAGAGGTAGCGCGAATGCTGAGCGGAGCAGAATTGACACAAGCTGCTCTTTTGAATGCGCAAGAATTAATAAATCAATGGAAAAAAGCGAAATGATTTTTGGCATTCGTGCCGTTATTGAGGCTCTCGAAGCCGGAACAGAAATAGACAAAATACTGGTTAGCCGCGATTTACAAAGCGACCTGTCCAAACAGCTTTTCGATGCATTGCGCGGAAAAGGCATGGTGGTACAGCGTGTGCCGATCGAAAAAATCAATCGCATTACGATGAAAAATCATCAGGGTGTGATTGCATTTTTGTCGGCTATTTCGTACAGCCGCCTGGAGCATGTGGTTCCGGCCCTGTTCGAAGAGGGTAAAAATCCGTTTATCGTTGTGTTGGACGGCATTACTGATGTGCGCAATTTTGGCGCAATAGCCCGTACCTGCGAATGTGGCGGGGTTGATGCCATTGTGATTCCGGAGCGCGGTAGCGTCTCTGTGGGGGGCGATGCTGTCAAGACTTCTGCCGGCGCCCTGTTGCATATTCCGGTTTGTCGCGAAAGATCTGTCAGCGAATCTCTGTATTACCTCAAAAACAGCGGCTTTAAGCTGGTTGCGGCTTCTGAGAAATCGACCATCAACTACACGCAAGCCGATTTTACCATGCCGGTGGCATTGGTGATGGGTGCCGAAGATACGGGTGTGGCCCGCGAACATCTCAAATATTGCGACGAACAGGTTTCTATTCCTCAAAAAGGAAACATTGCCTCGTTGAATGTGTCGGTAGCAGCCGGCGTATTGATCTACGAGGTCATTCGTCAGAGAGATGGATTAGTGTAAGTTTTCTTATCTATTTAAAATGTAAAATCAGATGAAAAAAGTAATCAGTACAAATCAGGCACCTGCGGCTATCGGGCCTTACAGTCAGGCAATAGACACGGGCAATATGCTTTTTGTATCGGGACAGATTCCTGTCGACCCTAAAACCGGCGAACTGGCCGGCGATGATGTAAAATCGCAAACGATACAGGTTTTTAATAACATCCGTGCTATTCTGTCTGAAGCCGGATATGAGCTGAATGATCTGGTGAAAACAACTGTTTTTCTGGCAGATATGAGCCTCTTTGCCGATATGAATGAGGTATATGCTTCGCAATTTGAGTCAGTTTGCCCGGCTCGTTCTACCATAGCTGTCAAGGGTTTACCCAAAGGTGCGCTGGTAGAAATTGAATCCATTGCGATCAGATAAATACAAAGACGAACTGCCCATTTTCCGTTATTCAAGTATACGGATTTGTGCAGTTCGTCTTTTTTTACTCTATCAGATAGTCGCGAATCTCATCGAAATTTGATTCGAGTTTATACATATTGTCGGCCATAAACCGGAAATACTCACCCCAGTCAGACCTTTTATGGAAATTTATTCCCTCTTTGGTCAGGTATATTTGCGAAACCTCTTTTCCCGAATCGGTGGTACAGACAAGTTCCCAGGTCAGATTATTCCCCTCAAATCCCCGCTCGATAGTCTCTTTGTGCCATCCCAACCGCTCAAACATCTCGAGTCGGGTGCTTTCATCTTTGTGATTCAGCTCGATTAACACCGCTGCATGTTTGCGCGAAACTTCGAATTTTAGCTCCACGCCCCGCACTTTTGTGTCGTACAGCATCCACATCTTTTTTCGACCCCGCAACATAGGCTGCACTTCACAAAAAGCAGAAAAACTCTCCCAAAACTCACTTTTTAAATTCTTTAATTCTTCTTTTGAATACATTATTTTTACTCATTCTTGTTTTACAATAGATTGCTCGCCAACTCCGACAAACGACTACGCTCGCCTTTCAGCAGATTGACATGTGCAAACAAATCCTGCCCCTTCATCTTATCAATCATATAGGCCAGGCCGTTTGACTCGGCATCGAGATAAGGTGAGTCAATTTGCTGAATATCACCGGTCAACACCATTTTGGTGCCTTCACCCGCACGGGTAATAATTGTTTTTACTTCGTGTGGTGTCAGATTTTGCGCCTCATCAATGATGAAATAGGTCTCGGACAAACTGCGGCCACGGATAAACGCAAGGGCCTCAATCACCAGTTGATCATTCGATAACATATCCTCTATGATGCGAAAATCCGGAGATGAGGGCAGAAACTGATGCTTAATGACAGACAAATTATCGAACAAAGGCTGCATATAGGGTGCTACCTTTTGCTTTTCATCTCCCGGCAAAAAACCCAGATCTTTGTTGGCCAACGCCACAATAGGGCGGGCGAGAAGTATCTGCTTGTAGTCCTGATGTTGCTTCAGGGCCGAAGCCAGAGCCAGCAGTGTTTTGCCGGTACCCGCTTTTCCGGTTATAGCCACGAGTTTGATGTCCGGATCGCTCAGCACTTCAAATGCAAAACTCTGCTCAGCATTACGCGGCTCAATGCCGTATTGTTTCTCCTTCTTTATTTTGGTAATCATGCGGCTAAACGGATTGAATCGCACCAATACCGAAGAGCGAATACTCTGCATAATAAAGCATTCGTTGGGTTGAAGCAGATGGCCGAATTCGAAATCAGACACCGGAATGCCCTCTTTACTACCATAAATACGGTCTATCAGTTCGGGTTGAATATCGGTAAAAACCTGCTGTTCTTTTTCAAAAATATCTACATTGATTACCTTGTCGTTGATGTAGTCTTCGGTTGGAATTCCCAGCGCTCTGGCCTTCATGCGCAGATTTATATCTTTGGTAATCAGTATAGTCTGCCGTGCTTTGCTTTTCTTCATCAGCGATATGGCGCAGGATAGAATCTTATGATCCGGTATGCGCTCCTGAAATACCTCTGCCACTTCGGGTTCGGGCGTTTCATTGACAATAATAAAGAGTTTTCCCAGCCCCGAACCCAAATCGGCACCTTTCTTAAACAGGTCGTTGTCAGTTAAGCTGTCGAGCTGACGTACAAACTCACGCGCATTGAAGTTGATCTGCTCCGAGCCTTTCTTAAACTTATCCAGCTCCTCCAACACTACTATCGGAATATAAACATCATTATCCTGAAAATTCTCGAGACACTTGTAGTCGTGCAGAATAACATTGGTATCCAGCACAAAATTCTTCTTTGCTCCCATGATATTTCGATTTAAATGTTGATATTTGTAAATTATTTGTCGACAGTGATCTTTATAATAAAGATAAGAATCGACCTGATAAAATTAATACATATTTTTGAGAATAACAACTCCTATTCACTCTTTTTTTTATGAATTACAACGAAACACTGGACTATCTCTATTCGCGTTTGCCCATGTACCAAAGGTTGGGCTCTTCGGCATACAAAGAAGGACTGGATAATAGTCTGGCACTGGATAGATATCTCGATTTTCCTCACCGGAAATACAAAACAATTCACGTGGGAGGCACCAACGGTAAAGGCTCTACATCGCACACCCTTTCGGCTATATTGCAGTCGGCCGGCTACAAAGTGGGGCTCTATACATCGCCCCACCTCACCGATTTCAGAGAGCGGATTAGGGTTAATGGTGAGATGATCGGTAAAGAGTATGTAACCAACTTTGTGGAGCGCCACAGAGAGTTCACCGAAGCACTTAGTCCTTCGTTTTTCGAGCTGACCATGATGATGGCTTTTTGCTATTTTGCCGATTCTGAGGTAGATGTAGCGGTGATTGAAGTAGGCCTGGGTGGCCGGCTGGATAGCACCAACATTATCCGTCCGGATGTATCCGTGATTACCAACATCAGCTTCGATCATGTTCAGTTTTTGGGAGATACATTGCCGAAAATAGCTGCAGAAAAGGCCGGAATCATTAAGCCCGGTGTGCCGGTTGTAGTAGGGGAGGCCGGCGAGGAGATTCGCTCAGTTTTCGTCGAAAAGGCCAAACAGGAGAATGCATCTATCGTTTTTACAGAGGATGAAAATCCAATACTTTCGGCAGTGACGGGAAATGATGGAGGATGGTTTTACCAAACCGGCCGTTTTGGTAGTTTCAGAGGCGAATTGGGCGGGTATTGTCAGGAGAAAAACGCAGCAACGATTCTCAAAACAATCGAAGTGTTGATTCAATTGGGCTATCGTATTGACAATGAGGCTGTAGTAAACGGATTTGATCGGGTGGTGCAGTTGACCGGACTTTGTGGTCGCTGGCAAATTCTGGGGAATTCTCCACGCATTATTTGCGATACCGGACACAATGAAGCGGGTATTGAGTATATCGTGAAACAGTTGTCTCAACAGCAATACGAAAAACTTCATGTGGTTTTTGGTGTGGTCAACGACAAGGATATCAACAAAATACTGGCACTATTGCCCAAACATGCCCATTATTATTTTACACGTGCCGATATCCCGAGAGCCTTGCCCGGGGATGAACTTTGCCAAAAGGCAATTGTTTATAATCTGAAAGGAGACACCTTTCCGGATGTGGCAAAAGCCATTGCTCAGGCTCGCAACAATGCATCTGCCAACGATCTGATTTTTATAGGTGGTAGTACTTTTGTTGTAGCCGATGCACTTAAATCGTATTCTGAATTTGGAAATTATTAAAATACTACATAACTTTATCAATATTTTAATCATTTGATAATCTGATTGTTGATTCATTAATGTCTGGCAGTTGCGTATAGAAGCCAATATTTAACAATATTTTAATCTGATTATTTATCAAATACTCTTTTATTTTCCGAAAAAAAGCCCTTTATTTGCACTATAATTTATTTACAAACACATATTAAAAAATAATAATTGCCTATGATGAGACGCTAACTCCAAATTTAAATTCTACTGACATGGAGAAAATAACTAAGCAAACGGACGAACAATTGGTTTTAGCCTTTGCAAATGGAGATAATAAAGCGTTTGATGTGCTGTTGACCCGCCATAAAACAAAAATTTATTCCAATATTTACTATACCGTACGTGATAAAGACCTGGCTGATGATATCTTTCAGGAGACTTTCATGAAGGCCATAGTAACCATCAAACAGGGACGGTATTCCGAAAATGGCAAGTTTGTGGCCTGGATATCGCGAATAGCACACAATCTGATTATCGATTCTTTCAGACAGGATAAGGAAGAAAATTCTGTTTCCTGCGAGGATAATGGTGTGCTCAACAACAGCAAGCTCAGCGAAGGTACTATCGAAGATGAACTTGTGCAGTTGCAGATACATTCTGATTTACGAAAAATAATTCGTAGTTTGCCTAAAAACCAGCGCGAAGTATTGGTATTGAGGTACTATAAAGATTTAAGTTTCAAAGAGATAGCCGAATATACCGGCGTTAGCATCAATACGGCTCTCGGGCGTATGCGCTATGCTTTGATTAATATGCGACGTATTGCGCAGGAGCACAATGTGGCTCTTAAGATTGAATAAAATGTATGATTCGACGTATTAACTCGTGGATGTTGCCCATTGCTTTGTGCGTGGGCTTCTTTTTTTACTCCTTTTTGACGCAGTTTGCCGTCATTATTCCTTATCTGATTTCGGTAATGCTTTTTATTACCTATTGCAAAATTTCGATTCGCGAAATTCGTTTTACACGCCTGCATTTCTGGCTATTGGCCATACAGATGGTGGGTAGTTCGCTTATATTTGGCGCTCTGGCGTGGCTCAATCCGGTGGTGGCGCAGGGCGCCATGATCTGTGTACTTGCCCCCACTGCCATCTCGGCAGCTGTTATCACCGGCATGTTGGGGGGAGATGTGGCATCGCTCACCGCATACAGTTTCCTGAGCAACCTGAGTGTGGCCATCTTTGCACCGGTGCTCTTCTCTTTGGTGGGCGCACATCATAATGTGTCGTTTTCCGACTCTTTTTTCTACATTATCAAAGGAATATTTCCGTTGCTTTTTCTGCCTTTCCTGCTGGCACAAATCGCAGAGAGGGTGTTACCCCCGTTTCATGCACTGGTGAAGAAGCATCAATCTGTCTCGTTCTATCTGTGGGCCGTTTCGCTCACCATTGTTGTGGCCAAAACAATCTCTTTTATTCGGGCTCAACCGACCTCGTACTATCACACCGATTTGTGGCTGGCGCTGGTTTCGTTACTCATCTGTCTGGGTCAGTTTTTACTGGGCAGGCGCATTGGTGCGCGCTACGGTAGCACCATCACCGGTGGCCAGAGTCTGGGGCAAAAAAATACGGTACTGTCTATCTGGATGGCTCAAACCTATCTCGATCCCATCTCGTCTGTCGCACCGGGCACCTATGTGCTTTGGCAAAATACAGTTAACTCTGTGCAACTTTGGCTCAAAAACCGCAAAGTTAAGTAACTGATAACCCGTATATCGCCTTTTTTGGCTATATTTGCGTTTCTTCATCGCCCGATTCATGTTGTGGCGCTTTTATACGTACTTTTATCACAATGGAAATTATTATTATTATATCGTTAGTTATTTTAAACGGCGTTTTTTCGATGTCGGAAATGTCGTTGGTCTCTTCCCGGAAATTCAAACTCGAAAATGCCAAAAGAAAAGGCAGCAAAGGAGCCAAAACAGCTCTCGAACTCTCCGAAAATCCAACCCGTTTTCTCTCTACCGTACAAATAGGAATCACTCTCATCGGCATTTTGCTGGGGGTGTATAGTGGTGAAAATCTGACGCATGATGTAGCCGTTTTTTTGTCGCAATTTGATCTTTTATTGCCCTACAGCGACGATTTGAGCGTGGCTATTGTGGTTATTTTTGTCACCTATCTCTCTATTGTTTTGGGTGAATTGCTACCCAAACGGTTGGGAATGACCTTCCCCGAACCCATTGCCATCCTGCTGGCCAAACCGATGCATGTGCTATCTGTCGTTACATCTCCCTTTGTCTGGCTGCTCACTACCACCAACGATCTGATATTGAAACTACTAGGCATACACCGAACTTCCGAAAGTAAAGTGTCGGAAGAGGAGATCAAGTCGATTATCAAAGAGAGTGCCGAAGGTGGCGAAATTCAGGATATCGAACAGAGCATTGTAGAGCGGGTGTTTGAGCTTGGCGACCGCAAAGTAAATACTCTCTTTACCCACCGCAGCGATATTGTCTTTTTCGATACGGCCGATAGCTGGGATACAATCCGGAAGAAAATCAACGATGAGAAGCACTCGGCTTATCCTGTTTGCCGAAACAACGATATAGATAATACCATCGGTATTGTGTTGCTCAAAGACCTTTTCGTGCCCGATATTGAGCGCGACTTCGATCTCAAAAACTTCATCAAAGAACCGCTCTTTTTCAACGAAAGCACCTATGCCTACAAGGTACTGGAACTGTTTAAAAAAGAGCAGGTGCACTACGGTATTGTGGTGGATGAATACGGTACCACACAGGGTATTGTCACCATGGACGATGTGGTGGATGCTCTTGTGGGAGATGTTTCCGAAATTGAGCAGGACGAATACCAGATATGGCAGAGAGACGACAATAGCTGGCTGGTGGACGGACAATATTCTGTCATTGAGTTTCTGCGCTATTTTGACCTGACCACTGACGACAATATGCAGGATAAATTTACCACCGTGGCCGGACTTATCATTCACACTATCAACCGCCTGCCCAATGTGGGAGAGGTGATTCCCTACGAAAACTACACACTCGAAATTGTGGATAAAGATGGTCAACGTATCGATAAAATTCTGGTGACACGCCGGTTATAAGCCTGTTCCATTTCTCTTAATTATTGCAACGATAGACTCTCAACCCCGGTAAAAATACGTTTCCATACCATTTTTGACTACGAATGATGAATCAGAACGCAATTGCAGCCTATTCTCTGACACAAAAATAAAGATAACACAAGGGTTTCATAAGTGATATTCGCAAATAAATAATGACTTGTGACATAAGCTGTCATTTGATTGCATTACTTTTGCGGGGAAATACCATCCAATGTCAATAATATTCCGAATATATTGTACTCTCTTTAAATATTTATTTGTAATATTGTGGTGAAAATTATAAAGGGAATCTTATAAATAAATAGCCAATGCAAAAACCTTCTTTTGACAATCCCGAATATCGTCTGATAGGTCAAATATTCAACCATACGGTAGCAACCTACAAATATTACTGGTTTGCGTCTGTACTGGATATTGTGGTCAGGGAGCAGCGAAGCCGGATTTCGTTTTGGGAGATTATTGTCGGGATGATTGCCTAAGCGTGGTATCCGATACACTATTTCCGATTGTCGTTTGGCAAGTCCGATTCTTTATACAATCAGATTATTCTTTTGCAACAGGAGTTATCTATTCCTGTAGATGCACAAAAAAGTTTCATTAAGAAACAGATTATCAGCAATCTGGATAATGCTGCTATTAAAAATCTATTGCGTGTGTTTACGCTGAATGTTCCCTATCGGTTTTTATCTCCGTGGTTTCCGGGTTGTTCCGATGCTGAGGTTGTAACGCTATCGCAAACATATTCAAACAATTGCATATATGCGATAATAGGAGAGGAGATTGTGGTAAATGCCCACTGGATGGATTATCTGAGAGATAATTACGCCATTTTGCACGATTATACGTTTTGGAACCTGACTCTTTTTCTGCAAAAAAGAAATCCCAATGTACCGGATCTTTCATCGAAACTGGTGAAGCCAATTCAACGCGATTCGCTTCTGAAGCAACGAAAATTTTGGGATTCATACATAGACATGCAGGGATCCATATCCTGTATTTATACCGGCAAGGAATTGCAGAAGAAGGGATACGATCTGGATCATTTTGTTCCGTGGAGCTTTGTTTCTCACAATCTGTTGTGGAACCTGTTGCCTGCAGACCCGGTCATCAACTCTTCGAAAAGCAACAACCTGCCGGCAATGGAAATCTACCTGCGACCATTTGCTCTAATGCACAAAAAGGCAATCGAAACCATTTATCCCAATAACCCAAACAATAGCATTCTGGAAGATTATCTCACGCTGTACCATTCTGTTCCGGAGTTGATACATCTTTCTGATGACGATTTTTATGACATCTACAAACGGGCAGTTTCTCCGTTATTGCAAATAGCTGAGAATATGGGTTTCAGGTATTGGCAAAAATAAATATTCATATGAAAAAGATAAAAAACAATCCGCATCTGACTGCCATAGAAAGGAGTGCGATATCCTTTCCCACCCGTTGGCTGAAAGAGAGAGGAGTGTTAACAGGTGAAATACTTGATTTTGGGTGTGGCTTTGGCTTTGATACAGATAGTCTGGCTGGCGAAGGATATTATATTGTGGGATACGACAACTATTACAGGCCGCAATATCCCGAAAAACGATTTGACACAATCATTTGCAACTATGTATTGAATGTATTGGAACCGAATGAACAAGCAGAGGTGTTGATGTCGGTTTCGGAGCTGCTTAAAGCTTCCGGAAAGGCCTATTTTGCTGTCAGACGCGATTTAAAGAGCGAAGGATTCCGAACTCACTACGTGCATAAGCAATCCACTTACCAAAGCAATGTAATACTGCCTTTCAAGAGTATTTTTGCAAATGAAAATTGCGAGATATATGAATATCAGCATTTTAATAGCATTACCCGGATAAAGAATAATCGGGAGCAATGTCCGTTTTGCAATTTATCGGACTCGGTGGAGTTGATAAGTGAGACAGCTACTGCTGTTTCGTTTTTGGATATTTACCCTGTCAATCCGGGTCATACGCTCGTAATTCCGAAACGCCATGTGGCCGACTATTTCGAATTATCGGTACACGAACAGAGGGCTTTGTGGTTGCTTGTAAACAGGTGCAAATCGATTCTTCAGAAACGGTATAATCCGGACGGATTCAATGTGGGAATAAATGTGGGCGATTCGGCTGGTCAAAGCGTTTATCATGTACACATTCACATCATTCCCCGCTACAAGGGCGATGTGGACAATCCGTTGGGAGGTGTACGGGGTGTGATTCCGTCGAAGAAGGAATATACAAGTGTCTGAACTATGATAATCAATTGATTAAATAGTCGGAATCAAAGTCAAAGAAGAACATAAGAAAATAAAGTTTATGAATGGCGAAAAAAGCATAAATTGGGATAAGTATCCGGAAAGCGAATTGACTGCTAAGATAATAGGTTGCATTCAACCGGAAGATGTACATTTCACAAGCTATCAATTATCTGGAAGCCTACAAAATGCAAATAGGTTTATTGATTAACTTTGGCAGTCGAAGTTTACAGTTAGAAGCCAATAAAAAAATAGTTAAGGGAAAATAATGGAGAAAGATTTACACGAACTAGCTAAAAGCCTCGTCAATATACAGAAAGAAGTTGTAAAGGAGACACTCGCATACTGGAAACCCGAAGCAGAAAACATTATTATTTCTGAAAGTAAGGATATTGACAGGATTGAGCACACGTTGGATGCGCTTAGCGAAGTTGCTTTTAACAAAGAGGTTTTAAAGGTATTCAAAAGGTTATGCCGTTATTATTACTGTATTGACCCGCTTGCCACAGCCAAACATATTAATTTTTATAGAGAAATGTGGGATAACGAAGAAGAAAAAATCAATTGACTGATTTTCTGCTTTATACATCGCCCAAAGGGAATGTGAAGGTAGAGGTGATACTGAATAACGAAACGGTGTGGCTTGCACAAAAGTCAATCGCTCAGTTGTTTGGCGTGAATGTACCTGCTATAAGTAAGCATTTGGATAACATATATGAAACTATCAAAAAGTTTAGTTATGAGGGTTCTGGATCTGCACAAGGTTAATTAACAGTATCAGATATTTCAGCTTACAAAATATTATCACCAGATATGAATGTGCTTGATGCATTTCAAAAAATTAATAATATGATTACCAAGAATATTGAAATTCATAAGCAAGAAAATAAACTTTTGACAGAACTGAAAGAATTGCTTCTTTCAAAATTGGCAACAGTAGAAAACTAAATTCAATAAATCTGTTAGATTTTTGGTTTGAGAATTCAAATAAAGATCTATTTTTTGGAAATAATATAACATTCCAAGAATTTGAATAATCCTTTTTTGATGGTACTTTGTACAAAAGAATTATTATTTGTATTTTTGTAAATTAAATCTAAACTCTATGCACGTTCACCATAAAACAAATGTACCAGTAACCGACCCTTTTATTCAAAAATTTGCGGAACGATATCTGGAACAACGTTCACAAACTGTTTTTGATTATACCACATTAAATCAGGGTGCATTGTTCGAAAATTTGGGTTTTGACACAGAAGTTCTTCGCAATATTGTTAAGAAACACGCCGTAGCAATCGACAAAAACAGAGAGCAGGGTATTCAACCTCATGTTTTGAGTGATATTTATCGAAGTGATTTAGGCGAATTGCTTATGACCTATTACTTTGAAGAAAAACTACCTGATGGCGAGCGCTTTATTATTCCTCTAAAAAACATTACTTTCAGAGAGCGGGCAGATATGCCAGGCAGAGGATTAGATGCCATTGGATATAAACAGAACGACGGGAAAATAGATATTCTGCTCGGTGAGGCAAAAGTATCGGAATCAAAACAATCACCTCCCGCAGTTGTTGATACTACAGCTGATTCAATTTATAAAACACAAAAACACTATCATGATAATTTGCCTGTTGTGGTACAAAGATTAACCGACTTTGCACGAAGATTGAATGGGAAGGATGCAACAATGCTTGGTTTTGCCATAGTGAACATGTCTCTTGGCATTGATGATAAATACAGCATTACTTACGGTTGTACACTGATACGCGATTATGACTGTGTAAACGAACGGACAGATTTTGGGAAAATGGAAACAAATGCTGTTGAATTTGAACCAGGTGAAATTCATTTTTCAGTTTTATCGTTTCAAAACAAAACCATACAGGAAACAGTAGGGTTATTTTATGAAAAAGTACAGGAGCTTATTGCCGATTAATTAAAACTATGCGCGAACTGTTGAATTCGATATTAAATGAGGCAACTATTGTTTCGCTTTTGGAAAAGAGTGAACAGCAGTACATTCTGCGTCAACTGCATGATTCAGTGGAATCGGGTGCGGATGCAGCAGATGCGTTGCGACTTGCTTTTTATCTTATTAATAGCGTATTTTTGGAAAATCAAGTAGATAATAACGTGGTTAATGCTGCACAATCCACTTACAAGCTACTTAAATCCATCGATATAAAAAACGAATCATCATTGGAGTCATTTACTTTGGTAATGGGTATTGATGAGGTGAACAGTGCCACGCTATATTATTTTTATTTAGCTGTACTTGCACTCAAATCCGATAAATTGATAAGTATTAGAATTGATTTAAAAGAATTTTCAATTCCACAGACAAATCAAACCGGTTGGAAATACAGGCTAATTAATAAAACCCTCGAAGCATATATTTTATTGGTTCGCAAATTAAATGGCTTTGAGGATATTCGTATTGCTTTATCTATTATCTCCGATTTACAACAGGAACAGAAGGAATACGAAGAGAAGTATTTACACGCACTGGCTCCCGATGAAGAAATTCAGGAAGCTTACCAATTGCTGGGTTTGTATCATTTATCAAAAGCGATTGTTGAAACAGCTAATTATATATTAGAAGGGTACAATTACCGTGAAAGAATAGCTGCTGTAATCAGGCAACACATTGATCTTTCGAAAAAACTATTGCAAAACGAACCCCGACTTAGCAGTTTAATCGGGTTGTTTGAATTTGGCTTGCATACTTTGTGTAAAAATGCAATATGGACAAATACTAAATTTACCGACAAAATAAAGCAACTCTGTACAAAAAAAGCAGAGTTGGGGATGTTGGAACTCTTACCCTCGCAACGTGTTGCACTTGCCGATAATTTTATGGATGTTGCATCAAACGTTACTGTACTTCAGATGCCTACAAGTGCAGGAAAGACACTTTTAGCTGAGTTCAATATTCTCGTCACAAAAGCATTGCGTCCGGATGCTAAAATTGTTTATATAGTTCCATCACGCGCATTGGTAAATCAGGTTTATTTTGATTTGAAAAGCGATTTGGAGTCGTTGGATATGGTGATTGAGAAAACCTCTTCAGCTATAGAAATAGATCCGACTGAAGACAGCTTTTTGAACAGCGATACAAACATTGATATTTTGGTTTGTACACCCGAAAAACTCGATTTGTTAATCAGAAGAAATCACCCCACTGTGGATGATGTATCTATGTTTGTTGTAGATGAGGCACATACTATTCAAAATGGTGAACGAGGTGCAAGATTAGAATTATTATTGGCCATTTTGCGTAGAGAAAGACCCAACGCTAAGTTCATGTTGCTGTCTCCGTTTATAAGAAATGCAGGTGATACTCTTACTGAATGGCTTGGCGGCGGCAACTCTATAAAAGTGGATTGGCAACCAGCAGAGAAACTGATTTTGGGAGTTAAATGCCATAAAACAACCCGGTTAAATAATGTACATTATTCTGTTTTAGCTTCACCATATAGTACTGTGAATCCGATTGAAGAAGAAATTTCTCCTAACCCGTATGAACTTGAAAGTACAGGTACTAAAGATAAGATTCTGGAATACACTACGAAACATTTTGCTGAAAAGGGAAAAACAATTTTGATTCTTTGCCGAGGAAAGAGTACTGCTAATAATCGTGCAAATTTTATTTACGATAAAATAAATAATTTTGAAGTAAACGATGATATAAATCTTGTCCGAAAATATATAGATGATGAAGTGGGTAGGTCAACTTTGCTGTCGAAAGTATTGGAAAAAGGAATAGCGACTCATCATGCCGGAATGTCTGACGAAACAAAATTGCTGGTTGAACATTTAATCCGGGAAAAGAAAATTAATTATGTTTGTGCTACCACGACTATTTCTGAGGGGGTAAATTTTCCTGTATCAACAGTATTCTTTGATGATTACCGTAAAGGTGACCACACTTTGTCATCGAATGACTTTTGGAATATAGCTGGTCGTGCAGGTAGAACCTTAGTGGATAATTACGGCAAAATAATATTGCCATTTCATTCAAAAGAGAGTGAAGCAACAGCGAAAGATATTATCCAAAAAAGTGCAAATGAGTTAGCGAGTGTTTTATCTCAATTATTTATTAATGCAGATATTATTCAAAACAAACTGAATGATGAGAATGGACTCAAAGATTTGATTTATACCTACCCTGATTCCATAGCACCGCTTGTACAATACTTTGTACATTTGATTACCGTTGGAGATAATCATTATTTTGTTAATCAGATTGAGGATTTATTTAAAGATTCATTGGAATATTATCTATTGGATAGTTACGCGCAAAAGCAACAGTTTATAGCTGTATGCAAATCTATCTATTTACATCTTCAGGAGAAATACAAAAATTCAGGTGGGGCGATGTCGTTTGCTGATAAAACAGGGTTTTCAGTTCCTTCCGTTTTGAGTGTTATGAATCAATGTTCCCATAATCCCAATATTGGGAATTTAGATAGTTGGACAAAAGAACGATTATTCAATAATAACAATTCCCAAAATCTGGCGGACAAAATACGCGTAATAGCAGCCTTAAAAGAAACAAAATTGGGTACAGATTCTCCACTTGCACCATTTAATGCTGAGTTGATGGCTCAAATCATAATTTCGTGGGTTAAAGGAGATAAACTGGCAACAATAGCGAATTTACATCCTGCTTTTCAGGGTCTCGAAAATGCCGAAAACAAGATGAATGAATTTGTAACTAAAATGAATGATATTCGATTTAAGGCATCCTGGGGTTTGAGTGCTTTAGAGGGAATTGTCAGAGGAAATAATAATGAAATTAAGGATTCACATATTCCATCGTATGTTTACTATGGAGTTGAAAACGAAGAATCTTTGGCATTCAGGATGATAGGTATTCCAAGAGTATTATCAAATTCATTTTCCCGACTTATTGAAGGAAATATCAACCAATACTCATTTAAGACACTGAGAAACAGGGTTAATGGCCTGACAAATGCCGATTGGGATGCATTAAAACCTCATAATTCAGCTTTAAGTGGAATGGAATGGAAAAGAATTACAAATATATTGGTCAAATAATTCTTCCCGATAGCTGTACGTGAGGCGGTGGTTAATGCCATTGTACATAATGATTATACCCGGGAAGTGCCTCCCATATTTGAAATTTTCACTGATCGATTGGAAATAACAAGTTATGGGGGACTTTTTGATGGTATGACACAGGCTGATTTCTTCGAAGGCTTGTCGTGTCCCCGAAACAAAGAATTAATTCGGATATTCAAAGATCTGGGAATGGTAGAACAGTTGGTTCGGGAGTTCCACGTATATTTCGAGCTTATCCCAAAGAATGCTTTCATTTTGGTGATAGTTTTTTACGAATTACCATTCCAAAGGCAATTGTAGAGGCAGATAACAAAGAATTGGTTGATAATAAAATAGGTAGTTAAGTCGCAACTTGAACAGAAAGACAACTGGAAATATTTAATTTTATACGAATTAATAAAAAGATTTCACGCAAACAGCTCTCAGAAAAACTTGGCATAAATGAATCTGCTGTTCAAAAACATATTGATGCTTTGAAAAAAAAAATATCATTGCAAGAGATAGTGCAACAACCGGTCAATGGATAATTAACCCATCTTGCAGTCAACCCATCGCTGAAAGTTAAAAAACATATAATAACAG
>CAZHNZ010000084.1:0-18666 GCA_964534355.1 uncultured Parabacteroides sp.
TAAAAAAAGTATTGAGTTCGCCGCAAGCATGTACCTAAATAAGTGAACTGATATCAAATAATACCTATCAGGTATCCCTAATAAAACAGAAACTATTGATTTTTCAAAATACAGAGCACCCAAAAAGAAGAAAGACAACACAAAAAGCATAGTTACAAATGATACGACTACATCATAATCAGACTCTTTACTTTTACCCTGTTTTGAAATAAACACTATCAACGATGAGTTTAAACCCAAATTGGCTAACAAATTTAAATTTCCCACTACAGAGAGTACAGCAAAAACACCGTAAAACTCCATACCCAACTTGTTGATAAAAATAGGGACACTCACAAAAGTCAGAACTGATGTTACCAACGTTTGAACTAACCCAGATGTAGAATTTAATAATATTGTTCGTTTACTCATTCTTCAAATCATTGTTTGTATACAGATTTCAATTTTTCAATATTCTCGAATAAATCAGCATTATCCTTAATCCAATCAAGATCCTTGTCCCACCATTTAAAATTTAGCAAATAGGATATATGAGACTGAGGAAATCTATATCTTACTATCTTTGCAGGTGAACCAACATTAATAGAATAAGGCTCTACATCTCTTACAACAAGAGAATTAGCGCCTATAACAGCACCATCTCCAATAACAACTCCATCAAATATTGTAACATTGGTACCGATCCACACATCATTTCCTATCTTCAAAACCTTTCCTTCTTCTACATACTTAAATTCTTCGAATTTATTTTTATCAACATAAGTAAAACCAGCTTGCTTTCTTAATGAAAAAAATGAAGGATGTGTGGATACAAAAGTAGACAAAGGATGTTTACCTAAAGCCAATTTAACATTATTCCCAATAGAACAAAATCTACCTATTTTTGAAGCAATAAGATCTGAATTCTTCCCGATATAAGTCCCATATCCAATTTCCGAAAAACTCACATTTGAAAAACTGTGAATTACATTGCCTCCTTCAAAAATACAACTTTCAAAATCAACATCATTTGATATCAGAATATTTGAACGTCTGTATTTAATACGCTTAAGATTATATTTAAATTTATCAATCAAATACATAATGTTATATATTATTTTAACTCATCTAATATACAAGATAGATGAATATATTATATCATTTTTTAAGATTATCGAATTAAATATAAAAACTCGTTTTACTCATTTTCATATTAGCAAATATTTTTCTTAATAAATCTAGCCGGATTACCAGCCCACACTTCATCTGCGGGAATATTCTTTGTAACAACACTTCCCGCACCAATTATTGCACGATCTCCAATAGTTACTCCTTTTAAAACAATTGAATTAGCACCAACAAAGACGTCATTACCAATAATTATTTCATCACTTTTAATTTGCGATATCTCATGTTTTCTTCTATCTTCATAATTGAGAGGATGAAAATCATTATCCCAAATACAAGTATTACCACCAAAATTACAATAATTACCAATTATCAACTTCTTCGCTACAAAAATAGAAGTCCCCGAGAAACCACAATTATCCCCAATTTTTAAAGTTCCATTTGATTTTACAGCTATTGAAACAGGTTTATATATACCAACAAAATTATGTTTTGTAGTAGACCGAAACACAACATTGTCACCAATTTCAATTACAGCTCCTTTCTCAAATGCAAATTGCAATTTACCAAACGAAAGAATTCTACCAAATTTTGAGGTGGGATTCTTTTTGTACTCGTACAATAACTGAGCCTTTATTACGATTCTACTTATAAAATCACCTACCTTACTTATAACCCCAATCATATAATAATTTATTTAAGATTCTTTCTAACACCAATACTAAAAGCAATATTATCACCAAACTGATTACCTTTATCAATAGCCAACGAAGATGAAATCTGCCAAATGCCTATCCTTTTTACTAAAAAATAATTGAGCTCACATAGAATAGATATATTTTCACTCACCTGTGTTAGAGGCACATGCGGTGTTCCCCAACCTTTCGCAGCATGTGTGAGTAATCTTCCACTCCATCTGTTGTTGAAAGCAGCCGCCACCCCGAGGTGAATGGCTTTCACGCGATTGTTAAACATCCGCAGCTCACCGTTGGGGTTGTAGATGGGTGAAGTAATCAGCGGAGTACCGCTGGTTAAGCCCCAATGCTGCCATCCGGTGTAGAACACATTATTATAATATTCATCTGCACCGGTTGCCTGATGATTGAGGTTGGTCTGTGCGTAATCGTTGGGCGCCCAATGAATGGGGCCTCCCTGATTGGTTGTTTGCAGATATTCGAGTACAACTCCGGTAATTCCGGCACTCTTGCCTTTACTGGCATATTCGAGCCCCCAGAGGCCATCAAATCCGTTTTGTTTAGACATCCCGGAGAAATCTTCGAAAGGATTTTCGAGATACGCTTTCAGCTCAAAATCAGAGGGCGAATAGGTCGCCACAAAGTGAAGGCTACCCAACGCGTTACCATAGACATAATGCTGATCACCCTCGATACTGCTATCATCTCCCGGCATAGGAAAAAAAGCCATGAGGTAATGCTTTAATTTGGCGGGAGTCACCATCCGGGATACCGTACCATCGGGCAAAAGGGTATATTGAGAACCTCCAAACTGAGTTTCGGTTTCGAGTCCTGCAACAAAGCTCCACGGCATGTGGGGTAAGTCGTATTTCATCAGAAACTCTTTCTGTTGATACAAGACCCCCTGATTGTAGAAAGAGCCGGTAAGAGTAACGTTCTTTTTTTGATAATCGCCATCAGTAAACCAACCGTAAGCCACATTGCCGCGAACCTTCAGGTGACCGTTGAACAACCAGGGGAAAGAGACGAAATCGGGAAATCCCAAACGAATTTGAGGAATAGGCCGGGCATTTCCCGACCAGACCAAACCACCCGAAGAGAGTTGATTATTTTTGAGAATAGAGCCATACTCTTTGCTACCCATCGAAAGCAACCAATACCGGTATTTGATATCGATCGCGAGCTGCTGCAAACGCACACTGTAGCCGGGGTAGTTGTATAGAGAAAGCAGATCTGCGGAAAAGCCCAGGTCCCACTTTCGGTTATTGGATAAATCTTTGAAGAGAGAAGCACGAAGAAAGCCGTTCTGAAGCTCAGAAGAGGCCAGACCATGTCTGTTGACCGTGAAGAAATATGGATTTTGGTGACCTGTACCCGCCTGCATTTCGGAAGAAACAGAGGCGCGAAACTGTGCCATTAAAAACTGCGGAAAGCAACAACAGACGAAGAGTAAATATCTGAGTCTGAAATAATAAATAAAGTTCATACCTGAGTGGCTCAAAGTCGATTAGTATTTGCGAAAAATCAAAACACTGTGATTATCTCTGAGCGTTAACTTAGAAGCTGTGAGATCTACAATCGAAAAAGTACGTTGTGCAACATTCTCACTCCAGCGATAAGAGTGCAGCTGTGGCAAATAATCCGTGTCGACTACAGTTAGCTTCAGCGAGTCGTCCAACAGAGTATATTCGCCGAACAGGCCAATGTTGTAACCGGTTTTGACATTGTTGTTCTGAATCATAAAGACCCTGTTATCGAAATTGTAGAAAAGGGTATCCACCGACAACAGCGAACCGTTCATTATTTCGGTACGCAGCTGCCATTTTCCCTCCAGCAAATCAGCGGGTTCTTTGTGGCAGGCTGAAAGCAGTAGTGTCAGCAAAAAAGAGCAACAGAAACGGAAGAAACTCTTTTTCATTTTTTTAAATTTGACAACAATTGTCTGAACAGCTCATCGTGTTGATCGACGATACGCTCCCAGTTGTAGTTATTGGCAATTTCCTGCAGATTGAGCTCAATCATATTGGAACGCAACTGATTGTCAGACAATTTATCCGAATTAATAAGATCAGCCACCTTCTCCGCCGATTCGAAATAGAGTGCACCCTCTTTGAGCACCGATTTGTTGAAAGGATTGTCGTGCGCCACAATCAGGCAGGAAGATGCCATCGCCTCAAGCAACGAGGGATTAGTACCACCGACAGAGTGACCGTGAAAATAGGCTCTGGAGAAATGTCTCAGATTGTCGAGCACTGCAATATCGTACACAGGACCGATAAACCGGATATGTGTATTTTTGAATTTCTCCATGAGGTACGTTCCGAACTTATTTTTGCAGTTACCAACCACCAGAAATGGATAAGCAGAGCCGGACGCTATATATCCATCGAGAACCACTTCTATGTTGTTTTCGGGCTCAATACGGGCAATGAGCATGTAGTATTGGTTCTTTTTGACCGAGTAATGGTGGATTGCATTCTCGAGGAAGCAATCAACCCGGTTTGCCCCGTAAGCAATAAAGAAAGGATTTACGCCGAATGTATCCTGATAGTATTGCTGAATCCCCACATTATCTGCAATCAGATAGTGTGATTTTTTGACCGCTAACTTTTCGAGGTATTTGATGAGCATGCGTGTAGCCTTGTTCCACTTGCTTCTTTTCCACTCCAAGCCATCCATATTGGTGATCAGTATGGGGTATTTTTTGTTTTTGAATAGCGAATATGAGGGTGCATTGCTGTGGTATCCGGCTTCGTAAATGATGTCGAAATCCTGCGCCAGCGCATCTTTGAGGCAAAGGTAATCGTATATAAAATTGGCAGCTGCACCCATCAGATGCTCCGGACTATAACAGCGTCTGATTTTAACCCCGTTGAAATTATCATCCTGATAGGGATGAAAATGCGGATTATAAACAGTCACGTCATGCCCTTTTTCGACCAATCCGACAGAAATATATTCGGCAAATTGCTCAAATCCACCGTAATTATTGGGGATTCCCCTTGTACCTAAAATTGCTATTTTCATAATTTCTTTGCCACCAATTTTTTATGATTTACCATAAAATTATTATTACCCCTATTTCATTGTACCAAAACTACCAAAAAGATTCAACCACAATTGCATGACTTTATCTTCATCGTATCTTCTTACATTCTGTTTTGCCAGCCGGCCCATACTAAAACGCATCTGCTGATTGCTGCACAGCGAGATAATTCGTTGCGCCATATCATTCAGGTTGCCTGCATCGACCAAAAAGCCATCCTCATTGTGCGAAATAATTTCAGATGGTCCCGATTTACATCGAAAAGAGACACAAGGAATTCCGCACTCCATTGCCTCTGTCAGAGCCAATCCGAAACCTTCGTGTCTGGACGACAAAACAAAAATTGAATGTTCCATATACCTTTTCACCACATCGTTTGTGAAAGGCAACAAAGATATATAATTTTCCAATCCATTTGCCTTTATTTTGGCCAATAAGTTCTCTTTTTCCCCTCCTTCTCCCGATATATTGAGGTGCCAGTCCGGAATTTGAGCCACAACAAGCTTCCAAGCATCAATCAACAGATCGAAACCCTTCTGATAAGTCAATCGCCCCATGGCTAAAACCTGTTTTGAAGTCAGGTCTGCCGTAGCATCAACTTCGAAAGAATTGATGTTAGGTATTACCGCGCAATGAGGAGGATTCCCCCACGATGCCCTATCTTCATGCGTCAAAACTACAAACTTGTCAAACTTAGTAATCAGATTCTGATCCTTTATTTCCCTTTTCTGAATAAAATATTTTTGAATTTTCGAAATTTTTCTGTTTTCGAGTTCAATCAGTTTATAGCCCTTGTTGTGATGAAACTCCAATACTTTGAAGGCTGAGGTTTTCAGATTGGCCACAATAGGCGCATCGTTACCAAAAGTTGAAATAATAACATCCGGGCTTAAAGATTGAATGGCTCGTCTAAACGATCTCCTGTGTCGAAACATCAACCATGGATAGATCAAAATTTTCAGAATCAGATTATAGCCTCTGGCCTTTTCGTAGTCCAGGTTGAGGTTAATCTGTTTAATTTTATCAGAGAAGGCAAAAACAGATTTTCTGGTTACGGAACAGGTACTAACCACCACCACATCATAACCGGCATTAACGAGCGCATTGCACTTTCGGGCAATGATTCTTTCGGTACCACCACCTGCCGTATAATCGTATATGCAATATACTATTTTCATAAATCAGATTTTGGCTCTGTAGTCGTAAAAACGTCTTTTAATACCTTTGGTAATTCCCTGAATAGTGACTCTTTTGAAGGCATGCAGCTCGGCATAATCGTCTACAAAACCGGGAAACCAGGTATTGAAAGCATCTGCGCGTTCTTTGAGAATGGTTTGCATAGTTCCCATTTTGAGAGAGCTAAGACCGTTGTTGTCGTATATAGAGAGAATATCGGGCAGAAGCGTGTAGGTGCAATCGTACTTGAAAATAGCGAGCAGATACTGTCGCCAATCGGCCGTGATACGGACAGACTGGTCGTAAAAGCCGAATCTTTCGAAAACAGATTTTCGGACATACATCGACTGGTGGTACAAGGTATGGGTATAGAGGTAATAAAAAGTCAGTTTTTGGGGTATTGATCTGTGAAACTGTCTTTTGCCACAATCGAGTATCATACCACCAAAAATATAGTCGGTATTGTAGTTTTTAGTCATGACTCCGGCAATGGTATTGCGGTCAAAAAAAATATCGCCCGAGTTCATAAAAATGAGGTATTCGCCTTTGGCAGCGCGTATTCCCTTGTTCATTGCCTCGTATATGCCGTTGTCTTTTTCGGAAACAGAGTATTCAATAAAGTTTTTGAAGTCTTCCATTACCCCGATACTACCGTCGGTGGAACCACCGTCGATAACAATCTGCTCAAAATCCTGATAAGTTTGATCTTTTGAACTTTGCAGCGTCTTGCGAAGCCCTGCTGCATTGTTCAGATTCACTGTTATTACACTTACTTTCATGTGTCCCGTTTTAAAAAAAGTACTTCCGTTCGAATAATTATTGTCTAAAAAAAATGAGTCTTAAGCCTCAGGTACAGACAGCATATTCAGCATTCGATTTGACGGTATCGGAGGATTTATCTGTATCATTCGTTTGTAGCCAGGCCTGAATAATTTTCTCATTTCTTTCCATTTTTTTGAGCATTTGGCAATCCAGCAGGGGTAAAAGAAATGGCCAAATATAATATAAATAAGCTCCAGTGAAGGACGTAAAAAATAAAAAAAGTAGAAACAGAAAAGATCCCACAGACGCAAAAGAAACAAAACGAAATCTAAATAAAGAAACTGACAAAATAGAAAAAAAATAAACAAACACAAATGTCCCTAACATGCCCAATCTAAAAATCATCATTGACCAAGAAATATCAGGTGTTGAAACCATATATTCCATATTAACAGCATCATCAAAATATGTAATATAGAAATTTAAACCGATAGACTTTGGTGTACCTTCCCGCATTAGTCCACCACCGAAAATGGTTGTTAATCCCCTGTCTGTGATGTAAAACACCCGTTCGCTAAGCATGGCAAAGCGGTAAAAGAGCGTACTTTCATTATCTTTCTCGAAATCGAAATCAGCGTAGTTTCCGGATAAAACCTGTTCGATATCATCGGTAGCAGTGGTAGAAAAGCGATCGCCCATAACCGATTTGAGGCCAATAAAAAGAAGAACACAAATAACTACGTACTTCAACGATTTCACCAAAGAACCCCGTCGTACTATAAAGCCCAGCAACATCAGAATGACCAACGAAGCAATCATTGAACGGTGCTGCGGCAACAAAATCGCAAACGAAAACAGAACTTGCAGAGCCAGCCGGATTTTCCGGTCGCTCATATCGGAGAAATAGACCTGAAAGAAGAAATAGGGCAATAGTACCGGATAGTTGTAACAACGGGGTATAGTGATAAAACCCAAATCCATGGCCCCACCTCCGTAATAACCGTTGAGCAGAGGAACATTAATAAAAACCTGCACAATATAGATTAGACTAAGTACGGCCGTGATGTATAGCAAAAAAGTATTGATTCTTTTGTACTCGGAAAGAGTGACAAAAGGAAAGAGGAAAAAAGCCAGCAAGAAGGCGAAGTTTCGCAAAGAGACTACACAATCTACCGGAGAAATACCGAGAAAAACAACATTGACAAATACGATAATGAGTAAAACGAAAAAAAGAATAAGTATAGCTTTGGTCACCCGATCCTGCATCTGAAAAACGATAGATTTCTTCACGAAGGCAAAATAGAGGAACGTACCCACCACCTGCACGAGCGCATAATCGACGAGTCCGCCAATTTTAAGAGCCTCGAGAGGTAGCAACTGGTATCCGTCAGTGATAAAGAAAAACAGTATCAACAGCGAAGATACACTCTTTCCGAAAATGAAAAGAGCGATACCCACAATAGCCAGTAAAAGAAAAACCAGTGTAAAAACCATATAATATTAGCTCCGTAATGCAACAGATTTACTGTTTGGTATAATATCCGTATTTTGCTTTTCCGAATCCGTAAGGATTGATATTGACGTCACAACCTTTGAGTACAACATAGACGTTTTTGAGTCTGTTTGCAGCCACAATATCATTGAGGAATTTCACGCTGTTTTTGTGGGAATAACCGGCTCTGAAGATGTATAGATTGAGGTCCGCGACCCTATCGAGCAGGAATGTATCGGCCACAATGCCCACCGGCGCTGTATCTACCACGATATAGTCGTAATTTGCCCGGAGCAATTCGAACATCTTATCGAGAGTATCTCTGAGCAACAATTCGTTGGGATTAGGAGGTACTGTACCGGCGGGCAGAATGGAGAGATTCTCGTGAAGAGAAGTTTTGTGAATCAGTTTATTAATATCCGTTTCAATACCCGACAGGAAAGAGGTAACACCGTGCGTATGGTCGGTACTTACATACTCGGCCAGGGTCGGTTTTCGGATATCAAGCCCCACCATAACAACTTTTTTGCCTGTAAAGGCCAGAGTCAGGGCCATATTTATGGCGAAAGTAGATTTGCCCTCACCGGGCTCGGTAGAGGTAATATTGAGTACTTTTTTGCCTTTTTCGTGCATCACAAATTGGAGGTTTGTTCTGAGCAAACGATACATTTCGGCCACAGGCTCTCCATCACCGGGTTTAACCACCACCATTTCTTTTCCTTTAAACTCGGGAATTTCACCCAACAAAGTAACACGGGTGAGTTTTTGCAAATCGGCCTTGTTGGCAATGCGAATGCTGAAGAGCGATTTTCCGTAAATGAGAATAACGGGAAATACCAACCCGAGCAAAAAGCCAACAGCCACGTAAAAGAGTGTACTTTTTGAGACCAGTTTATCTTCGGGCAGCGGTTCGTCTATGACCCGTGCAGCGGGAACCGCAATAGCCAGAGTAAGACTGTTTTCTTCTCTTTTTTGCAATAAATAGGTATATAGAGCGGCTTTAATCTCCTGTTGGCGCTTGATTTCGATAAACTCTCTCTCCTGACGCGGCACAGCTTTGATACGCGATGAAAGGACATTATCTTCCTTAGCCATATTGTTTCGTTTGATAATCAGCGCATTGAGAGAGCTCTCTGTTGTGGCAAAAATAGCGGCTCTCATCGATTTAATTTGTCTTTCGATATCCACCAACACCGGATTTCTGTCCGCCGTAGTACGCACAAGTCTTTCGCGTTGAAAAACCATTTCGTTGTAGTTTTTGAGGATATTCACCAACGCCTCGTCTGTGATACCGATATTTGGCACAATACCATATTTGTTTTCCTCTTTACGAATGTACTGAGAGACGAAATTCATCAGATTAATTTGCGTTTCTACCTCAATACGTTGTTTTTCGTAGTCGCCGGTTTGCTTGATAAAAAGCTCCGACTCAGCTTCGATATTGGTCAGTTTATTGGCCTGTTTGTAGTTTTCCACATTTTTTTCAACGGTGGTAAGTTCGCCGGTAATGAGGGCAAGACGCTCATCGATAAACCGGACAGAGTTTCGGGCAATCTGATTTTTCTCTTCCACAGAAGCTTCGTTGTAGAGTTCGATGAGCTTATTGATAATATCCTGACCCATTTTCACATCGCTGGTTGGTGTAGAGAGAGAAATAACATTGGCTTTTTTATCGGCCAGAGCTATGGTCGTAAAGTTTTTGTAAATATTAGCCGCCGCCTGGGGGTTCAGAATCTGCACCTCCAAATCCCGTGCCGGGAGAGCATACAGGGGGTTGCGGTCGAACCGGATATCACCGTGAGGAGTTTTTATTGTTGCCGGGAATTTAGTAATCTCTTTTTCGAACGGATAGCGAACAAATCTGGTTTTGATCGCCTCACCTTTGACATGCACCACACCATTATCGAAAGATAGCCGGATGAATAATCCTGCCGAAAGAGTATCCAGCGAAGCATAATCCATAGAGACAACAACCGGAGACTTTTTGTAAAGTTCAATTTTCTTCAACAATGTGTGTTGAAAATAGGTGGTATGCAGACCGAGGTCAATCACCATTTTACGAAACAGAGTGCGGCTGTTGAATACCTGCATTTCATCGAGGACATTATCCTTTGCGCCCAGAAAATCCATATCACCCAGAAAATCCATTTGAGATTTGACGGGCGAATTACCTTCTTTTCCTTTAATCATGATGGCCGAAGAGACCATGTATGTGGGCGATTGAGTCAGCCCATAGAAACCACCGGCCAAGACAAAGAAAATAACAGAAGCAATAAACCACTTCCAGTATGAGAGCAATTTATATAATATTTCACTTACATTAACCCCATCTTTTTTCTCTTCATTATCGAGAACACTCTTTAATTCCTGTAAATTCATAAAGTTTTTGATTAATTAAAATTACTTCAAAACGGTCACCAGCAACCCGGTGAGTGAGATAAGTGTACCCACCACAGATATGACAAGAGTTTCGGCAGAACCGATATCTGCCCCTCTGGCACGCGATTTGTTGGGCTGGACATAAACGATGTCGTTTTGCTGCAAATAGAAATAAGGAGATAACAGAAGGTCTTTTTGGGTCATATCCAGGCGAATAATCTCTTTTTCACCGGAAAGATTTTCGCGCATCAACAGTACATTTTCCCGGCGACCATAAATAGTCATATCACCGGCCAGGGAAAGAGCTTCGAGTATATTAATTTTTTCGTTGGCCACCACATAAGTACCCGGTCGGGCCACTTCGCCCAGGAGCGATACCTTATAATTGAGGAAACGTACAGTAACAATAGGCTCCTCTTTGATGTATGCGGGAAAAATTTTCGATTTAATAAGATCCTGCACCTGATTTTTACTCAGGCCACCGATACTCAGTTTGCCGAGAATAGGAAAGTCAATGGTTCCGTCCTGATTAACCAGATAGCTCTGCATCCCCATTGTGTTGTTAAGGCCATAGGTTCCGGTACTGTTTTCCACTTTAGCGGTAGGTATCAGCGGAAGATTGAAAGGCACAGCCGCCTCAGGCGTGGTCGTATTGACGGTAATGGAAAGGAGATCACTGGGCATAATCTTTTGGGTAAACTGTGTATTGAGTTTACTTAGTTCCTCTTTCGAAAAATTTTCAGCACCCTGAAGATAAGGCACTTTCCTGTAAGAGGTACAACTACCTGCGACCAACAAAAAACAAAACAATAAAAAAAACACCCCGTATTTCATAAGTTTCTCTATTTTGGAATGCAAAAGTAGTTAAAAAAACAGTGGCACATTCAACCTATTAACTTAATTTAACCACATAGACTCATTTTAACGCAGAGACAAGTCCGGTAGTTTACAACCCGTAAAAAGTGCAAATCTAAATACCTGATAAAAGCTGATGTAAAAAACCGACAAACAAAGGCAATCCCCAACCTTGATAAACGAACAAAATATACAGATTATGAACGCAATCAACCTATAATATATTGCGACCGGGGTTTGAATTTACCTTTTTTAAGATTTTATTTATCAGACAAAAAGGATAAAAACAGAGAATTCAAGAGCCATATAGCTGGCTGAGTAGAAAATATTTGCATAAAGAAATACTAAAGTAAATGCTCGTTCGTTATTTTAATATTTGGTGTGTAATATGAAACAGAGCCGGTTGTCATACCGGATTTTTGAATTAATAATATTATCTTTGCCCCGCAAAAAAAGGGAAATAGCCTGTTCAGGCCATTTCACACAGTCGAAACAAGATACAGAACATACATGAGACCTGAAAAACGATTTAAAAATTTATTTGCGAAAAAGATAATATTCATGTTCTTTTTCCTTCTGACCAGTTCTATCACCCTATATTCGCAATCACTCGATTTTCTGAAAACAGGCAGTGTTGACAACATGAGCGACCAACAGCTGGAGAGCGTGATGCAAAAAATGCAATCAGAAGGGATTCAGATGAACCAGATAGATCAGTATGGATCAGCTCAGGGAATAAAAAAAGAGGAGATAGCCAAATTTAAGAAACGTGTGGTACGCTTTAGCAACAACAGGGGCGGAGTTAAACTGCGCAGACCAGTCGATAAAAACGATGAAGAGGAGACAGATAAAAACAACACCGGGCAGAAGGAACCGGTTCGCGATTCATCCGCCATCGAAAAGAGAATAAAAATATTCGGGAGTGATATTTTCAAGAATATCAATTTAAACTTTGAGCCCAATCTGCGCATGGCAACGCCCACAGACTACGTGCTTGGACCGGACGATGAACTGCTGATAGATATATATGGTGTATCAGAATCGAGCTACAAAGTGAATGTAACGCCTGAGGGAAAGATAAAGATACCGGTAGCGGGAATGATAAATGTAGGCGGTCTGACCATTGAGGAAGCCAGGAAAGTAATCAAACGAAAATTGGGCAGCATTTATGGGGGTATCTCTTCGAACAGCACACAGGTAAGTATCACACTGGGGGATATCCGGAGCATAACTGTTCACATAATCGGCGAAGTGATATATCCGGGCTCCTACTCAATACCCTCTCTTTCCACTGTATTCAATGCATTATATCAGTCGGGCGGACCAAAAACAAACGGTTCGTACCGCGAAATACAGGTGATACGTGGCAACAAGCTGTTGTCTGTATTTGACCTGTATGACTATCTGGTAAAAGGGAAAATGAATAATGTGAGGTTGCAGGATCAGGATGTAATCAAAGTGATGCCGTACCACAACCGGGTAACGCTGCTGGGTGAAGTTAAGAATGAGGCCATCTTTGAGATGAGAAAAGGGGAAACGCTGGGTGATTTGATTCAGTTTGCAGGCGGGTTTAATGAAACGGCATACCGGGATCGAATAACTGTACTCAGAAACACACTTAAGGAAAAGAGTGTGGCAGACGTAGCATATGACCAAATCAATCAGTTTAAAGCAGAAGCGGGCGATCAGTTTACCATTGGCAAGATATTGAACCGATACACCAATCGCATACAGATAAGCGGCGCTGTATATCGTCCGGGGGTATATGCTCTGGCGGAAAAGATGACGCTACGTGATTTGTTGATCAAATCGGATGGACTGAAGGAGGATGCCTATACCGAACGGGGGGTAATATTCAGAAAAGAGGTAAATGGTCAGCCTGCCATGACAAATTTCTGTCCATCAGACATTCTTTCGGGGAAAGAGATCATAGAGCTACAAAAAGAGGATAGTGTGATTATCAATTCGTTGACAGATTTGAAAGAGAAACAATATGTACATCTGTCAGGTGAGGTAATAAATCCGGACAAATACGAATATGCCAAAGGAATGACCCTGAAAGATCTGATATTTCTGAGCAAAGGGTTTAAAAATATAGCAGACTACAATGATGTAGAGGTATTCAGACAGATTCGCGACGAAAAAACGCTGATAAAAAATGTACAAAAGGCGAAAGCATTCAAGATCAGAGTCAGTCGTAGTTTGAGCACAACCGATAGCAGCGCACACTTTCGGCTGGAGCCGGAAGACCGCATCGTAGTGAGACCACAATATGGCTACGAAGATGCCAAAGAGGTAAAAATTGAGGGCGAGGTATATGCAGCCGGATCTTATATAATGACCTCGAAAAACGAACGCATCTCAGATTTGGTAAAGGCCGCAGGAGGAGTAACCCGCTATGCGTATCCGGAGGGAGCGTTTCTGATACGCCGGTTGACCAAAAGTGAATCGGAAAAGGAGATGATGCAGAAAGTAACCAAAGACTTATCCAAAAAAATAAAAAAGAAGACCGTACAAAGTGATACGACTGAGATAGAAGAGGCTGTGGTGGCAGAAACAGACATTGTGGGCATAAACATGGAAAAAATACTGAAACGCCCCGGCAGCAAATATGACATAAAACTGGAGCCCGGGGACTTACTTCAAATCCCGAGAGTACTGGAGACGGTGAAAGTGAATGGTGAAGTACTTCGTTCGGGAACAGTGCGTTACGACAGGGGCAGATCATTCAACGAATATGTATCATTGTCCGGAGGATACAGCGCAAAAGCTCTTGCCGGAAAAGCCTACGTAATACACGCCAACGGATCGGTAAATGTCACCCGGAGTTATCTCGGGTTTCGGATCTATCCGCGAGTGAGACCGGGCTCACAAATAATAGTACCGCAAAAGAATGAACGCAAAGGGATGACAACAGCCGAGACCATCAGTATATCGACCAGTGTGGTGTCTCTGGCAGCAATCATCGTAACTCTATTCAGATAAAAAAGAGACTGATTATGAATAACCAGACAGAGCCGGAAGGCAAAGAGTTGTCGATGGCAGACATTATAAAACAGGCCCGGGATTTCATGCGGTATTGTTGGGAAATGAAGCAAAAAATCGTGCTCATCCCGATCATTGGCATATTACTGGGACTGGGTGCCCATTTTTGGTACCGCCCCCAATATACAGCAACCCTTTCGTTTGCTGTGCAGGATAACGAAGGAGGTAGTAATATATCAAGTCTGGCATCACAGTTTGGCATTTCGCTGGGCGGAACATCCGGGGATGCATTTGGTGGGGATAATATCTATGAGCTGTTTACATCCCGACAAATCATTGAAAAGGTATTGCTGACTCCGGTAAGGGTAAACAACAAAGAAGATTTGTTGATAAACCTCTACCTGAAAACCTATGAAATAGATGAAGCAATAGCCGGGAGCAAATATGCGGAAGTACGGGCGGTGCGCTTTACAGGCGGTCAAAACAGGGCAAATTTTAGCCGTTCGCAGGATAGTATCGTCAATATAGTGTATACCGGAATTATCAAAAAGCAGCTTTCGGCACAAAAAAGGAGTAAAAAGCTAAGTATTGGCGATATAACGTTCGTGGCAGAGAATGAGCTATTGGCAAAGCTCTTTGTTGAGGGATTAATAAAAGAGACCACCCGTTTCTACATAGAGACGAAGACCAAACAGAGCCGTACGAATTATGATCTGCTGAGCAGACAAACGGACTCAGTGAAGCGGGAATATGAGAGGGCACTGACAGCGAGAGCATCTATGGCAGACAACAACCTGAACCTGGTCAGGCAATCGGGTTCTGTAGGGTTGGCCAAAAAACAGACAGACATACAGGTGTCTATGTCCACGTATATTGAGATGAAAAAGAATCTGGAGATGGTTAAGTTTAGCCTGATGAAACAAACGCCTGTAATTCAAATTATTGACACTCCCCTACTCCCGTTGGAAAAGAAGAAAATCGGGATTTTAAAAGGAACAGTGCTGGGTGGATTTCTGGGCGGCGTGATGGCAATTCTCTACCTGTTGTTTCTGTATTACAACAAGGATAAAAAATAGGCAAAAAAGAATAACCGTTTTCGTTTCCGAATCGGTTATTTTTTTTTGCAATAACTTTAAATAACAATTAAGTGTGTATTTTACAGAGTCCTCCAAAACAGATTCTGCACACAAATATAGCTATTACCTTTTTTACGCGGAATTTCATTTTTTTACCGAAGAGCCGGTGAACATGCAGAGGCTGTAAAGAGTTTTATTTGCAGAAATATTCGGAATTCGGGATAAAAAGACGTAAATTTGCATTCCGTATTTAATAAAACTAACATTCTATGGCCAAATCAAAAGGAACCATCGTTGTGAACAAAGAGCGCTGCAAGGGTTGTAACCTGTGTGTGGTATCTTGTCCGTGCGATGTATTAGTTCTGCAAAGCAAGGAAGTGAACTACAGAGGATACCACTATGCATATATGAAAAACCCGGATAGTTGTGTAGGTTGCGCAGCGTGTGGCAATGTTTGCCCCGATGGATGTATAACCGTGTATAAATGGAAAGAGGAGTAAGATTGAAAAACCGGAGACGGTAAAAAACACAGTAATCAGATGAAAAAAGATATTCAATTATTGAAAGGTAACGAAGCCATAGCGCACGCCTCAGTGAGATACGGTGCTGATGCTTACTTCGGTTACCCGATCACCCCCCAATCGGAGATTCTGGAGACATTGATGGATTTGCAGCCGTGGGAGACTACCGGTATGGTGGTGCTTCAAGCCGAGAGCGAAGTGGCTGCTATCAACATGGTGTATGGTGCGGCAGGTTGCGGCAAACGGTCGCTAACCTCTTCGTCGAGCCCGGGCATAAGTTTGAAACAGGAGGGTATATCCTATATTGCCGGCGCAGAGCTGCCGTGCTTAATAGTCAATGTGATGCGCGGTGGTCCGGGCCTTGGCACCATTCAACCGAGTCAGGCAGACTATTTTCAGACGGTGAAGGGCGGAGGCCATGGCGATTACCGCCTGATCACCCTGGCACCGGCATCGGTGCAGGAGATGGCCGACTTTGTAGGGCTTGGTTTTGATCTGGCCTTCAAATACAACAATCCGGCCATGATACTAACCGACGGAATAATCGGACAGATGATGGAGAAGGTTGTATTGCCGCCACAGCGTCCCCGACTGACCGACGAAGAGATTGAGCAGCAGACACCGTGGGCCACTCTGGGCAAGCCAGTGGGAGGAAAACCTCGTGTGATTACATCGCTGGAACTGGATCCGTATGAAATGGAAAAGAACAATCTTCGGTTTCAGGCCAAATACAAAGTGATAGAAGAGACAGAGGTTCGTTATCAGGAGTTTAGCTGCGACGATGCGGAGTATCTGCTGGTGGCATTCGGGTCGAGTGCCCGCATCTGCCAGAAAGCAGTTGAAATGGCCCGCGCCGAAGGAATCAAAGTGGGACTGTTAAGACCGATAACCCTGTGGCCATTCCCCACGAATAAAATAAAGGAATTTGCCGGGCAGGTAAAGAGCATGCTCACCGTAGAGCTGAATGCCGGACAGATGGTAGAAGATGTGCGGCTATCGGTAAACGGAAAGGTTAAAGTGGATCACTTTGGCCGTCTGGGCGGAATTGTCCCTACCCCTGATGAGGTGGTGGCAGCCCTGAAAAAACTGATAGCATCGACACCCGTGATTTAACAACACTAAAAAAGCAATGACGTATGACAATAGATATGCTGAAACCGGAGAATATGGTCTATCAGAAGCCCAAACTCCTGAATGATAACCACATGCACTACTGCCCGGGCTGTAGCCACGGGGTGGTACACAAACTATTGGCCGAAGTAATAGAAGAGATGGGAATGGAGAATAAAACCATTGGTGTAGCCCCGGTGGGATGCGCTGTATTCATCTACAAATATATCGATATAGACTGGCAGGAAGCGGCTCACGGCCGTGCACCCGCACTGGCTACGGCTATCAAACGGTTGAATCCGGACAGGATGGTTTTTACCTATCAGGGCGACGGCGATTTGGCGGCCATAGGTACAGCAGAGACAATACATGCCTGTAACCGGGGTGAAAATATTGTAATTATCTCTATCAATAACGGGATTTATGGAATGACAGGAGGTCAGATGGCTCCGACAACCCTGCTGGGAATGAAGTCATCCACTTCGCCTGAGGGCCGCAATTTAGCACGTGCCGGCTGGCCGCTAAAAATGGCCGATCTGGCCGCACAATTGGACGGCGTATGCTATGTGACCCGACAAAGTGTGCATACAGTGGGTGGTGTAAAGAAAACGAAGAAAGCTCTGCGCAAAGCGTTTGAAAATTCGATGAACAACAAGGGAACTTCGATGGTAGAGGTTGTTTCTACCTGTAGCTCAGGCTGGAAGCTATCGCCGGCAGAATCGAATGTATGGATGGAAGAAAATATGTTTCCACATTATCCATTGGGTGATTTGAAAGACCTATAAACAATTAATAATTAAAAATTAATAATTAATAATTGGGGAAGCGGCGATTATTGCGGACTCTCTAATAACTTAAAACCTATAACTTATAACTTATAACTTAAAACCTATAACGTACAACTTAAATGAAGCCGATTAGTACAAGTGTTTATTCTTTTGAAAATCTGCGTGAGGGAGGATATCTTTACGTAGACAAGAGTGAGCATCTGTGGAGACTGGTGAGGGAGAATGTTGGCATTTATTTTTGCTCACGTCCCCGGAGGTTTGGTAAATCGCTGACGGTTTCGGCGTTGAAGTGCATTTTTCAGGGAAAGCGCCATCTGTTTGAAGGATTATACATAGATAAACAAGAATATGACTGGAAGAGATATCCGGTATTGCATATTGATTTCGGGGCCGGACAGGCCAACAACGCTGCGGAGCTGACCTCTTACCTGAATGATTTTGTGGGCAAATGGGCTATAGACTTTGACATCCGGCTAACCAGTGAAACGGTTTCGGGGAGATTCAGACAGCTTATAGAAACAATTGCCACCCAACAGGATAAAGTGGTGTTACTCGTGGATGAATACGATAAACCACTTATTGACAATCTGGATAATCCGGCTCTTGAAGAGATTCGCATGGTGCTCGAAGGATTTTATTCGGTGATAAAGGGGACTAACGAGCATCAGCGGTTC
>CAZHNZ010000085.1:0-18275 GCA_964534355.1 uncultured Parabacteroides sp.
GTGTTTTTTCCTTCTGGCGGTGCAATGTCCGGGAATAATGGCAATTGTGTCATTCCATAACCTCAATAGTAACTTTCAACTTCCCGCTTTTCCGATAAGCAATATCACACAATTCAGAGTTTTCCGGCGTTATTTTTAGGGTTAAATCAAGCAATTGCCTGTTGCCGGTAATCCTACTGCAAATGATATTTGAGCTGACATTTTCAAAGGTTATTCGGTTTTGTTTTGGTTGTAGCATAATTTTGTTTACTCCCAATTCTTTAAGATATTTTTTAAATCCTGCATAACCAGGTTTTTCATTTCCGTTTTTATCAAATGCTGATTGTATTATTGTTTCGATTTCCATTATTCCTCCCGATCTGTGCAGTTTATGCAATAATAATCACCGACATTATCCCGACTTACCGGATTCCACTTTCCACATTTTCCTCCATTTTTAAAGACATCAAAATAAAAACAACCATCACAGTAGATTTTATTTTCCTGCTTTGCTTTTTCAGCTTCTAAATAGTCTTTGCATGGCTTACACTGCTCTACCCCTGGAACACCCAGTGTCCATCCAAAAGCCATACAGAATGTGTGCCACTGTAAAACTCTTCGGCTTGGACAATTAACACAATTCCCGCTCGGCTCAATTTCATAAGTAACTGTCCGGTAAATTTTATTATCTACACCCATTCTGCACCCCTTATTTCAATTTCCTTATTACAGTTTTCACAATTAAGTTTTAAGTAGCTCCAATCAGCAGGTCCCCCTACTGTAACACAAAAATCATCGTATCGCCACAGTATTTCTTCACTACAATGAGGGCAAGTGTATAATACATATTTTGGGCGTTTAATAACTGTTAAATGTGTCGTCTTAGTAATTTTATCGCTCATTTTCCACTCCTTTAATCTTATTTTAAGCATACCACTTATCAACCATGTAGAACATTTCCACTATTTCATCATATCCAAGCAATGTAAGCATATCGCACAAAATTATATCTGCTTTAATATGTGCATTTTCTTTATCCCATTGAACATCAATACATTCTTGCATTTTTGAAACAAATATTTTGTATTGTTCACTGTTTTTATCCATTTTCCACCCCTAAATAAAAAAGCCCTTTATCTCCGGTGATGCTTCACCTTCCTTTGACAGGGTACAGGTGAACGGAAATTAAGGGCTTGAAATTCTTATACTCCGGCATCACTCGGACAATACCAAGATACAACATTTATTCGGTTTTGTCAAGTGGTTTGTTAAAATTTATAGGAGTACAATCTTGACAAGCTCCACCGCAAGGGATTAAATCATCAATATGACAGCTACAATAATCTTCACTGCCACCATCATAAAACAACCCATCAAATCTGTTTTCTTTCAAGTATTTTTCAATAATATCTTTACAATTCATTTTATCCCTCCAATCTCTTAAATTCCAACTTTCCGTTGTAATTTGCAATGCACTCGCAGCAGATATAGTACGGCTGTATTAACATTGCTTTGTATGATTCAACTTTCCTGGTCGGTTTCCTGCACTGCCTGCAGACGACTATATCCTTTGCTGTTTTGTATTGCGGTAGTGGTATTGCGTTTATTGCCATTGGTTTAAAATCCTTTCCGGCTTATTTTCGCCCTTCAAAATTGCGTTGTAATTGTTCGGTTGATAGTTTATGGCTTGCGGTGTGTTTTTGCGTTAGAATCGTTTCTATTGCGTTAAATAAATTATCTGCTCAATAGAGCTTCTTTTAAAAAGATACTGGCAGTGTAGTTTCGTTGCTTATCTTTTACGGTGTGATAAATTTTTTGCTCTAATGCCAGGTTGCTGAATATCCAGTGAATTTCCGCTTTGCTTGCCCGGTCTTTTGATTGTAGGCGGTTAATTGACTGCATATAAGATACTGCTGAAAAATCAATATTAAGCATAACAATGCAGTCGGCTGATTTTAGGTCTAACCCCTCTTTTATTGCCGTAAATTGTCCGGCATAAATAGTATTATAATCCGTTGAGTTAAACTCTTCACCTGTTTTTGCAATCTGAAAGAACTCTTTTTTAATCATTTCAAGCTCTGACTTAAACTTATAAAAGATCGCAATCTTTTTACCGGTAAATTGATTTAGGATATATTTTATTTTTGCATAATCATTTACCTCATAATCTCCACTATCGTTTATAATTGTGCCAGATGCAATCTGATGACATTTCTGCAGTAGCTTTGCAGGAGTGTCCGCTGTGATTTCTTTTTCTGGTATAACTCTATCTTTTTTCAACCTATAAAAATCTCTGATCGTTTCCGTTGACATTTCCACAGTGTGGAAAATTTCTTGAACAATTTGATTAAATCCGGCTTCCTGCTGTGTTACGGTGATAAATAACGGTTGAATAATCCGCTTAAACTCGTCTGTAACCTCTGAATAATCATTAACCTCTTGACCGCCGGATATTCTTTGTTTTTTCACTTTGACAAATTTTCGGGCAAAAGCATAGAAGTTTTTAAACTCTTTAAGTGGATTGTTATCACAAATCCATAACTGGTGATAAATCTGACTAAAACTTTCCGGTGTTGGCGTACCGGATAACAAAATAACTGTTGCTCCTTTGCAAATAGTTTTTATCGCTTTTGTTCGATTGCTTGGCTTCGGATATTGCCCTAAATTATGACATTCATCCACAATTACACAATCATATTTTTTATTAACCTTTGAAACTTGTTCGTAATTGATAACTAAACATTCAAAAGTAAATTTAGAATCTTCGTAATCTTTCTGAATAGAACTGATGGCTTTTTTCTTTGTTAGAACTAAAACAGATCTATAATTCATCTGATCAACAACATAAAAAGCTGTGTGTGTTTTTCCAGTTCTTGGTTGCATTGCCAAATATGGAACTCTACCGGATTTTATTTTTTCAATAGCTTTATTTGCACAATCAAGTTGATATTTCCTTAACAATACTGCCATCTATAACCTCCAGCTGTTTTTTGTTTTTTAAAATTTCTTGCAGCATGACAAATATTTGATTGCCCTATGTTTAATTTTTGTGAAGCTTCAACTACTGATCCAAATATTTCTATAAACTTAAAATCTAAAGATAATTGCATAATTTTTTTAGCAGAGCGACTTTCTGATCCCTTTTTTCTAATAAAAACCACTTTTTTATTTAAAATGTTATAAGAGTGTTTTTCATTTTCAGAGTTAGTTGACCATTCAAGATTTTGAAGCCTGTTATCGCTTTTTATTCCATTTTTGTGGTTTACGGTTTTTTTATTTTCTGGGTTTAATATAAAAGCCATAGCAACCAAACGATGTACTCTAAAATGTTTACATTTTTTATTTTTATATAATTGAACTCTTTTGTAGCCACAATTATTTTCTTGTTGTAGTTTTTTTTCCGGAAAGGTAATTATTCCATATTTGTTTCTTATAATTGTTTTTTCATGGCTTAAAACTTCGCCTAATTCATTTACTGAATAAAGCCCCTCGTATCCCGGTATTTCTTTCCACATAATTTCTCCTAAAGAGAAAAGCCCAAAAAGTTATTGAGGTGGTATTGCCTGTTGCTTGGCACTCAATCCTTTTAAGGGCTTTCAAATATTTTACAACAACTGTGATACCACTCACAAAAGAAATATAATACTTTATTCATAAATAGTCAAGGCAATTTCTCCCAAATTTCAATAAACTCCTGAAATGAATACACTACAAAAGCAATTTCCCGATATTCGTTTATTTTTCTGATTGTGATCTCTTGCAATGGTGAAATAACTCCGCCCGGTGCTTTAACCTCGAAATAATAAGTTATTCCTGCTTTGATTGCCAGTATATCAGGAAAACCGTCCCGGCTCATTCGGATTGACTTATTATTGTAAAACCCGCCTTTTGTCAGATACTCCACGATTTTTGACTGTATTTTGCTTTCTGCTGCCATATTTTAAATATCCTCAACTGGTTCTCCATCATCGCGGATAAAAGCTGTTCTTAATGTTTCATCAATATCCATTCCAAGTTTTTGTAGTTTTTCGATTTTATTTTCTCCAGTTATTTTTGGTTCAAGAAATTCCGCAGCAGATCTAAACCAATATTCAAAATGATCTATAAATGCAACTGGAAGCGGCTTCCCTTTGTGTAGGTGTAAATTGTCTAAAAATCCGTTAATTGTTCTTTCTGTTAAATCATAAACTCCGTCTTTAAATCCTGCTTTTTCTCTAAATCCGTGATAACAATTGTCAAAGATAAGCTCCATTTTAGTGGTAAATTTAACATATTCAATTTCTTGTGTAGCAATTCTAAAAAGCTCTTTCTCTTCAAATTGCCCGTTTCCGGTTACCATATAACAGTTTGACGGTTTTTTCTTTTTTGCTCTTACTAATTCAAGTTCTCTTTTTAAAGCCTGAATATTACGCTCTTTTTCCTCTGCTTTTCGATTTTCTTCATTTTTTTTATATCCTCCAAAAGCCAAGTTTACCCCCTATTTATGAATTCGTTAAAATCGGATTGTAAAAGAGTTGCAATATAGGCAGGCGGATTTTTCACACTTTTAGCTTTACATAAAGCAAAGTATTTATCTGCTTTTTTATCAAAAACATAGTTAAAGTGCTGATCTTGTTCTGCTTCTTCAACACTCATCCCCCTGTTTACCAATATTGCTTTTAACTCATCCTCCATAAAGATTTTAATTTCTGAAATAGTCACCGCCCGCCCGCCATTGTTCCCGGTATTATCTGAATTTTGCGATAAATCTCTTTGACTTTCCTCTTCTTTTCTTTTATTAATTTCCTCTTCTCTTCTTTCCTTTCCTTTAATGCTTTCATTTGGGTTATGAGTGGTTATTATTTGGGTTTCATTTGGGTTATGAGTGGCTTTAGGTTTTCCGCCTTTTTTGCCGTTTTCTGATTGCCTTTTTCGCATTTCGTCAACTTCGTGCATTCTGGAAATAAAACTTTCAGAAATAAGCTTGTTTTGATCTTGTTTTAGTAGTTTTATTTTAATGCAGGTTTTAATCATTTCTTCTGCTTTTTCGTGTGATATATTCAACTGATATGATACCGTTTCTAAATCCTCAATATCAATACTATAATCAGCAGATTCACGCATAATTTCAAGCAGGCAGAAATAAAAGCCATATCCCTCTAATCCGTGTTTGGCTCTTAGTTTAATTGTTTTCGGATCATGCCTTGCGTTGCTGTCATGGCTGAAATAATAAGCATCTTTTTTTGACATCTTACACCGCCATATTTGCTACCATGACATAAAAACCCCGGCTTGTATAGAATTTTACAAGTTCAAATAATGTTTTTTCATCTTCTGCATAATCCTCAAATTGCCAATCTTCAATAGCATTTTCCGGAAACTCCTTATAAATTGTTAGTCCATATTTTAGACCATTTGTTTTTTTCATTGCTACACCCCTTTCTGATCATTTAATAAGTCTTTTTCAATCAGGCTTATTACATACTGATTAAAACTTTGGCGTTTTTGTTTCGCTCTTTTTTGTCCGTTTTCTTTAAGTTCTTTTTCCAGTTTAAGAGGATAACTGGAAAGAATTTTCTCTGTCATGATTTCTCCATAGTTGATTTAATTTAATATCTAATATATGTTAAAAAGATATGCAAGTCAACAAATTTTTTTATTTTGTTAAGTCAAGCAAATAAGCAAAACAAAAAGCAGGAATTACCCTGCTTTAAAATTACTCTGTGATATTCAAAAATTTCTTGACATCTTCCGGCTGAATGGATTTATAAGGCTTCTTTTTAACTTCCCTTGTCATTTTATAAGGCAGTCCTTTTGCAAGCCAAATATAGACACAGTGAGGAGAAACATCGAATAGTTTTGCTATTTCTGCAACTTTCATTTTACGGCCTTTCTAAAATAAGTATTGTGATTTTTCGTTTTCTGCATGAGTGCAGTAATTTATAGCCTGTTTATAGTAGCTTTCTTTTAATTCGATACCGATAAATTTACGCCCGCAAAGTATTGACTGATAACCCTCTGAACCAATTCCGGCAAACGGGCTGAATACGGTTTCTCCTTCATTCGACCACATATAAACAGCTCTTTCGATAATATCTAACTGCAAAGGACAAATATGCTTTTCGTCATTCGGGTGTTTTGCAAGGCTTGTATTTAAAACTTTCGTCTGATTGATTGTCATCCATACCGGACTTGCCCATTCTTGCCATTGTTTAACTGGAAAATTTTCATAGTTTTTATTATTTACCGGAACCTCCATTTTCTGTTCGATTTCATCTTTCGACCACCGGCGGAAAAGTAAAAGATATTCCGGCATCCCGACTCTTGACATTGTGCTATCTGCCCTTAATTGCTTATATAAAAGTCCTTGGTTTTTAGTTCGTTGCATTTCAATTACCGGATCTTTCCAAATTGTAATATCACAATGATAACTAAATCCGATATCTGTAAATAAACGGATTAAATCCCCTCTAAAGTCGCGCATTCCGCTCATTCCATCTCTGTTTTTATAGTTGACAAGATTTTTACAGTGAACCGCAACTAAACGACCTGGACGCATTTTATTATAAAGTTTTTTAACCATAAAACCGAATTGAGTAAAGAAAGCGTTATCATTTTCATTGTTTCCCATGTCTTCAATCTGATCTGAGTAAGTGTAAAGATTTGAAAATGGCGGACTAAAGATAGAAAAATCAATAGAATTGTCCGGGATTCTGTCTATTTCTTGAGTGCAGTCGCCGCGGTGAATTTCAAACTTTTCTGATTTTTTACATTCGTATTTGTAGCTCATTTTTAACTCCCTTTTTTCCTGATTTAACTCTTTCAACATTGCGGTTTTAACTCCGTTTTGAAGTTCTTTAAATGACTGTTCTTTCCTGTGAATAATATCTAAAACATTATTCATGGTAGAAGTTGTGATAAGGTGAATATTGACCTCTTTTTTCTGTCCGAAACGATATGAACGCCGGATTGCTTGGTAAGTGCTTTCAAAAGAAAAATCAACACTTGAAAAAACTTGGTTACGGCAATTCTGATAATTAAGCCCGAATTGTGCAATTTTCTTTTTTGTGATTAAAACTCTGAACTCATTATTAGCAAACCCCAGTAATTTAGATTCTTTGTGATCTTCTTTTTCATCTCCTCTAACCTCAATAGCTCCAGGAATCGCCTTTTTTAAATAATCAGCTTCGGCGTTTTGATTTACCCAGACAATCCAGTTTTCACCTGAACTATTAACTAAAGCTGCAACTTTTGAAAGTCTTTCATCTTGGCATGATCTAAGTTCTGAATTAAAATTTGTTGCTGATATATTTCCGGTTTTTAGTAGAGTTCCGTTTTCCGTATTATCTTCAGATACTTCAACAAGCTCCTCAATTATGTTGAGCTTTGGTAAGTTATAGCCGGATTCACAATATCCCAAGTCATTAGGATTTGAGAACATTACAGCCCAACTGCAAACCCATTCGTAAAAGTCATTTACAGAGTGTTTTTTTAACCTATAACCACCGGCGTGCATTGTGTCGTTAATAAAAAACCGGACTATCATTTCAGAGCTTGGCATTACATTTAGAAAATCGCAGTGATTTCCAAGTTCTAATATGTCATTTGGTGCGGGTGTTGCGGTGCATGCTAATTTATAAGGTGTAAATTTAAAAGTTTCGATAATCAGCTGTTTGTACATTCCTGTATAGTTTTTTAAGATTGAACTTTCATCAAGTACGATTCCCGAAAAAACAGAACAATCTATTTTTTCAAGCTTTTCGTAATTTGTGATATTTATCCCCGGCTTCACATCTTCGTTTTTAAAAATATGAGTAATTGGAATATTAAACTTATCACCCTCTTTCACGGTTTGCCCGGCAACGGCTAAAGGCGCAAGTAATAAGACTGGCTGACCGGTCTTTTTATTAACCTGATTAGCCCACTCCAACTGCATTGCGGTTTTACCAAGTCCACACTCGGCAAATATCGCAAATTTGCCTTTTTTTAGTGCCAGTTTAACAATGTCTTTTTGAAATTCAAATAATGCGGGATTAAGTTCCTCTTTTGCGATTTCAAAACCGCTGTCAATGTGTTTTTTCTGCTTGGTTTTCAGAAAATTTTCATACTCTGTCATGTTTCCACTCCGTTTTAATTAAGACTAATTTTAATCAAAGATAATACTTAAATTAACTTAAGTCAAGTCAAATGTTAAATAAAAGCTCCGGCCAAATTACCGGAGCGGTTAAATTAAAGGTTGCTATTCCTCATCATCAAAATAACTTAAATCGGCTCTCCACTTGTCAATTTTGCCATTTTCGTCAATATCCATGATGATATAATCACCATATCCATCTTCTGCAGGGCAAAGCATTTTTGGCACATATTCGTCTCTTTGAGAAATTGTATTGTGGCACTCGTCTTTTAAAAAATATTCTCCAGCGTCGCAAACTTTATAATGAACATTTGCTGTTTTTCCTTGTTCCCAGTTCTTAATAATTCCAGTTTCAATATCTATTTCTAAGAGCCAGTTTTCACCATTTTTACATGGGATATTATCACCGTTTTTCGTATCTTCAACTCCATTAACCGAAGCGTCTTCCCAATATCTTGGCTGTACATCTGCTATCAAATATTTTACATCATATTCGACTTTTTCTGTTTTAACAAATTTCATATTCCCAGCTCCTTGTTATATGCGTTAATCTCTTCAAGAATTACAAAAATTAAATTTGGTGAAGCACCGTTAACCCGCAAGATAGCTTCCATCCGTACTTTATGAAGCTCTTTGATTTCCTCGGCTTTTTGCTTATCTACTGGGATTATCATTTACAACCCCTTTCACATCGCATTTTAATTTATCCATCAGATAGACAATGCCATTTAAATTAAACAGTACCGCTGCAAAGTGATCTTCTGTTGTATCGCCTGCCATTGCTTGTCTAAAATGCCGTTCCGCTGATGCTTTGAAGCTTTCAAGCTCTTCAAGTCCATTTGCTTGCTCCCAGTTACGGGCGTTTTAAATTTCCATTCCTTTTGTTAATAACATAGCCCAGCGATAAAGCAGGGTTTTGTCATAATCCTGCTTTATCGGGCAGATTAAGTCAAAGCGTGGCTTTCCGGTGCTGTCGTTGCGCTTCATGCCGGATTGGAATTGGTGTTGTTTCATCTTACCCCCGCTAAATAGCTTTTAAAATTAACTTTACTACCGTTATCTATTTGATGATTCTGCCAATCAAATATCGCTCTCGGCTTGCATTCGTTGTCAATGTCATAGACGATATCACTTAAACTAAAGAAGTTGTCGCCAAAGGCGGCAATTCCTGTTTTGTCATCTGAAACCCAAAATTCAAGATAGCAATCGTGTTTTTCCTCAAACTCTGCAATATACAAGTCAATGATTCCGTCGAGGCATTTTCTAAGTTGGTTCAATCTTCTACCTCCGGCTTATAAGTCAAAGTTCCAAGCCCTTTATAGCTTATTTCATAAGCTCTGCCATCGTTCTTTTTACTTTGGTCGATAAACCACTGATAAACGCAGGCAATCGCATTGTCTGTTACATCCTCTTTTTTAGTCCAAACTTCCATACCGTTTTTATTTATCCTTGTGTTTCCGGCATAAATATTTCCGGCTATTCCATTGCCAAGTTTCATCTCAAAACTCCCTCATAAAATCACTTGTTAGATAGATTTGAACCTTTGGAAGTCCGATGCGATAAATAGAAAATCTTTTAATTTGTGTTATAAATTCTGCTGTTTCATTTTTTTCTATGTATTTTTGTTGTATGTTTTTACATAGACTTAAATACTTGCTATTCAAAGATTCCCATTCAGCCTTATCTTCCGGTGACAAATCTTTTTCAGGAATTGTTTTATCAACATAATAACCGTCATAACTTTTATAAGATGCTTTTACCGGCTTTATGGTAGTTTGTGTTTGGCTTTCTTCGTTATCAATATCAATATTTATAGTTTCAACTTCTTTAATAGAAATGTTAAAGCCTTTGTATTGTTTTGATAAGTAATTCTGTATTGCATACATGCTGTTTTGACTGTTGACAACAAATTGCAATAATGTTTCTGTGTGTCCTTTTTTGGTTGTTCTGTAAACTTCTACGCTGTAATTCATCTCAATACCCCCGTTAATAATTCAACAAACTTTTTACCGTCCTCTATCTGTCCGGCTTCTGATTTTTCCGCATAAATCCCGCAAATTCGGCGCATTGCTTCAACCCGGCTGATAGTCTGCTGTTCGGCTTCATGCTCGCGATTAAAGCGGTCTATTTCGTGTTTTGGATAGGTTATTGCTATTGGCATTTTAACCTCGGCTGAAATTTATTCGTTTTCCAACATCTAATTTTACTTCCACAGTCAAACCATCCGAATGAATGACTGCAGAGTTTACAGGCAAATAGTCTTTTAATCCGGTACGGTCTTAGTATTTTTTTGATTATTTTACGATTAAATTTTATCATTCCGCTTTCTCCATTTCTCCAATGTTAATTTTCATCATCAAACAAATCCCAGTGTTTCTCTCCGGTGTTTATATTGTATGGGTCGCACCCTCCTTTTTCTTTATTCCAAACCCTCCAAGTATCACCATTTACGCTTGTCTGATTCCATGCTACTCCAATAAAATCATCATCTGAATTAAGTAAATCCTGTAATATTTTAGCCTGTTCTTTTAGTGATGTTTCTCCATCAAAAGAATTGAACGCTTTAATAATTTTATGCAGATGTGGCTTCATTACAACAATAAAATCAAATGTTGAAGATAAGACAATTTTATCAACTCTTGAAACTTCTTCATTTTTTACCAAATCCCATATATCCTGTAACGGGTGTCTTTCATCTCCAAAAGACGGAACGCAAGACCTTGTATAGCCCCTGTCATTGTATTGTTCATTGCTCATCCATATTGGTTTTGGCAATGGCTTTAAATATCTTTTCTCTAAAATACCCAAAATTGCCATTGCTCCACGCCATGCGTTTCTAGTTTCGTCATGGTAAATGACATCGCCTTGCTTTGTGATTTTAAAAATCTCTGTACTACTCATTATTTTTCTCCATTTCTCCAAATTCAAAACTGATTCGGGATTTAATGTTTTTAAACAGGAATTTTCCGTCATAGCCTGCCATTGGTATTTCAAGACTGAAAATGTAAACCGGCAAATTATCAACTATCTTGGCGGTTAAGTTGGTAATCAGCACATTGCCGAAAGCAGCGTCAAAATCTCCGGCCTGGTCAATTCCTGGCAGTTGTTGTTCTTGCTCGGAATAAAGTTTTAAGCTCATTTTAAATGCTGACTGGTCGCCGAAATTTACGCCTTTCATTGGCATCGGTTGAATGTTTAGCAGTGTCGCTGATACATTCGGGTTAAACTTTGCCATACTCTGATAATCAATATCAGCACTGGCTAATTTAACCTTATAAACTCCGACTTTGATTTTAGTGCCGTCGGTATCTTTGGCTGTTTTGATTGCGGCTGATACGGATTGTATCTCGCCTAAGAATTTTTGATTTAGCATTTTATGACTCCTCGTATTTTTCATTATAAGCATTTAAAGATTCTCCATACCACTCCCAGTTATCAACTCCACCGTTTTCTAAACATTGAAGTTTGAAGTCTCTTTTTTGAAGACTGGCATAATCTTCTTTTTTTATCGTGATTGTTGTTTCATCAGATTTTAAACTATTTGCGGTTAATTTTAGTTCTTCTACAACTTTTATTAGGTTGTTTCTATTTTCAACATATTTGTTTATTGATTCGTGTAGATTGTCTTTTGTTTGATTTAGAGATTTAATGTTTAATTCTAATTGATTTTGTGTTGTTGATAATTTATTTGTTTGATTAACGAAATTATCATGTTCTTTTTTTGCGAATCCTAAAGCTAAATTCATTGCTTCAATATTTTTCAGTATTTCGGCGTACCTTTTTTCAAGTTTTTCAGTTGGCGCTTGTTCAAATACTTTATTGACAACTATCTGCGGTGCTTCATGTTCATAATCAACACAAATCTCATGATGATAACCGCCACCTCCGCTAACTCGCATTGCTTCACCGGAAAAAATAGGTGTTACCAAATAAAGAGTTTTTCCATTTTCGTCTGTTAGTATTTTATCAAGATTAACTTCTTGGCCATTTTCAAGATAATACATTTTTACTTCTCCATAATTTCAATTATTGCGTTTAGTTTCGGGATTTTCGGTAATTACCTTTTTGTCTTTGCAGTCGGTATCACAAAGCAGTTTTAGTAATGCTCTTTTCACACTTTCTGCATTTGCGATTACTCGCTCTGATTTATTTAGGGTTGGCATTTTTTAGCTCCTGTTTAATTTCCCATTCCCCCAAATCTCGATTATTCATAAACTCAGCTGCAATTTTATGGATTTTAGAGATTTCCTTTTTTATTCGTTCCCAGTTTTTTTCAGAAAAATCAGCATTAAGAATGCCGAGCATTTTTAAATTTTCCGTCCGCTGTCTTTCTAACTGCTTAATCAGTTTTTCTTTTGATTTTGACGGTTTAAATTTATTGCATTCCTGCCATTTAATTAAACAATCATGTTGAAAAGTAGCCGCCGCCGCAAAGCCCCGCAATGCGTTTATTTCCTCAACATTCATGTTTTTAAAACTGTCGGTTTCATCAATTCCTGATGTAAGTTCTGATAATTCCCTACCTTGATCTAATAAAGCCCATTCTAAATCTGCAACCTTGCTTTTCAAATCCGCTATCTCATTGCAGATTTTACAGCCGGTTTTCCCTGTAAAGCAACTGTGGACTTTACACCTGTTTTCACCTCGCATAATTACACCCTCACCTTGAATTCTTGTGGCTCGCCATAAACTATTTTGCCGTCTATTTCTTGGATTGTGCGGTATTGGTAACGCTCAATGTCATCGCTATTTTCTAAATCATATGGCTTCCACCAAGTATTTCCGCCTTTTGGCTTCATTTGATAACCTTTATACCCATGCAAACACACCCAGTCAACAACTTCTTGTTGTGTCATGTAGCGGTATTCTGGTTCTACTTCGATTGCAAAGTGAGGATAGTTTCCAGCATTTTTTATTTTAAATACATATTTTTTATTTCCAGTGTCAATATCTAATATACCTTTATTCTTTTCAGCACACTCATTATGCCAAAACCACCCCTCAACGGGTTCGGGATATTTCTCTGCAAGCAGTTTCAGTGCTTCTTTTACTGATAATTCTTTTAGTGCCACGATTGTGCCCCCTCAATTATAATATCATCGGTTATCCAGTGCCAAAAAACCAATTGTGATAGAAGCGATTTGCAGAACTCCCGCCACTCCGGCAATCTGTGATTTTTGCGTTGCCGGTAAATGTTTTTGAAGACTTCATAATTTAGCGTTACTACCCTGCACTGAAGAAAACTTTCCGGAAGGATTTTTTTAATCTGGATTATTTTTTCGGTGTCGGTTAAATCGGTTTTGTTTTTAATTTCCTCAATGTCGCAAATGGTATTTATCAGGCGGTTTAAATCGGGAATATTATCATCACATTCAAAGTGGTTTACATTTAACTCCCTTTTTAAAATTGTGTGCATAGTTGATTCTGATTGCGCAGTCGTCCCGATTTTGTAAGTATCAAACTCACTCCACCAATAACGGGGTGCTGTTACTTCGATTGCGATAAATATCTGCCGCAGGAATTTCCGGTGTTCTTCCGACTTGTCGCATAATTTATTAGCAACATCAAGCATCTGTTTATATTTTGGGTGCAGTTGTCCATTTTCCACGCTGTTAAACTCTCTGAAATCAATTCCGGTTGTTATGCCTTTGTTTTTACCAAGTCCGAATAAGGCAATATCAATTTGCGGTGTGTTTAGTAGTGTTACTTTCATATCTTAATCCCTCTCTAATACTGATGATAATGCGTTTTTCGCACTGTGTTAATTGTCTGCTGATATTTTTCGTGTATTTCTTCCGGTGTTGTGGTTGGTGCAAACAAGCAAGGACACCAAAAACATTTTGACCCGCTTCGCTCAAAACGGATAAAATCAAAGAGCGAACCTTTAAAATATCGGTGGTGGTCGTATCTGTGCGAATTGCGCTCAATACTGCGGAATAGCTTTATTGTGCGCTCTAATTTAATTTCTCTATTAAGTCGCTTTGATTCCTCTTTGCTGAATGCTGAATGACTTCTTTGGCTGTCTTTTGCGAATTGATCTGCATCTTTCCATTCTTGTGATAGGCGGTCTATAAACATTTTCTCACTCCTGTGTTAAAATTATGCGGGGAATTTCACCCCGCTTTAGTTGGTTAGAATGGCAGTGAATTATCTGTAATGTCTGCAGTTGTATCTGATTTTTGGTTGTTAGATTGTCCGCTTAAGACATCATCAGGAATTAAGGCGGTGTATCTTTGAGCAGGTTCTTTTTTAACTTTTTCAGAGTAGGTCTGATTTGTCAGCGGATCCATGAAATTAAGGATTTCAAAATTCAGATAGCTTTTTTGGTCTTTTTCTGAAAATGATTCTTTCATCTTGCCCAGGAATGCAATTTTTTTACCGATTAACTCAAGTGAGCCTGTCATTACTTTTAATCCAAGCAGGGCAAGCAGGGCGGAAAGTTTAGAGCGACCGGAAAGGATTTTACCGTTTTTATCAACTGTTGCGCCCTCTTTAGTGGTTAAGACAAGGAATTGCTTTCCGGTTGATTCTCCGGTTTCGCTTGTGCATTCAAGTTCAAGAGTAAAACCTTTTTCTTTTTGTCTGATTTCAGCGTGTGTGATAGTGCCTTTGTAATAACCGCCCACTTTAATCCGGTTAGTTCCGTCTGCAAGTTCGGCTTCGGCTGCGTTGTAAGTGAAAGTAAACATGATTTGATTCTCCTTTTGTTTTATTCATATGCCTTAATGGCATCAATTACAATCTGTAAATTATTGTCAATAAGAAATGTTTCAAACATTCCGTCTGGGCTTTTTCCGGTGCTGTCATTTGTTTTGGTTTCAAAATAGAATTTTGCATCATCACCCTTGCCGTCAACTCTGGTGTAAAGAACAATAGGCAGTTTAGTTTCAAGTTGAATTTTTTCAAGCTTCCGGCCATTGGTTAAAATCCTGCGTTCTAATAGGCCAGTATTATCATCCCGGTACTCTGCAGAGTGAAACATTAAGAAGATAATTAAATCATCTCTCTGCTTATTGCATACTTGTATTAACTCATAGATTCCGGCTGCTAAGTCCATCCATTTATCAAAACCTTTTTGCTTACTCTTTGCCATTTCATCGTCAAGCATAATAGCGTTTACCGTGTCTATAACTATGCAATCATATGCCTTATTATTAGCATATGCAGTGATTCCGGCTGTTATTTTTGTAAGGTCTGATTCTCTCCAGTAGTTTTTATTTTCTGTATTAAAAGCAGATTTCCACCCTTTGAATGGCAGTGACTTACCATCACAATTTATTAGCAATGTTTTTTTTGGGTCAAGAAATTTTATTGCTGTACTTTTCCCGCTTCCCGATTTTCCAACTATCCCCACCGTTGTAGCCATTTTACAAATCTCCTCTAATTCTTTTTCTCGATTCTGCTATTTTCGCATCGGTTATAGAGTCCTGCCTTACTTTTTTTGACAATCCCCGATTCTCCCGCATTGCAGCGGAAAATAAGCAGTAAAATACTTTGTCCTCTTGTTGTGTTGTCTTTGCTTTAACCGTTTTGCGTTGTGGCTGTTCGGCTGGCTTCACCTTGAATTTTCGGCTTGCTGATATTTTATAAGCCTTGCTTTTTCCGGGATTTTTCTTTCTCCATTCTTTGTGATAAGCTGAAAAACATTTTCGGCACATTCGCTGACCTTTGGAAAAATCTTCATCGGGTAAATCGGTGAAGCATCGTGTACAAGTAATCATTTAAAATCTCGCTTTTTTAATAATCATTTCCACGCTGTCAGTTGGCATTTTGGAGAGTCTTCGCAATGCAGTTTCTTTCATAACTGGGCTTAATCCCTGCAAGCTGTCAATTCTTAACATTACAGCGGTTGGTTCTGGTTTTGGCTGTTTTTCTTCAATCCGGTCGGCTACTGCACAAAGGCAGTGATACATCGTGCAACTGATTACTGCAATGCAACCGAATACTAAGATTGATTTAAGAATTTTAATCATTTTAGAGCCTTTATTTTTGCTTTAAGTTCTGCTGTTAATGGCCGTTCTTTACCGATTGTCAGCCAGTAATGTAAATTTTGCTTTGATATACCGAGAGCTTCGGCAACTTTACTTTTTGCTTCTCTTGGGTTTTTATCGAAATGTTTTGCAATTTCGTTTTTCATTTTAATTTCCTTTTTTAAAATTGTTTTCTAACTAATTTTATTTTGTCAGACTCGGCCTACATATCTCCTTGCGAAACTCGGCTTGTCGGTATTTCAATGAGCAGTTAATTTTTTTTAGAAAATGAATAATTCTTTTAAGCTATTGTGAGATTGAAAGATTATGCTGTTTTGTGTGTAGTTGTAGCTGTTTCTGCACTCTTTACGAGCTTTAGCAGCTATTTTTTGGGCTTGCTCCTTAGTATCACATATTGCAATCACTTCAACCAAAGTACGAGCAATATCACACTTTCTGTATGTTTTACCTTTTGTCATATTTTCGCTATATGACATTCTTTTAATTACCTCAAATTTTGACATTTTTAAATCCTCATCTTGTTAACCACTTTATAGAGCGCACCGGATTTGATGCGCTCTGAAAGGGGTTAGTTTAAATAATTCAAATACTCATTATTTAATTCTTTTTTAATATTTTTTAACATATTGCGAAAATTTTTATCCTTGCTGACTGTTTTAGTCGGATTTAAATAATTTAACATTTGATTAAACTTGCAATCAAAAAAATCAAACATTAAGAAAGATTTAATAACATCACAATTAGAGCAAAGGTATATTTTATTTACTTTTGCATAATCAATACAATTTTTTATCAAATTTATTGTGTTATCACTTAATTTATTATTTCTCGTTTTGTCCGCCTTTCGTTTTTGTTATCAAGTTTTAATTACAAAGGAAAGATATATAATTTTTTTACTTTTGTCAAGTATTTTTTTTACAAAAGTAAAAACATTTTTCAACAAAATAAAAAACCGCCCATTTCAGAGCGGTCGGAGTGGATAGTTGAACATAAGAGAGATAAGTAATATAATGCTATTTTGGCAAAGTTGCAATAAAAATCATGGACACCAAACGGAATAATTATTATCACCACCGTTGTCGTCACCGTAAGTTAATTCACCGGTGTTTACCGCTGATAACTTACTCACAGCTCCAAACACCTGCCCTTGTGCTGTCGTTTCTGCTGTTTTCCAAGTACCTAAATCATTACCAAATTGCACCCAGCATTTAGTACCGTTGTCTTTGCTATAAACTTGCAACCCGTAAGCACCTTTATTCGTGCCAACCGATAAATTAACTGTATCAATCAGTGTACCTATGTTACTGTATTTTAATAGTGTGCTTGCCGTGCCAGTGTTGGTTAGGATTATTAGGTCGCCAAAGCGGTCTATTAGAAGTTGTTTAATTTGGTCATCTGCAATTCCGGTACTTATAGCAGTGCGAGTAATTGTATCTACACCATTAAAAATATATTTAGAGATTCCGTTGTTAAACCAAGACTCATTTATTCCGTAAAGTGTATTATCGGAGCTACAAGCTATTAAACTACCTGCCGTAACTGCTAAACTCGCCAGCTCCGCCTTGGTATCGTAATTGTATATCTTAACAGTAGTGGTACTTGCCACCCAGATGTACCGGTCTTTGTAGATGGCGAATTTCACCGCACTATTAAAAGCTACAGTTGGTTCTGCAATCATAGCACCGTCAGCAAAATCTAAAGAAACTGTCCAATACGACTTATCTCCACCTAAATTCAATAACGAACATTTTGTTTCATCTCGGTGTAAAATAATTGCAGCATTTGGGGCAACATATCCGCTGTAATCCCAGTTGAGCGTTGCAATTTTTTTTATTCCATTAGGCTCTATTTTGATTATTTTAGCTTTAGTACTCTGCAACCCACTATCTGAACTTACACAAAGAGTATATGTATTATTTTGACTATCTTTGACTGATATAAATCTGTTAGCGATAACTAATGGAGATGGCGTTAGCGTATAATCCGCTACATCTACGCTAACCGTATTAAACGTAGCTCCGCCATCTGTTGAATAATGTAAACCCATTGGCATTATATTTCTCCAAAAATAAAAATACAGTTTTCCGGCATTACCGGTGCTGGTGTTGATATGTGACCGAAGATGAAAATATTCACCGGAATATATTCCTCTTGAACTTCTATATCAAAATTCATTACCCAAAGATTTTTTA
>CAZHNZ010000086.1:0-18275 GCA_964534355.1 uncultured Parabacteroides sp.
GAAGGCTGATGGCTAAGGCCAGAATGATGTGTTTGGATGTTTGATTCATGTTGAGTACTGGTTATTCTTATTTCGATTGTATGGTTATTTGAGAATTTTTGAGGTACGAGCCCATGGCTTTGACGACGATGTCGCCGGGCGTTTTGGTGGGCTCTACGACGATCATGAGCTTGCCGTTGAAGGCGCGGTAGTAGTTGGAGGCGAAGGAGGTCTGGTCGGTGGCATCGCCATTGCACAGGGCTTTGAGCGTGCCGGCGCCTTCTACCTCAACAAAGACGAGGCTTGATGCGGTGGGGCAGCTCACACCGTTTTGGTCCTGTATATCGACCGTGATGTAGCACAAATCTTTGCCATCGGCTTTGATAACCGGACGGTCGGGGGTGAGGACAATCTGACGGGCTTCGGCGGCGGTTTTGATGGTTTTGCTGTCGGCTACTTTGCCGTTGGCATCGTAGGCTACTACCCTGATTTCGCCGGGCTGATAGAGCACGTGAGGCCACATGAGGCGATAGCGGGTGAGGGATGTGCTTTTGGCGAACGTCCTGACGCCCTGACTAATGCCATTGACAAAGAGTTCGGCTTTGGGGTAGTTGGTGTAACAAAGCACGGGAACGGTGTCGCCGCGGTGCCAGTTCCAGTGCGGCAGGAGGTGCAACACGGGCTTGCTGCTCCAATGGCTCTGAAAGAGGTAGAAGCGGTCTTTTTTGATACCGGCAAAGTCGATAATTCCAAAATATGAGCCCCGTGCGGGTGTGCCGGCATTGTAGGGATGTGGCTCACCGAGGTAGTCGAATCCGGTCCAGACAAACTCGCCGCTGACTGCGGGGCAATCTTCGAGCATAGCAAATTCTTCGTCGGGCGTACTGCTCCAGCTGGGGCCTTCGTTGTCGTAGGCCGACATCTGAAAATCGGGGTAGCGGGGATCAGTCTTGCGCTGGTATGGCAATTTGTAGGCTCCGGTAGAGCTGACGGTGGATTGCGTTTCGGTGCCGATGAGCGTGTATTTGGGGAATTGTTTGCGAAATTTGATGTAGTCGGATGGCCTCCACTGCGCGTTGATGTAGTTAATGCCGATGATGTCGATAGAGTCGCCCAGGCCGTTTTTGATGGCCGATTGCGGCGAATTGAAGCCGGCAGTAACGGGGCGGGTGGGATCTTCGCGGTGGCAAATGCCGGTGAGAAAGCCGGCGAGTTTAGCCCCGAAACCATCTTTGGAGCCCTGCTCGTTGATTTCGTTGCCAATGCTCCAGAGGAAAACCGAAGGGTGATTGCGGTCGCGGTGCAACATGGCTATCATATCTTTTTCGGCCCACTGATCGAAAAGGGTGTTGTAGCCGTTTTTGTTTTTGCCCCATTTCCATTCGTCGAACGACTCTACCATCACCAGAAATCCCATGCGGTCGCACAGGTCGAGTAGCTCGGGCGAAGGCGGATTGTGCGAAGTGCGAATGGCGTTGCAGCCCATGTCGCGGAGCATTTCCAATTGTCTTTCGGTGGCACGAACATTGACCGCAGCTCCTATTGCGCCGAGGTCGTGGTGGTTACATACCCCTTTTATTTGTACCCGTTTACCATTGAGAAAGAAGCCCTTGTCGCGGTCGAAACGAATGGTGCGAATACCGAAATGGGTTTCGTACACATCTTTCAGCGTTTTGCCTGCATAGACCTTGCTCACAGCCTTGTAGAGTGTGGGCGACTCTATGCTCCAGAGTTGTGGTGCGGCCACGGTCAATATTTGGCGAAATGTGAAGGTATCTGATAAGAGACGGGTAGCCGATTGAGTGGCTACTTTCAGCCCTTTTGCATTGAATATTTCGGTTACCAGAGTGATTTTCTGCGCTGATGCAGAATTGTTCTTCAGTCGGGTTTGGATAGAGACGCTGCTCTTTTTGTCCGAAACCACGGGTGTGGTGATGTAAGTTCCCCAATGCTGCACATGCACATCGGAGAGAGAGACCAGGCGCACATGACGGAAAATGCCGGCTCCGGAGTACCAGCGGGAGGATTCGGTTTTGTTTTCGAGACGAACAGCCAGAACATTGCTGCCCCCGAATTGGATTTTGTCGGTCAGTTCAAACGAAAATGACGAGTAACCGTAAGGCCATTCGCCTATGAATTGGCCATTCAGGTATATCTGAGCATGACTCATGGCACCATCGAACTCCACGAAGACGCGCTTATCTTTGTCGCCGGCCGGAATGGTTAGCTGTTTGCGGTACCACCCCACACCAAACATGGGCAATGCACCGGTGCGACCGGTACGCAACTGCGGACGCTTTTCGCCATCCTGCGTCACCATTACCACCTGTTTATCTATATTGAGGTCGAAGGGCTGACGAATGGCCCAGTCGTGGGGCACTTTGACGGTTTCCCACGCGGTATCGACACACGCCGGAGCAGCTGCATCGGAAATATCTTTGTGAATAAACTTCCAGTTTTCGTCGAGTAGCTCCACCTTGCGGGGGGCGTTTTGCGCAAATAGAGAGAAGGCGCAAAGGATAAAAAAGAGTGAGATCGTTGTTTTCATGGTTTGGTATTTTCTGAAATAAATTTGGGGGTGTTTTGATGCCAAGACTTCGGTTGTAAAATTAGCATAAATTCGCTTTATTCACAATTTTTCAGACAAAATAGTCCTTAAAAAAAACGTTTACAGCCACCCAAAACCGGGGCTGCAAACGTTTATAGTGTCAATTCCTGAAGCAGAAAAGTGTATTTAAGTTTGAGACTAAAATGCCATTTCCACCTCTTTCGCCAGACTCTGTCCGCGGCTATCCTTCGCATTGCGGTTTACTTTAAGTCTGCCGGCAACCGATCCGACCGGTGAAGCAAACACAATCTTATAGCGCATAGCATTGATCTGCTCCACCTGATAAGCCGGCAGATTATCGCCTGCCACAGTGAGCGTTTCGCGATTGATGGTTTGCGCATCCATTGGTTTGTTGAATTTCACCACCCATTCAGATGGGGATATCCGGGTAAATGCCTCTACCGCCGGCAGCCACTTCGTCTCTTTGTACACACGCACCCAGTCGCAGGCCATGTAGCTGCCATCTATGCGGTCGCGGTCGAGCGGGCCGTCGAAGTAGGTCACCACCGTGCTGATCATTGTATTGTAGGGCGAGTTGGTTGTTTTCCCAAACGGGGAATAGAAGTCGGATGCATCCGAATAAAACTGCGGATAATCTTTCACTTCCCAGGTTATTTTTCCATCCATACCGTAAAAGAGGTCTTTGTCGTTGAGGTACCCCGAAATGGTATGAAAATCGTGAGCCAGATTGGTCGGTGTGGCAAAATCGTGAAAGTTCGTTCCTTTGCGCATGAAGTAGTTGTTGTTTGATACGCTGTTGGGATAAGTCCCTTCGTTGTAGTTGAAGTCGCCCCCGCGGGAATTGGCCCAAAACGAACTATGCGATCCATACGCCCGGTCGGGATACTTGTAGCGCGCCTCAAAGAAGCCGTAAGTCTGACGATAGACCGAGTGCAGGTTGCCACTGCTGTAAGGCACCACATGATTATCCATGTAGCTGTATCCCTTAAACAGGCCATCTTCTAGCACGCAGTTCTCTTTCCACTTGGCACTTACTCCGTTGAAGCGTACAGCATCGTCGGCATACCACTTGTCCCAGTTGATTTGTGTTCCCTCAAATTCGTCGAAGAAGCTCACTTCCCAGTCGGCACGTGCCGGTGGTCCTGAACCCAAAATCTGTTCGTTAAACTCTTTCAGTATCAATGTCGCTTCCAGGCGGTTCATCGCTTTATCGGCCGACAGATCAGTCTGTTTGCGGGCTTTTATCACATCCATCTCAATCATGCGCGCCACGGCTTCGCTGTTTTTCACCGCCTTCACCCCTTTGTATTTATCGAGAATGGTTTGAGGCGCTGTTTTGAAGTAATTGCTCACATTGGCATACCGTCCCGACAGTTCCATCGCATTGAGCATCAGCTGTGCGGCGTCGTTGAGTGTCACTGCGCGGGTAAGCGCCGAAGCCCCGTTTACCAGATGCAGCAGTGCATTATCACTGTATTTCACGTCAGCCGAGTCGAGCATCTGCTTCACCACACGGATAAAATCCTTTATGGCAAAAGGTCTGTTTACGCCAAATTCAGAAGCGCTCACCGGCGATACAAAACCGCGTCGTACCATCTCGCCCAGATCGTGACAAGCCGGCAGATTTTCCGTGTCATCGTAGCGGTATTCCACAAAATAGGGATGCGCCGTCACCACCACCTGTTGCAAAACTGCCCCGTCGGCCTTCTTCTTTTCGAAGGTCACATCCGAGGCGCGATTGATGTCGCTCATCACTACAAACTCATCGCTTTTACCGCCGGCAAACGTGAACCGGCCTACCGGATATTGTTGCTGTGCCACCAGATTTTTCAGGTTTACGCTCACCTCTTTTTTCGTGCCGTTGGCCACTACCTCAAACTTCCCGCCGCTGTTGGGCATAAAGTACGGGAAGTAGTACAACTCATATTCACCCGGTTCCGTAATACACGGATTCCACACAAACCGGGGCGATTTTTCACTCGAATAGAGCGCGCGCGAATAGATTGTAGAACCATTTTTCGAACTTGTGGTAATTGAGTGCCCGTTGTTATTCGGCCACAAACCTACCATTTGTTTTGTCGCTTTTATCTTCTCGTCGAGTGCCATAGTCGGGTTTTCCACCTTCATTTTTCCGTTGAATTGCATGGGTGTCACCACCGTACGATCCAGCAGAGTTCCTTCCAGATTCACCCGTTCCAGTATCAGACAATCGAGCAGCGTGGTGTCGTTTCCGCCCTTTTCCACCTGAACAAATTCGTTGCCTTTTCCCGCAAAATCGAACTCACCCAGCTTATACCACCCCTGCGAAGTCACCGGGTTGTAGAGGTCCAGATTGGCAAATGCCAGGTTTTGCAACCGAAGCACATCCACTTTGCCATTGTGCGCAATCCGATAGCAATCGTTAGCCTTCACATTGGGGCGATAGAGGTAGATATTCAGTTTTCCGGCCATGGCCTGCCCCGGATTCCAGGTTGCCACATCGCCTTTGGTGGTACTTATCATTGTGTTGTATTGTGGGCGGTAACCGCTCTTTTTCAGCACCTTCCAGCTGCCCCGGGTCGATAGTCCCACGGGCAGAGGCGACATCATTTCCTGTTTCGACAACGGGCGCGTGTGGGTGTCGTAGTAGAGGTCGAACCGTATCGGCAGCACCGGCGTAATCTCGCCATTATCGGTCGCCTTAATGCGCGAAAACTGCACAAAATCCCGGCCATCACCACTGAATGCAAACCGCCCGATGCTCACCCATTCGTCGCGTGTCGAGGTAAAATCGACATAAAACGTATCCATTTTTCCGCCGTGGCTCACCTCTGTCATCACCCGGTTATCGAACTTCGGATTGCAGCTGTATTTATACACAAAAACCTCGGCCATTCCCGATAGACCTTTGATTTTCGGCGTATACCGGTAGAAGAAATCCTTATCCTTCGCATACCGCAGCACCGCCCTGTTTTTGGCCAGATACTTGTGTTCCCATGCAAAATTGGGCCACATCATACACTGCGGGTCGTTGGCGAAATAGGTAAAACGCGAGGTCAGACGCTCGCCGGCCATCGCCTCTGCTGCCAACACGAGCAGGGCACCGATAAAAATCTTTTGTAGCACTTTTCTTAAATTCATAATTTTCTTTTTTTTGGGCGAGCCCCTGAGGGGTCGGGCTATCCGCTCATACTCCTCGCCGGTTCACTTTTTTGCTCACTTTCGGGCCTTTGTAGCCGGCTGCGGGGTATCCGCTTCTATCCCTCTCGCAGTGCACTTCTGAGCCTTTTTTACTTCGGTTATCGTTAAAAAAAGAGATTGTTCCCCTTACGGCGAACAATCTCTTTTCTGTTTATGACAGTTATTTCTTAATCACCAGCTTCATTGTTCTCATACGCTCTTTGGCTCTGATATTGAGCAGATAAACACCCGATTGCAGGTGTGTAAGATCCAGCTGCAAACGATGGTCACCGCTCAGTGCCTGTTGAGTTTGACAATACACCACCTTGCCCGAAATGTCGGACACAGATACATCGCACTTCACATCGCTGCTCAGGCTTTCATCTGTCACAGTTACATGCCCTTTGCCGGGGTTCGGATAGATAGTGGTATGGTTCAGCAACGAATTGTCATCGATGCCGCTGCCCGAGTCGGTGCCGGTGGTAAACGTAATAATGGTGTCGTGAGTCATCGTGCTGCCAAGAATATCTTTCACGGTCGATTTCACACGGATGTTGTATGTTTTGCCCAAAGTCAGATTTCCGCTGAATTTGATGCGGTAGCGCAGCGGCGTCATTTTCTCGATGATAAACGACGGAACCTGTGCCCCACCTGCTTCGGTAATCTCTACATTGGTTTTGGTAATGGTCGTTGCATCCATCGCTTTGTTAAACTTCACCACCGGCATAATGTTCACCGGTTGATTGTTTGCGTTTTGCGTTGGCAGACTGTTTTCCACATCCACTTCGGGTGTCCAGGTAGCCTCTTTGTACACACGTACCCAGTCGCAGGCCATGTAGCTGCCATCTATGCGGTCGCGGTCCAGTGGTCCGTCGAAGTAGGTAACAACTGTACTCATCCATACGCCATAAGGCACATTGGTGGTTTTACCCACATCGTATCGCACCGGGTAGTTCGGGAAGTCGTAACTCTTCTTTCCGTCCAGTCCATAAAACAAATCGGTATTATTCAGGTAACCGGCAATGGTATGGTAATCGTGAGCCATATTCATCGGAATGGTGAAATTGTGGAAGTTGTAGGGGCTCACCATAAAGTAGTTATTATTTGAAATACCATTCGGATAAGTTCCCTCATTGAAGTTAAAGTCGCCACCGTACGAAGGCGTACTTACCCAAAATGAGCTGTGCGAACCGTATGCTTTGTCAGGATATTTGTAGCGGGCTTCGAAGAACCCGTAGGTTTGTCTGAACGTTGATGCAATATTTCCGCTACTGTATGGCACCGCGTGGTTGTCCAGATAGTTGTAGCCTTTAAACATACCATCCTCTACCACGCAATTCTCTTTCCATTTGGCCGAAACACCTGTAAAGCGCACAAAGTCGTCGCAGGTCCATTTATTGTAATCGAGTTGATCGCCGTCAAACTCATCGCCAAAGGTATATTCCCAGTCGGTGCTGCGGCTGTGCGGGCCCGAGTTCAAAATCGATTCCATATACTCTTTGAGCAACGATGTGGCACCTGCACGCGACAGTTCGGCAGCCGGCAACAGTTTGTTTTCGGCATTGGCACTCATCACACGGGTTTCCACCAGGCGGGCAAAAGCTTCGCGGGCAAAGGCAGAAATCGTTCCGGCATCGGCATAACCGCCCAGCACAGTGGCCGGTTTGGTTTTAAACAAATTCTTCACATTGGTATATCTTCCGGCATATTCCATGGTGTTGAGCAATATCTGAGCCGCCACTTCGCGTGTTATTGCCGAGTTGGGGTAGATATTTGCCGTATCGGGTATTCCGTATAGCAATCCCGATTTGCGGGCAATGCCGATATAGCCTTTGAACCAGTCGTTGGCCGAAACATCGTTGTAGTTTGGCAGCGAGGTGTTGGGGGTCAGACCCAGCATAAGCGTGATTGACTGAATAAATTCGGCACGGGTCATCGATACATTGGGCGAAAACTGAGTGTCGCTCACCGGCTTCACGTAACCTTTTTTTACCATAAAGCTGATGTCCTGTTCTGCCGCAGTTCCTTTGGTATCGTCGTACACATACTCTTTGAAATAGGGGTGGACCGTCACCACCACCTGTTTGAGTATGGCGCTGTTCGAAATTTTCTTTTCCAGCAAAATGTCTGACGCACGGTTTACGCCTGACATTTGTATGTATTCGCCAGCCAGACCGCCGGCAAAGGTAAATGTCCCTACTTTGGTAAACTGTCCCTGCACAAAATTGGCCTGTGGCACTGTAACTACCCTCGAACCACCGTTCGATTTTACAGTAAATGTACCGGCGCTTGATGTTCCGTAATAGGCAAAGAACGAAAATTCGTAGTCACCCGGTTCCACTACCAATGGGTTCCAGTAGTAGGTTGAGCCGGCACTTGCCAGATACAAGGCTCTCGAATAGATAGTAGAGCCGTTGTACATACTTGCCGAATTAGTAGACAGGTCGTTGGGCGAAAAACCTACGGTTGGCGAGGTGGTCGCCTTCTCTTTGGCTTCGAAGGTGGCAGGGTAGGCATCGGTATAGAGACCCGATGTATACGGATTGGTGGTCACCACGGTACGTTGCAGAATGGTTCCGTCGAGCTTCACATCTTCAAATAGCAGACAGTCGGCAAAGGTAGTATCGGCAGTCGCTTTGGTGAGGCGTACAAACTCGTTACCGGTTCCCGAGAAGTCGTATTCGCCGATTTTGTACCAGCCCTGTGCAACCACCGGATTGAGCGGGCTGCCGTTGGATGTACTCACCAGGTTGAGGTTCGATTGTTTGAGATTGCTCAGATAGACCACATCCACTTTCGAGTTGTGGAAGATTTCGTATTTGTCGTTGGTGGCGTTTTTGGGTTTGTAGATGTAGACTTCCTTTTTGCCGGCATCCAGTTTTCCGGGGTTCCAGATAGCCACAGCGCCTGCTGTATTCGATTCCTGCGGTGTGCTTGTGGTGCGGTATCCGGCATTGAGCGAATTGCGCCAGGTACCCGATTTGGTAAATCCGACAGCTATTGAGGCAGATTGTTCTTCGGCAGTTTGCGCACGGGTTTGGGTGTCGTAATAGACATCGAAACGGATAGGCAGTGCCGGTGTAGGCATGGCTGAACTTCCGTTTTCGCGCCAGTAGCGCACATACTCGGTATTGTCGCCTTTGAATTCGAATTTGCCCAAACTATACCAGCCATCGCGTTTGGATGTGAAGTCGGTGTAGAAAAATTCGGAAACGCCATTGTGAAACACCTCAACTTTCACCCGGTTATCCACAGGAAGAGTGCAGGTGTTTTTGTAGACCATAATTTCCACATTGCCCGAAAGCTTATCAATAGCCGCTGTATATTGTACATATTCGCCCACCACGGTGGTTGATTTGGGTTTTGCACCGTTTTTCATTAGCATGGTGGTAGTCCAGTTCGATGCAGTTTTGTAGCTGCATTTGGCATCGGTGCAGAAGTAGATGAAGCGCGAGCTTAGTCGATCGGATGTGCTGATGGCGCCATTTCCCGAAATAGTAATTTTGGCTTCGCCCACCACGCCCGAACCATCGAGTGCTGAGGCTATAACGGTAACAATACCATCCTTTTTGGCCGTCAGCAATCCGGTAGAGGTGATGCGTGCCAGCTGTACATTGTCCACAGTCCACGATACATTTTTGTTGAGTGCCTCAGCCGGCAATACGGCAGCCGACATTTGCAGCGATCCACCGGGGGTGGTGATGGTGGTTGCATTATCCTGAGCTGTTACATTGATCGTTTGAACGCCCGGATTTCCGGTGATTGTGATGGCCATTTTGCCCGAAATGCCCGAAGCATCAGCCGCTTTGGCAATGGCATTGACCACACCGTCGCGTTTGGCAGTAAGTAGTCCCGATGCAGAGATAGATGCCAGTAACGTGTTGTCTACCGACCAAATCACGCTTTTGTTTATTGTATTGTCGGGTTTCACGGTGGCGGCCATTTGCAGCGTTCCGCCCAGGGTAGAGATAGTGGTGGCGCTACCTGCGCTGCTCACCAGTATCTGCTCGGCCAGTGTATTGCCGGTGATGGTAATGGTGGTTTGTGCGCTTATTTCAGATCCGTCGAGCGTGGTGGCTGTTACGGTTACAGTACCATTGCCTTTGGCGGTGAGCATGCCGGTGGCGCTGATGGTGGCCACAAGCGGATTGTCCACCGACCACGTAACAGCCTTGATAGCCGCATCGGCCGGTGTGGCAGTGGCTACCATTTGCAATGAACCACCGGCAGTGGATATGCCGGTAGCATCATTTTTACCGGCTACGGTCAGTCCCGAAACAGCAGGGCCGTAGGGAAACATCTCTACATCGTCGATATCGAACGTACCAATTTCATTGAACTGAAAAAAGACACGGATATAGTCGGATGCTGTATGGGTAAGATCAAATATGCAGGAATAGGTTGCCCACGAAGTAGTAGGTGTGATATTGAACAAACCCGAAGTAAGAGTAATCCCTGCTGTGGCATCTGTCATATTGGCGGGAATATTGGTGCTTGCCGCCGTTTTTGTACTCAGTTTGAGGGTGTAAGAGCCTGCTGTGGCTTTGGCTCTGAAATTGAGTTTGTACCGGCCGGGAAGTGCCTGTTTGGCGCTAAACTGTGCCAGCGCGCGGTGATAGTCGCTTTGCGCAGTAGTGGTAATGGCGCGGTAAAACTTGTTTCCGCTCGACTCGGTTTGGCGCGACGACGAAAATCCGTAAGTGGCATTGTTAACATAACTGCACCATCCGGCATCTGCCGTGCTCGGGTTGTATAAATCGACCAGGGCAACATTGAATGGTGTGTCCTTTATCACATTGGCCGGATCCACTGAGAGGGCTGTCCGACACAGCGCAAAAAGGAAAAATGACAGAAAGAGTACTCTTTTTTTCATATAGGTTTTAGATTTAAAATTTTTCTGTTCCGAAGGTCTGTGCAACGCAGGTTAAGATATTGACAGACTATACTAATACAGTTCAAAATTAAGTCAAAAAGAGGCTTTTTGTTGTATTATTTAGAAATAATTACATTGTAAACGTTTACAGACCTGAGTATTCTAATGTAAACGTTTCCGAAAAAATATATTTTAAATGTTCAAATTACACTTATTCGGCCGGTTATAATGCAGGATAATTTGTAAATATTTAATATACAATGGAAAAAATGGAAATAGATTGACTTATTGATCACTCATTTCGACTTATAACAGCAGAAAATTGAGTATAATAAATAGGCACTTATAGTTTGTTATAGCGAAAGGAAGGCGTAGTATGGGTGGTAACTTCTGCGCGAGGGATAGAAGCGGATAGCCCGCAACCCGGCCACCGGCGCTGCGATACCGCAGCAGGGTGAACCGGGTGAGGACTATGAGCGGATAGCCCGACCCGAGTGGGCGAGGGACGCGCTCAAAAGAGAATCATTTTTTGATAATAGTGTGTGTTGTATTCTTCTCTTTTCCTGTTATTTGTACAAAATATATGCCGGGGGTCAGCTCTTCGCCAAACTGAAGAGAACCGGTTTGCAGTTGCGATTCGGTGAATTGTTTGACGGTGATGCCCTGTTGGTTGATCACGCGTATGGCAAGGGGTTGCCCGCTGTATTGCAGGTTGATTGACCGGCTGAACGGATTGGGATAGAGCCGTGTTTTATCGGTTGCGCTGACGGGCTCTATGCCGGTGGAAACTTTGACATTGATTACGCAGCTATCTACCCGCTCGGAGAGACCTGAAGGGGTGGCAATGCGTGCGTAAACGGTGGTTTTGCCGGCGGTTTTGCCGGTGACCACGCCGTTGTTGCTCACGTTGGCAATGGCCGGATTGGCGGTAGTCCAGGCGATAGTTCCTGCCGAATTTACGAGATCGGGCGAGAGTATGGGCGCCAGAGTGATGGTGCTGTCTATGGCCACTGTGCGCGCTTTGGGCGAGAGGAAAAGGTAGGTTTCGGCATCGATAATGGGAATTCCCATACCGGCTGTACTCCGATAGACACGGCCGTAGATGTTTTTGTCGGCCTCTATCCATCCACCGTTGGCCAACAGACCATATTCGTGGTCGTTGTCGTCGGCCCGTTTCCAGGTCACACCTTTGTCCGTGGAATAGTATACGCCTTCGACACTTGCGCTTGTAGGCTGTCCGTAGATAAAGACAGTCGGATAGTTATTGCCGGGTTTTGCTTTGCCCAGCGATATAGCGTGTGCTTTGTAGGCAGTTGTGTTGTTGAATGTATTTCCGCCATCGGTAGAGTATTTCGCGTTTCCGTATGAGCCCATGGCCAGCCAAATGTGTCCTTCGTATCCTTCGGCCATTTCGAATGACGGTTTACCGTTGACGCCCGGTGTGCTCACGGCAGTGAAGTTGAGTCCGCCATCGGTGCTTCGGTATAGTTTGCCATCTTTGTTGTAATATCCATAGAAGACATTCGGATTGACGGGGTCGGCAATGGGGTCGTCAAAGGGTGTATTGTTGCAAAGTGTCCATGTTTGACCCTGATCGGTGGTGCGATAGGTTTTGAATACGCCCTTTTGTTGGGTGAGCTCGCCACGCCAGACAATGGTGGATGAGTCGCACGATATGGCGGCAACGCCTTTTCTCATGACTTCGGGTGTTTTTTTGAGCGAACGCCAGTTTCTTCCGCTGTTGGACGAGATGTGTATGGTGCTGTCTGTATCCAGCGATCGAATGATGACCTGCGGATATTTGGCTGCATAGGCAATGCTTGTGGATGGTGCTATTGTGGACGAGGCTGCTACTTTAACATCGGTATGCACAAATCCACCCTGATCGCCCACGGATGTGACAAGCGGCCCACCGGGAACACTCAAAATGCCGCGCGGGTAGGATACTGTCTCTTCGAGTCCTTTGGACATGCATTTCCAGGTGACTTTGGGCAGAGTAATGTCTTCGCACAGAAAAACCCCGTTGCCCGATCCGGCCCATACGCGTTTGGTATTGAATGGGTCCATCGTGAGGCAGCTAACCCAATGTATGGCATGATTGGCCATCCAGGGAATGCCGTTGGTTTCAATGTTACAGTTGGTTTTGAATGATTTATTCACCCAGCTCAATCCGCCATCGTTGCTGTAAAAAATGTATTCGCCCCATCCCCACGGCGACTGACTATTGAAAGAGCCATAGGTGGATACCACTATTTTCAGCGGATTTGTTTTATCTACGTCGATACCGGAATAGACATCTTTGCCTTTGGGCGAAATGTTGGCCCAAACGCCTGTTCGTGTATTGAGCCTGTTGAGTGAGCCCGATGTGGTAATAAACAGGTAGCCATTGTTGGTTAAAGCACATCGGTTGGGGATATATTCGGTAGGTGCACCGGGCACTACAGCCCAGGTTTCGCCGCCGTCTTTACTGACATAAAGGTTTGGGCCCCGGCGAAACACACCTACATATATAGTTTGTGTAGCATTGCCGGATGTGCCGGAGGCAGGGTCAAAAATCACAAATGCCACAGCCGACGAGGTTGAGTTTAGCGCAGCGGTATCGTATCGGGCTACCGCATTGAATGAGGTGACCGACGACCATGTTTTGCCCGAGTCGGTACTCTTGAAGAGGCCTTTGTTGTAGCGCGAACCACAAAACAGAATATTCCCTTTGTTGGGGTCAACGGCCATTGTTTCGCCTTTTTGTCGGTTGGCGCCGTTGCCATTGGCCTTAAATTGTGCAGTAACATCGGTTATTTGCTGCGACTGACCATAATCGTTGGATCGCATGATGGCCGTAGCGCCGCCATTCCAGTAATTGGTTCCACCCAGTGCGTAAATGTTTTCGGGTGCCCGGGGATCAACGGCCAGTGCCTCTATTCCCAGATAAGAGGTTTGTCCCGGCGCTATCCAGTCGAAAAGCGGTGTCCATGATTCGGTAGTGGCATCCCAGCGGAAATAGCCGCCAACGTCTGTTTTGGCATAAAACATTTCGGCTTCGCCGGGAATAACAGAGACTACGTAGCCCCCGCCACCAATGGCCACATAGCCAAAGCTTTGAGCGAATGCAGAGGGTGCCGTAAATGCCCCGATGCAGCAGGCAAACGCAACAATGAGATTGTGTAAACGGTTTTTCATAGAAAAAGTGTGTGTGTATAAGATTGTCGGTCTGTTAAATATAAGTTATCTGTGTAAATGCTACGACTTCAAATATTTAACCGCGCAAATTTATATACATCCTACATCAAAAACAGATACGAAATCTATCAAATGGGGATATGAAATGTAAATAATACACTTAATACCCCCGTTTTTTAGTTAAATATCAGATTGTACTGTTTCTTTCTGTAATTGATTTGCTCTTATTTCAACTTCATTCGGATAATGGTGAACGACCACGGTGCAAAATCGATAATCTGACAATGAGATGCATTATCTGCAATTATCTTTTTGGGATAAATCTTTCGGGGCTCGCCGAAGCTGTTTTCCGAAGTGGAATCGGGCGATGCCAGCGAAATCATTCGGGCTGTCGGATATATTTTGGGCGTATTTACCAACGACACCTGAGGCGAGAATGTTTTGCCGGTGGCATTTACCACTTTTATCACAATCTCTCTGCGTTTGGCATCGTAGCCGGCCTGTGCATATTGGCGCAACGTAGTGTCGGCATCCATTGCTGCACCTTTTTCATTCACCAGTTGGGTGGCAAGGTTGTAGGTGGGGCGGTTGTTGGCAAACATCTGTTGTACGTAATACGAAGTACGCCCGATTATCTGATGATTATTGAGCATCATCATGTTTACCGGCCATTTTCTGCGGTTCGAGTTTTCGAAGAGCGGGGCATACGAGGTCATGGTTACCAGGTCCGAATTCCTTTCCATGCCCAGAATAAAGGCCGCTTCGCTCAGTGCCCCGTACATATTGCCGGTGCCCACCCTGCGGTGGCAGGCATATTCGCCCACATAAATCTTAAAGTCGTGGCGCGGTTGAATTTTATCAAACAGACGGCTGTGGTTGTAGAACCATTCCGGACCGTCGTACCAGTGATAATCAGCAATCTCAATCCTGTTTACATTGAATTCCGGCTTCAACACCTCTGTGCTACCGGCACCGGTGGCCACGCCGTTAAATATCATCTCAATCTGCGGATAGGCCGCTTTCAGACGGGCATAGAAGCGGTTGTAGCGCTTCTCGTACATCGGCCCGTGGTTTTCGTTGCCTATCTGCACATATTTCAGCGGGAATGGTTTGGGGTGGCCGGCTGCTGCCCGCCTTGCGCCCCAGGTGGTTTTGGTATCGCCAATGGCATATTCCACCGCATCGAGCGCATCCTGTATAAAGTTGTCCACCGAATCCTCAGCGCAATAGTCGCCGTTGTTGAATTCGCACGCCAGACCCACGTTGGCCACAAACATACCGTCCATCTTCAGATCTTCGCAAAACTGCAAAAACTCGTGGTAGCCAAATCCATACGTGTTGCGGTATCCCCATTTCATGTGTTCACCTTTGCGTTGAGCCGGGTCGCCGAGTGTCTCTTTCCAGCGGATGCGGTTTTCCACCGTAGCCCCTTCCACCACACAGCCACCGGGCCAGCGCATAAAGGCCGGTTTCAGGCCAATCAGCATTTGGGTTATGTCCGACCGGAATCCGCAGGGACGCTTTTTGTATGTATCGGCCGGCGACAGCGACACAAAGTCGAGCAACAGACTGCCGGGTGCATCAAATTGCAGCTCAAATGTTCCTTTGTGGTTGGTCTCAAAGGCCGTTATCCGGCTCTTGTATTCCGCCCATCCGGTCCCTTTTTTCGAGGGCTTTATGCTTTGCGAGGCAATTATCTGTCCGCTTTCCGAGCGAACCACCGCCGATACGCGACCGCTGTATTGCGCCGGTATGTTGGCAAAAAACCGCAGATTGTAGCTCTTGCCTTTCTCTACCGAAATACCCCAGTATCCGCCATTGACCAGAGATACAGGCGACTGCGCCGATGCCCGGTAAATGTCTATTTTCGCGTAGTGGGGCGAGTTGGCATTGAGCGGTGTTATCGTTTGCACCGACACGGCAGCTTGCGCCGCTTCCGACACATGGAAATTCCAGTTTTGCAGCGAATCATTGTTCCACCCCGCCGATTGCCCTTTCACCAATCCGGTCACATAGCTTGGCGTGGCGGGCAGATAGTACTTATTGCCCCGCAGCACCGAGCCCGTGGGCGGGGTGTGGTCTTCAAACGCACGGTTCAGTATCATTTCCGAATAGAGTCCGCCATCGCCGCCATTATTTATCTCTTCGAAAAAAATGCCGTACATCGACTTCTCTACCTGTGCCCCCCTTTCCTGAAAATTAATCTCTATCCGGGTCGGTTGTGGTTGTGCAAATGCCGTTATTCCTGCGGCTAAGAGGCATTGCAGTGCGATAATTATTTTTCTCATATCGGTTTCGGATTGTTGTGTTTTTCAGCATAATTTCTACTCTGTTACAGAGCAACTTACGCACAAAAATAGTCTCAATTCTTTTTCCCCCAAATTATTAAGTGTAAAACAGACACTGTAAACGTTTACACCCACCTTTTTTTTTATGTAAACGTTTCCAAAGATTGATCTTTTGGGCGAGCCCCACGGGGGCCGGGCTATCCGCTCATAGTCCGCGCCGGTTCACCTTTTGGCTCACTTTCGGGCCTTTGTAGCCGGCTGTGGGCTATCCGCTTCTATCCCTCTCGCTTCGGTACGCGATATTCTTTCGGGCATCTCACCCCTGCCCCTCTTCATGCAATAAATAATTTTGTATCTTTGCCTCAAACATTCCGATTATGATTTCCGAAGGGGTTTTTGTAGACGTCATTTTGCCATTGCCGCTGCCGCAATACTTTACCTATTCCATTCCCGAAGAGCTCTCACAAAGCATCCTGCCGGGGTGTCGGCTCATCGTTCCCTTTGGCAAACGGAAATTTTACACCGCCATCGCGGTCGAACTGCACCACCGCAAACCCGAACTCTACGAAACACGCCCTGTAGTCTCGGTGCTCGACGAAGCACCGGTGGTATTGCCCGACCAAATTCGCTTTTGGGAGTGGATTGCCGCCTACTACCTCTGTTCCGTGGGCGATGTCTACAAAGCGGCGCTGCCGGCCGGTCTTAAGCTTGAGAGCGAAACCCAGCTTCTGCTCAATCCTCAGCCGGAGCAGGTCGATTTCCCGCTCACGGAAAAGGAGCAGACCGTTTTAGACTGCCTGCACGAAGACGAAAAAATATCTGTGCTCGACCTCGAGCGCGAAACCAAAATAAACAACCTCACCCCGGTGCTCAAATCGCTGCTCGACAAGCAGCTCATCGTGGTGAGCGAGCAGATGCGCGAAAGCTTCAAGCCCAAACTCGAACAGTTTGTCCGCCTCACCCTCTCGCCCGACGACGAGGATGCACTGCGCACGCTCTTCGACCAGCTTTCCAAAGCGCCCAAACAATTGGCTCTGCTGCTCAAATACCTCGACCTGTCACGCTTCCTGCAAAAAAAGGATATCCGCGAAGTGCCCCGCAAAGAGCTGCTGAGCCAGGCCGATGCCACACCTTCGCTGCTCAAATCGTTGGCCGACAAGGGCGTTTTCGAGCTCTATTCCAAAGAGAAATCGCGCCTGTCTGCCTACGACAAGGATACCGTCGATGCCTTCCGGCTCAATCCGGCGCAGCAGCGGGCAATCGCCGAAATACGCCAAAAATTCACCGAAAAAGATACCGTTTTGCTGCATGGAGTCACCTCGTGCGGAAAAACAGAGATATACATTCACCTCATTCAGGAGCAGCTTACGCAGGGCCGGCAGGTGCTCTATCTCTTGCCCGAAATCGCCCTCACCACCCAGCTCACCGAGCGGTTGCAGCGGGTGTTTGGCGACAAATTGGGCATCTACCACTCTAAGTTTTCCGACAACGAGCGGGTAGAGATTTGGAACAACCTGCTCAACAAAAAGGGCTATCAGGTCATTTTGGGCGTGCGCTCGTCGGTCTTTCTGCCGTTCGACAATTTGGGCCTCATTATTGTGGACGAGGAGCACGAAAACACCTACAAACAGCAGGATCCCGCCCCGCGCTACCACGCCCGAAACGCGGCTCTCGTGCTCGCCCAGATGAAAAAGGCCAAAACGCTGCTCGGCACCGCCACACCGGCCATCGAAACCTACTTCAATGCCCAATCGGGCATCTACGGACTGGTCACCCTCACCGAGCGGTTCGAGGGATTGCAGCTGCCGGAGATACTGCCGGTCAACACCAAAGAGCTGCGCCGCAAAAAGCTGATGAAGAGCACCTTCTCGCCCCTGTTGGTCGAAAAAATCGGAGAGGCGCTGTCGAAAAACGAACAGGTTATCCTCTTTCAAAACCGGCGCGGCTTTGCCCCCTTTGTCGAGTGCAACGATTGCGCGTGGGTGCCCAAGTGCAAAAACTGCGATGTGAGCCTCACCTACCACAAGCGCGAAAACCTGCTCACCTGTCACTACTGCGGCTATGCCTACCCCATCCCGCGGAGCTGCCCGGCCTGTGGCAAAGCGGCTCTCGACCTGAAAGGGTTTGGCACCGAAATGATTGAGGATGAGATAAAAACCATATTCCCCGATGCCGGCGTGTCTCGCATGGATCTCGACACCACACGCACCCGGAAGTCGTACGAACAGCT
>CAZHNZ010000087.1:0-17854 GCA_964534355.1 uncultured Parabacteroides sp.
ATCACCCTCTTCCGAATGTTTGCACATCAACTGCATACCCAGGCAAATACCCAAAACGGGTTGTTTCAGATTGACAATCAACTCATCCAGCCGGTGCTCTTTGAGGTGATTCATGGTGGTTTGCGCCTCGCCCACACCGGGGAATATCACTTTGTCGGCTGCCAGCAGTTCCTCTTTGTCTGCCGTCACTTTGGCATCAATGCCCAATCGTTTCATGGCATTGTCCACCGAAAAAATATTTCCGGCATTGTATTTTACTATCGCTATTTTCATTCTTTTTTTCAGAAATAATCAATTAAACAACACCGTTTTGTTCTTGTATGTCAGCACCTTGTGGTCGATGTGTTTTTCCACAGCCCGTGAAAGAACAATCTTCTCTAAATCCTGACCTTTGTGAATCAATGCCTTAACTGTGTCTTTGTGCGAAATCCGGGCAATATCCTGCTCGATAATCGGACCTGCATCAAGTTCGGTTGTTACATAGTGGCTTGTGGCGCCAATTAATTTCACGCCACGTTCGAATGCCGCATGATAGGGTTTGGCACCCACAAACGCCGGCAGAAACGAGTGGTGAATATTGATAATTTTATTGGGGAACTGATTGATGAAATTTTCGGATACCACCTGCATATAGCGCGCCAATACAATAAAATCGATTTTATGTTTGCGCAAAAGTTCCAGTTCTTTGGCTTCCTGTTCCTCTTTTGTATCTTTGGTAATGGGGAAAAGATGAAACTCGATGCCAAATCTTTCGGCCACAATTTGCAAATCGGGGTGGTTGCTTACAATCACCGGTATCGACACATTCCACTCACCCGCAATGTATCTTGCCAGCAAATCGTAGATGCAATGCGACATCTTCGATACGAAAATGGCCATTCGGGGCGCATCATCGCTAAAATAGAGCCGGTAGTTCATCTCGTATTTCTGACCATATAATGTGGCGAAAAATTCGTCAATTTTATCTCTCGGAATAATAAAATTTTCAAGCTCCCACTCTACACGCATAAAGAAAACCTTCTCTGTGCGGTCAACATGCTGATCCAGATAGATGATATTTCCGCCATTTGCATTGATGAAATCGGTTACTAACGCAATCAGACCAGCCCGGTCGGGGCAATGTATCAGCAGTATGGCTGTGGGATTATTATTTTCAATTGAGGCCATTTTATACTATTTTTATTTTAGGAATGCAAATATACAGTTTTTCTTTTGTAAACAGAATGCAACAAGCTATGGATTAAGTTGTTTTATGATTGAATTTGAGTAAATAAAACTCTCTTCTGCGTTAAATTGAAAGCAAAAGGTGCTGTTAGTAAACAAATATTGGTTTTCAATTAAAAAGCGGGGTAGTCCAAATGGCAGTATGTATAAGTCTTCTTTAAATGAATCGCCTTTTCCGATAAAAAACAGATTGCTTTTGGAATCAACTTCTGCCGATATTTCATTAAACCAGATTTTTTTGTTCAGGTTTTCGTCGTTGACTAACTCTTTTTTGTAGTTGACAACGGTTTCGGCGCGGGCTGCCACAATCAGGTAATTTTCGTGCAGATCGTAGAAAACCTCACTTTCACCGCATGTAAAAAGTTGTCCGAATGCAGCCGTAATTATCTTTTCGGAAATTGTTTTGGCAAAAACGGTTGACGGTATTGCTTTTTCCTCTTTTTTAACGGGCAACAGGCTACTTATTTGGTCTAGCTTCTCCGCCAGCAAATCTTCGTTTTTTAGTCGGATAGTAATCACTTTTTCGAGTTGTCTTTCGGGCAGCATCATCGGGAAGTATGCGATGTTGATTTCGCTGTCGAAATGTTCTGTGAATACAGAATCTATGCTCAGCGAGTCGCTCCGGTATAAACTTGTGTCTCGTCCCGGGTTGCCAAAAATAATCTGCTGATTTTGGATAAACCGCTCTCTGTCGCTCAGTCCGTAATGGATAACAAAAGGGCATTCTTTGGCAATTACTGCCGGATTGAGAGGGCGGCCGGTGAGCTGACCAATCAATATACTTAATTGATTTCGTTTTTCAAACAGGGGTGAAGTATAGGCCGACATCCGGATGCTGTTTTTGTCGAAAACCAAATCCGGGGCTACCCATTCCGTCAGGTTTAGCGTATCGCTTAGCTCGGGTTTGCTCAGGTGTTGAAGAGGTATTCCGTTCAGCCGGATGTAGAATTTTAGTTTCGATCCGTTCGATGTCTCTTGTGTAATGTCCAGAAAATCAGGGTCTCTGTTCTCTTTTCCTTGTGCGTTCATTCGCAAAATGGTTTCGTCTATCAGTCTGTTGCTGTAACTGCCGGCAAATATCCCTTTGTAAAAGAAGCAATGAAAGTTGATACCGGTCGAAACGTAGTAGTGCTTCACCCGTATCCCTGCGTTTTCTTCGCTCACCGGTTTAAAGGAAGATTTGAAAAACTTGTCGAGTACATCTTCTATCCGTTCATTATCACCGGCAGCTGCTCTAAAGAGAAGCAACTCGGCGTGCGTGTTTTCCCACGAGTGAAGAGAAATAATCATCTGATGCAGTGCGTTTTCTGCACCTTTCCACTCCTCGGTCATAAAGTAAGGACGAAGTTGAACAAGTGTTTTGAAAATCGACGGATTGCTCTTTTTGCTCAGATAGTTTTTGATAAAGTAGTTTTTTTCGATTTCTTCTACCTTATCAAATTCTGTGATGTTGAAAAATGCATCGCAATTGTCGGGTATCAATAACATCAGATTGGTTTTCGAAGCTGAGTTTTCATCTGCGAATTTCTGATAAACAAAAAATGCAACGACTGAAACGACTGCCACCACCACCGTGATGACGCTTATTTTTATTATCTGTAATTTATTTATTTCCATTTGATTTTCATCTGTTTGTGTATTTATTTCAAATACATTCATTTTCATCCTGTCCGTTGGTAGTAAACCTTTTCGGCTCTTTTATCAGGCTAAGTAAACGTTGTCGCAAAATTAGTTAATACAATTCAAAGTGCAGCCCTTTTTTCTAAAAGAGATGTGTAAAAACATCAATTTTTTTCTTCCGGGGTTATTCAGGCCCGTTATCTCTTTTTAATTTGAGTAAATATTGACTTTTGCCGGATATTTAGCTTCTTTAACTCGTTTGCTTTCGTCAAACAGATGCTTTTATTTAGTTTTGTAAAGTGATAATTTCTGTATTGACTACAATCTTAAACTTATTTTCTATGAAACGTTTATGCTTTTCATTTCTGTTGCTAATATCTATTGTTGTTGTATCTGTGGCTGCAACACCAAAGTCTGCTGTTTCTAAATCGAAAAAACCGGTACAAAATGGTCAGGTAACAACAAAAGTTGCACCCGTAGAATCAGCCATCAAGGATATTGATCGCCTCGATTTTCGCCGGTTGATATATGATGTGGATAACAAGGATACGGTCATTTTTCAGGGAAAAGAGCCGGCTATTGTTCTTTATACAGCCGGATGGTGTCCGCAATGTCGTAAATTAGAGCCGGTTTATGAGCGATTGGCCAAAGAATACAAAGGCCGGGTTTCATTCTACCGTGTCAATTACGACAACGAAAGACAGATGTGTATTTCGATGGGCATTTACCAGATTCCGGTATTGATGTTTTTCCCCATGCAGGGTCGCCCCAAATCTCTTATCGGATATATGCCATACGAGGAGTTCAAAGAAATTATTGAAACGAATGTGTTGGTAAAGCCGTAATGTAAATATTCGAATTGTTCCATGTTTAGATTATTCATTGTCAAAATATCAGAATAATTATAGTCCGATAAACCAAAAAACGGGAATCACTCAGTCACAGAGTAATTCCCGTTTTTTTATGGTGTGTAATCCAAATCTTATTTGCTTGCTACGTATTCAGCAATCCATTTTCCAACTTCAGATGTTTTGTAAGCTTTGCCATCAGTGCCTGCAATATCTTCTGTTACGATGCCGGCTGTCATAGATGCATCTACTGCATCGCGAATCAGTTTTCCCTCTTCCATCAGCCCGAATGCATATTCAAACATCAATGCTGCCGAAAGAATAGTTGCAACCGGATTGGCAATATCTTTGCCGGCAGCCTGCGGGTACGAACCATGGATTGGCTCGAATACCGATGTATGGATTCCGATAGAGGCAGAAGGCAGAAGACCCAGTGAGCCGGTGATTACAGAAGCTTCGTCGGTCAGAATATCGCCAAACATGTTTTCGGTCACCATTACGTCGAAGCTTTTTGGCCATTGAATGATGCGCATAGCGGCATTGTCCACAAACATATATTCTGTCTCCACTTCAGGGTACTGAACCTGAATTTCCTGACCAATCTGACGCCACATGCGCGATGTGCAAAGTACATTGGCTTTATCCACAATGGTCACTTTTTTGTTGCGTTGCAATGCATATTTGTAGGCCAGATGAATGATGCGCTCTATCTCTTCGCGGGTGTAAACGCAGGTGTCGTAGGCTGTGTTACCATCTTCGCTGCGTCCTTGTGGGCGTCCAAAGTAGATGCCACCAGTCAGCTCGCGGATACACATAAAGTCGGCACCCTCTACCAGGTCGGCGCGAAGTGGCGATTTGTGCAACAGCGAAGGGAAAGTAGTCACAGGGCGAATGTTGGCGTACAAACCAAGTTTTTTACGCATAGCCAGCAATCCTTGCTCCGGGCGAACTTTTGCCGATGGATCGTTGTCGAAACGTGGATGTCCGATAGCACCGAAGAGCACTGCATCCGATTTCATACACAGTTCGTGAGTTGCGTCAGGGTAGGGGTTTCCTACTTCGTCGATGGCACAAGCGCCCACGATAGCCGATTCGTAAGAGAGTTCGTGGCCGAATTTTTTGCAAATTTCTTTGGTTACGTTCAACGCCTGTTCAACGATTTCGGGCCCGATACCGTCGCCGGGCAATACTGCAATGTTTAGTTTCATATCTTTGGTGTTTAGTTTATTGTGCAATTTGTGGCTGCAAAATTAGTATTAATAATTTAGAATGAATAAATATTGACCCAAATTAATCGAATTTCTAAGTAAAAAAAGAGATTTTGTGTCAAATTGTAATATGATGCCGGTGGTCGGCCCCGCATATTTACCCTATTTTTGTCTGTTGACAAGGTAAATGCCGGAAAGAACCACGAATACACCTGCAACTTCTGTGGCAGAAAGAGTTTCACCCAAAACAGGAATAGAAAACAGAGCCGTGAAAACAGACTGACTGAGCAGCGTAACCGAAGCCTGAGTAGGTTTGATGTAGCCCAGTGCATAGTTGATAGCCATCCATCCGGTTAGTTGAGAGATTAACCCAACACCACCTAGCGACAACCATGTTTTGGTAGAAAAACCGCTCAGAGGTGTGCTGCTTATCAGACAAAACAGCCCCAAAACAACTGCGCTTGTCAGCATAGACACAGTGGTAAAGGTGAGTGTGTCAATCTTATTTCTGCCCTTTTGAGCTGTCAGAAAATAGATGCCATAAAATATACTTGCCGAAATGGCCAGAATATTGCCCGTATTGAGCTCTGATTGCAGAATCTGCTCGATGCCAACTATAAAAATGACCCCGATAAGAGAGATTATCGTTCCGATCCAGAACGTCTGTTTGGGTTTTTGTTTCCAGAACAACAAAGCACCCAGCCCGACCCATACCGGTGCCAGATTGGCCAGAAGTGTGGAGATGGCAGCTTTAGACAGCATGATGGAGCTGTTCCAGAGGGCGATATCGCAGGCAAAATAGAATCCGCATAAAACGGCGTAACGCAGTGCGGCTTTGTCTTCGACCGGTTTGCGGTAGATGAGCCAAAACGGTATAATACCCAGAAACCCGAAAAACATGCGGTAAAATCCGGACCCCAAACCGCTAATGTCTGCCAGTTTAACAAATATGGCAGACCAGGCGATACACAATACGCCCGTAATCAACAGAATATAACTGATCCATTTGTGTTGAAATAGTTTGGCAAACATCGTAATTGGTCATTTGTTTTTGAACTAAAAGAGCGTTTAAACGACGATAAAACGACGAATAAACGCTCTGAATAGGAGTGAAAAGTAGCGCGTGGGATTAAGCTCCCTGAGTCGTTACATTTTTATCTACTTTTTTTATCAGTCCCTGAAGCACACTACCCGGACCAACCTCTGTGTAGTCGTCGCCACCATCGGCAATCATGTTTACCACAGTTTGAGTCCAGCGTACAGGGGCTGTAAGCTGTGCAATCAGATTTGTTTTGATCGTTTCGGGCTCTGTTTCGGGTTTTGCATTTACATTTTGATAAACAGGACATACCGGAACAGAGAACTGAGTTGCATTGATTGCCTCTGCCAGTTCGGCACGGGCAGGTTCCATGCAGGGCGAATGGAATGCACCACCCACTTTAAGCTTGAGGGCACGTTTTGCACCGGCTGCCAGCATCAGTTCGCACGCTTTGTCGATACCGCTTTCGGTACCCGAAATAACAATCTGACCGGGGCAGTTGTAGTTGGCAGGAACCACTACATCGTCGATGCCGGCACAAATTTCTTCCACTTTTTCGTCGGCCAGGTTCAATACCGCTGCCATAGTTGAAGGGGTAAGTTCGCAGGCTTTTTGCATCGCCATTGCGCGGGCAAAAACAAGTTTTAATCCGTCTTCGAAAGACAATGCGCCAGCAGCTACTAAGGCAGAGAATTCGCCCAAAGAGTGTCCGGCAACCATTTCAGGGGCAAATTTGTCGCCCATGGTTTTGGCCAAAATTACGGAATGAAGAAAGATTGCAGGTTGCGTTACTTTGGTTTGACGAAGATCTTCGTCTGTGCCTTCAAACATCAGATCGGTGATGCGGAAACCAAGAATTTCGTTTGCTTTCTCAAACATCTCTTTGGCTAATGCCGAATTATCGTATAAATCTTTACCCATTCCTACGAATTGAGCGCCCTGACCGGGAAATACAAATGCTTTCATAATTGATTTATTAAATTCAGTTTATCAAATTAATCGGCCGCAAAATTAATAAAATTATTGCATCTATTATTCTATTTGGCAAGATTAGCGTATATTTGTACCCAATAATAATGTACCCAATTTATTTCAAAACAAACTAAAATCTAAAAATATGAACCATTTATTAATTCTTTGCGGACTTTTTGGCGGTTTAGGCACAGGCGAAATTCTCATAATAGCCGTGATTGTATTGTTGCTTTTTGGAGGCAATAAAATCCCCGAAATGATGAAAGGTATGGGGAAAGGTGTTAGAAGCTTTAAAGAAGGTCTTCACGATGTACAGGCTGAGCTGAAACGTGATGTAACAGCTACTGACGAGGTGAAAAAAGATGAAGTAAAAACGGATGAAAGCCAAAAAGAAGAGGTGAAAAAATGACAAAATCGGGCTCCGACGAAATGACATTCTGGGATCATCTCGAAGATTTACGAAAAGTATTGTTCCGGTCATTTGGTTTTATCGTTGTTGTGGCATTGGCTTTGTTTGCCTACATGAAAGAAATTTTCGATTTTGTCATACTTGCACCTACCCGCAACGATTTTTTTTTATATGAGTGGATGAACAGAATGAGCGGTGAAGTACCGTTTTTTCCAGATTTCTGTGTAGGACCATTTCAAGTTAAGATAATCAATATCAATCTCTCATCTCAGTTTTTTGTTCACATGTCCACCTCGTTCTGGCTGGCACTGGTGATAAGTTTTCCTTTTCTGATATATCAAATTTGGTTGTTTATACGTCCCGCGCTCTACGATCATGAACGAAAAAATGCCGGATGGGCGTTTCTCTTCGGAAATCTTCTCTTTTTTATTGGCGTATTTGTTGGTTATGTACTTGTATTTCCGCTTACATTGCGCTTTTTGGCCGGCTATCAATTGAGTACATTTATCGAAAACAGCGTGTCGCTGGACTCGTACATGGATAGTTTTCTGATGCTCTGTTTTATTATGGGGCTGGTATTTGAGTTGCCATTGCTGTCGTGGCTATTGTCTCAGATTGGTATTCTTAAACGTAATTTCTTCAATAAGTTTCGTCGTCATGCAATCGTTGTTATATTGATAGCTGCGGCATTTATCACTCCATCGAGCGATCCGTTTACTTTAATGGTGGTTTTTCTTCCGGTCTACATGCTTTGGGAAATCAGCGCTATGGTGGTGAAGAAAAACTGATATTTCAGGTGGAATTATAAGTGAAATCGCTTATAATTGCTCATTATAAGTAAAATCACTTATAATCGTCCATTATAAGTAAAATCGCTTATAATTGCCCATTATACAAGAATTTATTTTTGCAGAAATGAAGAATACACTTGTCGATTTGTTTGAAAAAGCGGTGAAGGAATTTCCCGACAACTCTTTTTTGTTTGAGAAGACGGATAAAAAATATATTGAAACCACTTTTGCGCAAACCCGCGAACTGGTTTATCGTATGGGAGCCGGATTGCAGGCACTTGGCGTGAAGAAGGGCGATAATATTGCACTGCTGTCGGAAGGCAAAGGGTCGTGGATAATCGGGGAATTGGCTATGTTCTATGCCGGTGCAACCAATGTTCCGCTTTCGGTGAAACTCGAAGAGAGCAACGATCTGTTGTTTCGTCTGGAGCATTCTGAGTCGAAATACATCCTTGTTTCGGGAGGTCAGTTGGGCAAAATTCGTTCCATAAAAGATAAGCTGACTACTGTAAAAAAAATTATCGTACTGGATCATCTGGCCGAATATCAGCAGGACGAGATGAGTCTGTCGGAATTAAACGCATTGGGTAAGGATTATCTCGAAAAACATACGTTAGAGGAGGTTCTGGCAGTAGGGCAGTCGTTGCAAAATGATGATATTGCTACTGTTACTTACACATCGGGCACCACAGCAGAGCCAAAGGGAGTAATGCTCACGCACCGCAACTACACGTCTAATGTGGAACAGGCTCTTACGCTGCTTACCGTGCCACCTACCTGGCGAACGCTGATTATTTTGCCACTCGATCACTGCTTTGCGCACGTGGTGGGTTTTTATATTTTCATGAAATGCGGTGCCGGTGTTGCCTTTGTGCAAACTGGAAAAACGCCAATGGAAACCCTAAAAAACATTCCCCAAAATATTCGCGAAATAAAACCGCATCTGCTTTTGAGCGTGCCGGCGCTGGCCAAGAACTTCAAAAAGAACATCGAAAATGGAATACGTGCCAAAGGTGCTTTCACCGAAAAGCTATTTAATCTGGCGCTCAAAACGGCCATCGCTTACAATGGAGATGGTGCCGATAAAGGTGCTGGCCTTCGGTTCCTGTTGAAACCATTTGTTTCGCTGTTTGACAAAATTCTCTTTTCGAAAGTGCGTGAAAATTTCGGTGGAAATCTTCAGTTCTTTATCGGAGGAGGCGCTTTGCTCGACAAAGATTTGCAGCAGTTTTACTACGCGATAGGTATTCCGATGTTTCAGGGATACGGATTGTCGGAGGCAACCCCGGTTATCTCTTCGAATACACCGCTGAAGCACCGGTTTGGTTCGTCGGGAGTATTGGTGAAACCACTCGATGTGCGCATTGTGGATGCCGACGGTCGCGATTTGCCTGTGGGAGAAAAGGGTGAGATGGTTTTCCGTGGTGAGAATATCATGGCAGGCTACTGGAAAAACCCGGTCTCTTCGGCCGAAACCGTTAAAGATGGATGGTTATTCACCGGCGATCTTGGGTATATCGGTCACGACGGGTTGCTTTATGTTTTGGGACGATTCAAAAGTCTGCTGATTGGCAGCGATGGCGAAAAATACAGTCCTGAAGGCATAGAGGAGAGTCTGGTCTCTCTTTCGCCGGCTATCGATCAGGTATTGCTTTACAACAATCAGAATGCATATACCGTGGCTCTGATTGTTCCCAATAAAGATTATATCAAAAAACATATACACCAACCGGCAGATTCTCAGGCCGGACGCGAAGAGGCCGTTAAGCTTATTCAAAAATCAATCGATCAGTTTAAGGGCAAAGGGCATCATGCGGGAATGTTTCCCGAGCGTTGGTTGCCATCCACATTCGCTATATTGCCTGAGCCATTCAGCGAACAGAACCGGATGATAAACAGCACCATGAAGATGGTTCGTGGGAAAATTGAGGAGGTGTATGCGGCTGATATTCAGTCTCTCTACACGGCTGAGGGGAAGAATGTGTTGCGGAAGGAGAATTTGGATAGGGTGGGTTGGTAGTTACGAGTTACAAGTTACTAGTAAACGAGTAAACAAGTAGACGAGTAAACAAGTAGACGAGTAAACAGGTAGGCAAGTAGACTAGTAAAAGAGTAGACAGGTAAAACGGACTAACAACCTACAACTTATAACCTACAACTTACAACCTAAAACCTAAAACCTACAACTTACAACTTACAACTTACAACTTACAACTTACAACTTACAACTTACAACTTACAACGTATAACGTACAACGTAAAACGTATAACTTAAAAAAATGGACTATATATTCAAAAAAATTGCTGTAAAAATTGGCAGTAATGTATTGACCCGCAAGGATGGAACACTGGATGTTACGCGAATGTCGGCTCTGGTCGATCAGGTAGCGGAGTTGCATCACAACGGGGTAGAGGTGGTGCTTATCTCTTCGGGAGCGGTTGCTTCGGGCAGGAGTGAGCTCAACATGGATAAGAAACTCGATTCGGTTTCTGCCCGTCAGCTCTTTTCGGCAGTGGGACAGGCTAAGCTGATAAACCGCTATTACGAAATGTTTCGCGATCATGGTATTGCCTGCGGACAGGTGCTTACCACCAAGGAGAGCCTGGGCACCCGGATGCATTACCTCAATCAGAAAAGTTGCATGAATGTGATGCTTGAGCACCGGGTGATTCCCATTGTCAATGAGAATGATACGATCTCTGTGACGGAGCTGATGTTTACCGATAACGACGAACTTTCGGGACTTGTTGCCACCATGATGGGTGCAGAGGCATTGATAATTCTCAGTAATATCGATGGAATTTACAACGGAAATCCTGCAGATCCGGCATCCGAAGTTATCCGCGAAATAAAACATGCAAAACTTGATTTATCGCAATATATTCAAACTCAGAAATCTTCTTTCGGCCGGGGAGGAATGCTTACGAAGTGTAACATTGCCCGAAAAGTTGCCGATGAAGGTATCACGGTGTTGATAGCGAATGGTAAACGGGATAACATCCTTCAGGCTTTGCTGAGCGATCGGGAAACGCTTTGCACCCGGTTTGTGGCATCGGATAAACCAATTTCCGGTGTAAAAAAATGGATTGCGCATTCCGACGGATTTGCCAAGGGTGAAGTGCATATCAATCAGGGAGCTTACGAAGTGCTTCTTCAACCCAAAGCTGTCAGCCTGCTGCCTGTGGGCGTGGTGCGTATAGAAGGTGAGTTTGAGAAGGATGATATTGTAAAGATTATCAACCCCGACGGAGAGCAGATAGGAGTGGGGCGCATCTCTTACGATAGCGAAAAGTCGCGTCAGCTTATTGGTCAGCAGGGAGCTAAACCGCTTATTCACTACGATTATCTATATCTGGATTAAGCATGGAAAAAGACTTCATCGTCCCTTTGGGTGCCAGCAAAGAGGAGACTTACGCTGCACTCATTCCGCAGATAGTGGCATTGACAGAAACAGAAGATGACTTAATAGCCAATCTGGCAAATGTTTCTGCTGCGCTCTTCTTTGCGTTTGATTTTCTTTGGGTGGGTTTCTATTTAGTTAAAAATAATCAATTGATTCTCGGGCCTTTTCAGGGACCGGTAGCCTGCACCCGAATACAATATGGCAAAGGGGTATGCGGTGCTTCATGGCAAAGGGGAGAAAGCATTGTTGTGCCTGATGTGGAGGCATTTCCGGGTCATATTGCTTGTTGTTCAAAGTCGAAATCGGAAATCGTAGTTCCCATCCACAGAAATGGCGAAGTATTGGCTGTATTGGACATAGATAGTTGTACGTTAGGCACATTCGACCAAACAGACAATAAGTACCTGACCCAAGTGTGTGATATACTGAAAGATAAATTCTAAAATTCGTTTTAGAACTGCATTTTTCGATAGTTTTAAATACGAAATTTTATTACTTTTGCAATCGAATCAATAAAAGTAACGCAAAAACTACAAACATAAGAAAACATGAACGAAGTTTCAATTTTAAACAAAGCCGCAGACAACATTCGTATTTTGGCTGCATCGATGGTCGAAAAAGCCAAATCCGGTCACCCCGGAGGTGCTATGGGTGGCGCCGATTTTGCCAATGTACTTTATTCGGAGTTCCTGACGTATGATCCCAAAGATCCTCAGTGGATTAACCGCGATCGTTTCTTCCTCGATCCGGGTCACATGTCGCCCATGTTGTATGCCGTTTTGAGCCTTACCGGCAAATTTACCATGGAAGAGTGCAGCAATTTCCGTCAGTGGGGTAGTCCTACGCCGGGTCACCCCGAAGTGGATATTTTGCGCGGAATAGAAAATACATCAGGTCCACTCGGACAGGGACATACTATGGCGGTAGGTGCTGCCATTGCAGAGCGTTTCCTGGCTGCCCGTTTTGGCAACTGGATGAGCCACAAGACATACGCATTTATTTCAGATGGTGGTGTGCAGGAGGAGATTTCGCAGGGCGCCGGACGTTTGGCCGGTCACCTCGGACTGAGCAACCTCATCATGTTCTACGATAGCAACGATATTCAGTTATCTACCGAAACTTCGGCTGTATCTACCGAAGATACTGAAGCCAAATACAAGGCATGGGGCTGGAATGTAACAACCATCAACGGAAATGATGCCCTCGAAATCCGTCAGGCACTGGCCGCTGCACAGGCCGAAACAGAGCGTCCGACCCTTATTATTGGTAAAACAATTATGGGTAAAGGTGCTTTGGGTAAAGCGGGCGAAAGCTTCGAACGCAAATGTGCAACTCACGGGATGCCGTTGAGCGAGTGTGGTGCATCTTACGATAAGTCTATCGCTAATCTGGGTGGAAATCCTGAAAATCCGTTCGTTATCTTCGACGAAGTGGCTGCTTTGTATGCCAAACGTGCAGAAGAACTTTCGGCAATCGTTGCAGAGAAAAAAGCGGCTCAGGCTGCCTGGGAAAAAGAAAATCCCGAACTGGCGGCTAAACTGGCTAAATTCTTCTCAGGAGAAGCACCTGCCGTAGATTACGCTAAAATCGCGCAAAAAGCCGATCAGGCAACCCGCGCAGCTTCGGCTACGGTATTGGGTGTGTTTGCCAATGAGGTGGAAAATATGATTGTAGCATCTGCCGACCTTGCTAACTCGGATAAGACCGACGGTTTCCTCAAAAATACAACTGCGTTCACCAAAAACGACTTCACCGGAGCATTCCTTCAGGCTGGTGTTTGCGAGCTGACCATGGCATCTGTTATGAACGGTATCGCGCTTCATGGTGGTGTGGTTTGTGCCTGTGGTACATTCTTCGTTTTCTCTGACTATATGAAACCTGCTGCGCGTTTGGCAGCTCTTATGCAATTGCCGGTTAAATATATCTGGACACACGATGCATTCCGCGTAGGGGAAGATGGACCAACTCACCAACCGATCGAGCAGGAAGCTCAAATCCGACTGATGGAACAGCTGAAAAATCACCACGGCAAAAACAGTATGCTGGTGATTCGTCCCGCCGATGTGGAAGAGTGTACCGTAGCCTGGAAGATGGCGATGGAAAACACCGATACACCGACTGCTCTTATCCTGTCGCGTCAGAATATCGTGAATCTACCCGCTGTCAGTGGAAATCGCTATGCTGAAGCTCTTCAGGCCGAAAAAGGTGCCTACATTGTGGCCAAAGACGAAAAACCCGAAGTGATTTTGGTAGCCAATGGCTCGGAAGTGGCTTCACTGGTAGCCGGTGCTGCTTTGCTCAAAGAGCGCAAAGGCATTCAGGTACAGATTGTTTCTGCTCCGTCAGAAGGTCTTTTCTTCAATCAGCCTGCAGCTTATCAGGAAGAGGTTATTCCTTCAAACCTGCCTGTGTTTGGTCTGACAGCCGGATTGCCTTCAACACTGTTCCGCCTGGTAGGTAAAAATGGTAAAGTGTGGGGATTGGATCACTTTGGCTATTCAGCACCGTTTAAAGTGCTTGATGAGAAGTTTGGTTTCACACCCGAAAATGTATTCAATCAGGTTTCTGCTTTGTTGAATAAATAAGCTGAAACATACAAATAAAAAAGAGGCTGGCTCATGTTGAGCACAGCCTCTTTTTTATTTGTATGGGTATTCATCATTGTTCACGAATAGGATAACCAAAAGTAAGGTTTCTAAGTCTGATTATTGTCTGCGAATTCGCCTGAGTCTCACCCGTGCCTCACGGCGATTTTTTCGTTTTGCTTTTCTTCTTTTCAGTTTGAATACCATTTTGGGCGGGTGAATGACCATCTCTTTGGCCGAATTTTTGCGGGTGATTAGGTTGGGCACGCCCACCCCAACAGCCAGCGACATGATAATAAACGACGCTTTGGCACCATTGTTTACCGTCTCTGCCAGCGTTTGGTTGAAGTTTTCGGTCACATTGCCGGTCAGGGCGATAATGCCGAGCATCGTTTTGTAGGCAAAAATGCCCGGAACCAGCGGAATCACTGCCGGAATAGCAAAAATAAGCGGTGGTGCATGTTTGGCGTGAGCCGCACGAATACTCAGAATACCCACCAGCGAAGCACCAATAAAGGATGGCAACACAACATTCAGCCCCATGCCAAGCAACAAAAATTTGGTGAAAACACCCAATAAACCAAGCAAATATACCGAAATCAGCGCCCGTGCCGGTACGTTAAACAGTACAGCAAAACCGACGGCTGCCCAACCGCCCCAAAACGCTTTTTCTATCAATAATAACCAATCCATATTCTATTAAATTTGATAAAGGTAAATAGCCACCAGCAATCCAAGCGCAATCATAAACGCAATTATCAGCCCATGTATCCAGCGTAGCATACCGTTCAGAATATTACCGTCAAACAGGTCGGAGAAGGTATTGATGAGCGGAATACCGGGAATGAGAAACAGCACCGACGTTGCAAACGCATGTTCGGTAGTGATGCCTAAATCGAACAGCGTGAAAAATCCCGATACCAACGATGCCGTTGCAGCACCAAAAAACACAGCCAGATAAGGATTAAACCCTTTTTTAAGCGCCTCTTGCCGGGTGAAAAGCCCGATAAAAGTAGCCATAAAAGCAACCGCCATCTCTACATAATCGCCCCCGGCAAGCCGGCAAAATGAGGCACCGGCCAGACTCACAAACGTCAGCACAATCCACCGCGGATAGTGCGGCAAACCCTTCAATCGCGTCAGGTCAGCCTTTATTTCGTCTATCGTCCAATGGCTCTCGGCAATGCGCCAGCTCATTCGGCTGATGCCCGACACCAGTTTGAAATTGACACCGTGCGGCGAAGTCCGTTTCAGATTGTTGTAAAGTTGATTATGATTCGAGTCGCTCAGCGCCAGCGTTAGCGCCCGGTGCGTCACCAGCATATCGGCACTCAGCCCGAATGATGCCGCAATTCTGTCCACCGTCAGTCTGATTCGCGCCGTCGTGGCACCGCTGCTCATCAGCAACGAACCAATTTCGAGCAGCACAGATCCCAGTTCACTTATCTCTTCCTGCGTAGGGGATGTCTTAACCATAAAATATCTAATTTTTGAAAACCGCCACAAAGTTACAACCAATCCACCCAATCGCCCGTCTGTTTTTATATGTTTTGTTTTATTTTAATATTTGGGCGCATCCCTTCGTAAAACTACGGGTCGGGCTATCCGCTCATAGTCCTCGCCGGTTCATCCGTTGCTCATTTTCAGGCTTTTATAGCCGGCTGTGGGCTATCCGCTTCTATCCCTTGCGCTTCGGTACGCGATGGCCTTATGGGACTCATACCCGCTGCGCAAAAAAAAGGCTGAACGCCACTTCGTGACATCCAGCCTTGCTCATAATGCATATATCCGGTACTCTATCTCGCCAGTGTAAACCGGACACTGATACCAAAATTGGTGTTCGATACCGGATACGAACTCGACGAAACGAGCGGGGTATTTATCTGTTTATCCAGGAATGCGCGCAGCGTCAAAGCCTTGCTGAACGCGTAATCGGCCGAAAACTTAAACATAATATTCTTGGTTCCACTTGTTGGCTGCGTAAAGGAATCCTCAATCTTTCTGATCAATGCCTGATTCAGCCGGTACGATATATCACCACGCAAAGTCAGGTCATTTTTGAATTCCGATTTTTCCTTCGTCGATGGCTCAAAAATGCGGAAATCAGCCAGTTTATAACCCAGACCAAGCACAAACTCACTCGACAGCATTTCCACTATCTGATTGGCAGACAGGTTGAGCGACAGGTTTCGACTGTCCTTGTATTCGCCCCGAATGGTCAGGTTGTTTTTCAGCGTTGCATCTATTCCAATTAGCGGACTGTAACTCTCAGTGATACTCACCGACGAAATGTCGTATGGTGAAGATGGGGTTGGGTTGCCCGTCAGCACATCGCGAATGAAGCCCATATCGTCTGCCGAGTTCAGCCCGCCCATCCAGTTGAGGTACGAACTATATGAGCCCACACTGTACACGCAACGATAGGCATGACTCAGATTCACCGATTTCAGATTTTCACGAATAAACGGAATTTGGTTCAGTCCGTCGTACGTAATCCGCCAGTTGGGCAACAGATTCTTAAATGAAGGGAAAGCCGTCAACTCAGCATTTCTCACATTTTTGCCGGTGTATGCCGCAATAAATGCCGGTATCAGCACATCGGGTGAGTTAACATTTACACCACCATTGCTGCTGTTGTATGGCTTTCCGGCCATGATGTTTCCTTCCATAAATCCACCCGATGGATAGCGTGCAGTGGCATATTGTCCTTCCAGTCGGGCCGCTATTATATCCCGGTTAGCCAGAAACTGCGTAAAGGCTGCCGATGCATATCCGTTTTTAGAGTTGGCCGATTTGAGTGAAGTCGAAATCGCGATTGTGGTCATCGTAAAGCTTCCACCAAAAATCTCAGGTGCACCGTCGTACATAAACTGTATCTGACTATTGTTGTTGGTTGCTCTGTTCGCATTCAGCTCTATCTTCAAACCCGGAAGTGGTTCTACATTCGCACGCATCTGAAACTCTTCGTTCACATTATATACAGCCGGACTGAGCAAAGAGTCGTTTCTGATCAGCCAATCTTTGTCGATGGCGCGTTGTATGTAGCTGTCGTCGGTTAGCCCGAATGCAAAGTCGAGGCCCGGTGCCATAAAGCCCTGATCGTCGCCCTGACCGAATGCCGGACCCACCGATGGCCTGAACGATGGTAGTGCCAGCGAATTGGTTTTTTTGTAACCGATGGTCATATTGCGCACACTCATCAGGCCACGTGCCACGTATTGACCTATTTTGTACGCCGGCATATCTTCCGGTTTGGGGCCTTGTTCTATCACGACACTCAACGATTGAGTTCCTTTGTTCTTTATCATTATCGAATTATCGTTCAGTACCTTGTAATCCAGTGTCATATAGGTGCTGTCGGCTTTGCGTGCTTTCACCTTTATGTTCTTGTTGCTCAGGTTGTGAAACAGGGTAGTGGTGGTATCCTTTCTGAGCGTGATGGTCTGTCTGAAAGTTCGTTTGATGGCTGTCGGTTTGAAGCCCGAATTGCCCGACATGTTATTGAACTTCCGGTTGGCCTCTTTCAGAAATTTCACCTTATTATATAGCTGTTCCATATTGAGGCGTCCATCCAGCGACAACTGCATCTGATTTTGTATTGTATTTCCCATATCAGTACCGTCGGCCACCATGGCGCCACGGTTCCAGTTGTAGGTGCTGTTGTATTTCGCCTCAGCCGATGTCCAGTCGAGTACTTTTATCTTATTCAAAGGAATTGTCCACGACAGATTTGCTGTTTGGGCATAAGTCAGAG
>CAZHNZ010000088.1:0-5510 GCA_964534355.1 uncultured Parabacteroides sp.
AGTAAACAAGTAAACAAGTAAACAAGTAAACAAGTAAACAAGTAAACAAGTAAACAAGTAAACGGGTAGACGGTTAATGTCGCAAAACTCCGAAGGAGTTAAATATGAATAGCCTATGGTGAAACCTTAGGACAAGGAATAATAACAAACAAAATCCCCAAAACCCATTCCATTCAGGGGTATAGCGTATAACCCCCTTCAGGGGTTGGGGCGGAGTAAACAGCACAACGAACCAATAATAATATGAAAAAGTACAAATTACTCTTTTTGTCATCACTCCTGTTTTTGTTGGTATCCTGCAAGGCCTACAAAGAGGTCGTGTATGTACAAACGGCCGGTACTCAGGTAGATCTGACGCAAAACAGAGAAAAGGGAATTCCGGAAGCAATCATCAAAAAAGGAGATTTGTTGATGATAACCCTCAGCACCATATCCGCAGAAGCGGCTATCCCGTTTAATCCGCCACTGGTAGCCGATCCGCAGCAATCTGCCAGTGAGCCCGGCCGCATATCAAACTCGCAAACCTTAATGAGCTATCTGGTGAATGTGAATGGTGAGATAAATTTCCCCGTTTTGGGTAAGTTGAAGGTAAACGGTCTGAAAAAATCAGAGCTGGAGTCATTGATTCGCTCATCCATATACCCACGCTACATCAAGGAGGATCCGATGGTAACGGTCCGTTTTCTCAATTATAAAATATCAGTTTTGGGAGATGTAACCCGTCCGGGGCAATTTACGAGTGTAAATGAGCGAATTTCTGTATTCGATGCCCTCTCAGTAGCCGGAGATCTGACAATTTTTGGTAAACGAAAAGTGCTGATTATTCGCGAGGACAGCGAGGGAAACCGCAACAGCTACCGGGTAGACCTGACTGATCCCAATCTGATTGAATCGCCATTTTACTATTTGCAACAAAATGATGTGGTGTATGTAGAGCCCAATAGTCCCAGGCGAAGATCTTCTTATTTTGGCACCGGAGAAAGCATGACACTGGGAATTGTGGGTACATTACTATCTGTAACCTCTTTTATGATTGCGATTCTCAGGTAAGCGGATGATGAACATTCACAGACCTTTTTCGGTTTTATCGGTAAACTCAATTTATGTTTATTCTAAAATCGACTGTGGATTTCGGGAGCGAAACGCTCCGGAAGAACTATGAACTCAATATACACCGAATCTCTTATTGGCAGGAATGTCTGCGCTTAGTTGCCACAGGTGGCGGCGAAAAAGCCATGGATCGCCACACATCCCGTGGCAAACTGGCGCCCCGTCAGCGCATCGATTGGCTCATTGATCCGGATACTCCGCTGTTTGAACTATCCTCTTTAGCCGCGTGGGGGCAGTACGACAACTCTTTCCCCGCGGCGGGCATCATTACCGCTATTGGTCGGGTACATGGCCGACCGGTGATGATTATTGCCAACGATGCCACCGTAAAAGGGGGAACCTACAACAAAATCACCGTAAAAAAACATCTTCGTGCACAGGAGATTGCCGCGCAAAACGGGCTTCCCTGTATCTATCTCGTCGATTCGGGTGGCGCATTTTTGCCCGATCAGGCTGAGGTATTTCCCGACCGCGATCATTTCGGTCGTATATTCTACAATCAGGCACGTCTTTCGGCCCAAAATATCCCACAAATAGCCGTTGTTATGGGCTCGTGCACAGCCGGTGGTGCCTACATCCCGGCCATGAGCGACGAAACTATTATTGTCAAAGAGCAGGGAACCATCTTTCTGGCCGGTCCGCCGCTTGTCAAAGCAGCCACCGGCGAAATTATATCCGCCGAAGAGCTGGGTGGTGGCCGTGTGCATACGACCATTTCCGGTGTGGCCGATCATCTGGCGGCCAACGACAGAGAGGCACTGCATATCTGTCGCCATATTATTCAGTCTATCCCCTTCACACCCGCGGCAACGCCCGCATTCAGCAAACCACTGTACGATTCTGACGAGCTTTATGCCCTCATTCCGGCGGACAACTCGCCCTGGCCCGATGTCCGCGAAATAGTGGCCCGTCTGGTTGATGGCAGCGAATTTCATGAATTTAAGTCCGGATATGGAGAAACACTGGTGACCGGTTTTGCCACTATGGGCGGTTACCCCGTTGGGATTTTGGCCAACAATGGTGTGCTTTTCTCCGAATCGGCGCAAAAGGGGGCGCATTTCATACAGCTCTGCAACGCACGAAAGGTGCCCATGCTATTCCTGCAAAATATCACCGGATTTATGGTGGGGCGCGATGCCGAACATGCAGGCATTGCCAAAGATGGTGCCAAAATGGTAAACGCACTGGCCAACTCAACCGTGCCGCTGATGACTGTGGTGATTGGTGGTTCGTATGGTGCGGGCAACTACGCGATGGGTGGCCGGGCCTACAATCCCCGTTTCCTCTTTATGTGGCCCAACGCCCGCATTTCGGTGATGGGAGCCAGACAGGCGGCAGACGTATTGGTGTCGGTCAAGCGCGAGCAGGGTGGTGCCACACCCGGAGAGCTGGAACTTCTGCATCAAAAAATTGTGGACAAATACGAAGAGGAGAGTTCTGCCTGGTACAGCACAAGCCGCTTGTGGGACGATGGCATCATCGACCCCGCACAAACACGGGATATTGTGATGGATGCGCTGGAACTCTTTAGTTATAAACCGGTAGAAGAGGCAAAATATGGGATATTCAGAATGTAAATCGTTTCAAATGGTCCGTGTGGATATCACCGAAGATGTCTGTTACGCTCATCTCTGCAATCCGGCCAAACGCAATGCGCTCAATGAGTTGATGATCAGAGAACTGATTTCTCTCACTGAAATCATTAAGGACTCTGTGGGTTTACGGGCTCTCGTCATCCGTGGCGAAGGTAAGTTTTTTTGCGCCGGCGCCGATCTGGTGTGGATGGCAAAGGGTGTCTCTCAGAGCATTGAGGACAATACCCGCGATGCGGAGCTCTTTTATACCCTTTATACCCGTCTGTGGGAGATACCAATACCGGTTATCACTCGGGTGGTGGGTGGTGCGCTGGGTGGTGCGCTGGGTCTGGTGGCCTGTTCCGATATTGTCATTGCCGAACAGTCGGCCAAAATGGCCTTCCCCGAAGTGCGGGTGGGGCTGGTGCCGGCCACTATTGCCCCTTTTGTGCTGAAAAAATGCAGTCAGGCCTTTGCCCGCCGGATGATGCTCACAGGAGAACACTTTTCCGTTCAGCAGGCATTTGATGCCGGACTGGTCACCGATGTGGTGGCCAATGGCGACTGCGAAAAACGATTGAATGAGATTCTGGGGTTGATCAGGAAAAATCCGGTACGGGCAGTCAGTCAGACCAAAGAGCTTATACAGCGCATTAGCGACGGAGAAAATGAAGGGTTGAAAAAATATTGCACCCGGCTGATTGCCGAAGCAAGACAAGGAAATGATAAACTTTTAGATAGAAAATAGTCGATGCATATACATAAGATATTTATACCCAACCGGGGCGAAATAGCTGTTCGCATTATCCGTACTGCCCGAAAGATGGGGATCAGAACGGTGGTGATGCTGACCGATTCCGAATGCGATACATTGCCGGCCACATGGGCCGATGAGGTTTTTCGTATTCCGGACGGGACGCCGCAGGAGACCTACCTCAATATTCCGCTCATCATGCAGGGTGCCAAACTGTTCGGTGCAGGGGCTGTGCATCCCGGGTATGGTTTTTTGTCTGAAAACGCCACGCTGGCTGAGGCTTGCATCAGAGAGGGGCTTATTTTTATCGGTCCGCAGCCACGCCATTTGAGCCTGATGGGCGATAAAATGGAGTCGCGCCGTATCGCCCGTGCTGCGGGTGTGCCGCTTGTACCGGCGTTGGAGGGTACTACAGAAGAGATTATTCAGAAAGCGGATGGTATCGATTATCCGCTGTTACTGAAAGCATCTATGGGAGGTGGTGGCAAGGGTATGGTGGTGGTAAACTCACCCGGTGAGCTGGTGGAACAACTGCCTGTGGTGGCGGCGCAGTCTCAGCGCAATTTTGGAGACTGCCGTGTCTATGCCGAAAAATACATTGCCGAGCCCCGGCACATTGAGGTGCAGATTCTGGCCGATAAGTTCGGAAACACAATCCATCTGTTCGAGCGGGAGTGTTCCGTTCAGCGACGTTTTCAGAAAATTGTGGAAGAGGCGCCCTCACCTTCGATCAACGCAGAGCAGCGCGACAATATCACCCGCGACGCATTGCGGCTGGTCAGTTCCATTGGCTACGAAAATGCGGGCACTGTGGAGTTTCTGGTCGATGAAGAGGGAAATCACTATTTTCTGGAGATGAACACCCGCATTCAGGTAGAGCATCCGGTCACGGAGATGATTACCGGTATCGACCTGGTGGAACAGCAAATCCGGATTGCTTCAGGCATGCCGCTTGGCTTTGCTCAGGAGGATATACGGCTGACCGGACATGCTATCGAAACACGCATTTGTGCCGAAGATCCGGCCAACGGATTTCTGCCTTCGCCGGGACGGGTTTCGGCAGTGTCGTTCTCGTCTTTGGGAAGAACAGACTCTTATTTCGACAAACCGACAGAGATACGGCCTCAGTTTGATCCGATGGTGGCGAAAATGATCACTCATGCTTCATTGCGACAGCAGGCCATAGACCTGCATCTCCGCGCATTGAAACAGACTGTTCTGACCGGCATTTCGCACAATATTCCCTATCTGCTGGAGATTTTACAACACCCGGAATTTACCGGCGGACGATACTCAACGCGCTTTTGCGAGAAATACAGACCCACCGTGGCCGATTTCGACGGAGAGTTACCCGATGCAGTGGTGGCCGCTGCACTGGTTTTCAAGCTTCTTCCCACTGCGCAAAGGCGTTCCGGATACCGCAGGCTGCTGCCGGAGGTGAAAATTATCCGGAATAAAAGCATATATTCTGTGGCTTACCTGTTGCAGGATAAAAGCCTGACCTTTACCCGGGCAGAGCGTTCGGTTCTGCTCACTTCTATCGAACGGTCAGATGATTTTGTCAGCTTTCTGTGGGAGAATGAGTTGTTTCGGATGCCTTTTGCTGTTACCTACAACCGCTTTCAGGTGGCGTATGGGGGGCGCAACTACGATTTGCAGTTTGCCGACTGGTTACCGCCTTGTCAGCCTGCTTCGCCGGATTTGTCTGACGATAAACGTACACAGCTGTATGCACCCATTCCGGGTCACGTGGTTCGAATGGCGGTTTCCGAAGGTCAGGTGGTGCGAAAAGGGGATACCCTGCTCGTCATAGAGGCCATGAAGATGGAAAATCACCTCACCGCCTGGCGAGATGCTGTGATTAACCGCATCCACACCGGCACGGGCAGGCACGTCAGGGCTAATGAGTTGTTGTTGGAAATGGGGGGGTAGTTACAAGTTACGGGTTACAAGTTACGAGTTACAAGTAAACAGGTAGACGAGTAGACTAGTAAACGGGTAGACTAGTAAACGGGTAATTTGTCTCAGTGTAACTCAGTGAATTCTCAGTGTAACTCAGTGTTGCGTTTGAG
>CAZHNZ010000088.1:5610-17848 GCA_964534355.1 uncultured Parabacteroides sp.
ACTGGGTAGACATCCTATAAGCAGAAACGTACGACAGATTCCTCACTACGTTCGGAATGACGGCCATGTCTTGAATAAACACCCGTCGGCTACCCTCAGAGAGAGGTTCCGCATTTTTGCCCGACGGGTTAGGAGATTCCCGCCCCGTCGCCAAAACAAATGGCAATATTTGAGCGAATAGTGGGGCGACGGTATTGATATATAACAAGACAACGTCATCCCGAACGTAGAGAGGGAATTGCTGGTGTTACGGGTTACAAGTTACAGGTTACGAGTAAACGAGTAAACGGGTAATTTGTCTCAGTGTAACTCAGTGAATTCTCAGTGTAACTCAGTGTTGCGTTTGAGAAGACTAGTAAACTAGTAGACGAGTAAACGGTTAGACGGTTATTGTCGCAAAACTCCGAAGGAGTTAAATATGATTAGCCCATGGTGCAACCGTGGGACAAGGAATAATAACAATCAAAGCCCCAAATCCACCCCATTCAGGGGTTTAGTGAGAACGTAAAACGTACAACGTACAACGTAAAACAACAAAACAATGGATTATAGAAATAAAATAAGAACATTTGCCGAAACAGAGATAAAACCTCTGGCGGCGCAGCTCGATGAAAATGAGACATTCTCAGTAGAACTAACCCGAAAAATGGGAGAAGCCGGCCTGTTTGGCATCGATATTCCCCGCGAATACGGCGGACAGGGACTTGATACGCTTTCTTACATCATCGCCATCGAGGAGCTGGCACGGGTGGACGGTTCGCAGGCCGCTACCGTGGCTGCACACAACAGTCTGGGTGTGTCACCCATCTACTATTTCGGCACCGAAGAGCAACGCCGGGAGTTGGTTCCCACACTCTGCTCGGGTCAGGCTCTTTGGGCATTTGCCCTTACAGAAGAGAGTGCCGGCAGCGATGCACGTGGTGCCCGTACGACCTGCATCGAAAAGGGCGACCGGGTGATAATCAACGGTGAAAAACGATATATCACCAATGGCTCTAACGAACTATTGCTCGGTTATACCGTGCTGGCTTTCAGTCAAAACGGCGAAGCCAAACCGGAGTTTTCCACCTATCTGGTCGGGAAAAATCTGCCGGGTGTGCAACCCGAACGCATGACCGGCAAGCTTATGTGGCGGGCTTCCGACACGGCGCGTATTGCATTTGACCATGTTTCTGTTCCGGCTTCAAATTTGTTGGGTGAGAAAGGCAGCGGACTGAAAAACATGCTGAAAACACTCGATGGCGGTCGTCTCTCTATTGCCGCTATGGGGCTGGGTCTCGCGCAGGGAGCCTTCGAAATGGCACTCAGTTATGCCAATACGCGCGAGCAGTTCGGCAAAACGCTCGGAAAAAATCAGGTCATTCAGTTTAAACTGGCCGATATGGCTCTTAAAATTGAGTTGGCCCGAAATACGCTCTACAATGCCTGCCGTCTCAAACTGGAGGGCCTGCCATTTACCAAAGAGGCTGCAATGAGCAAACTCTACTGTTCCGAAATTGCCAAAGAGGTAGCCGATCAGGCAGTTCAGATTTTTGGCGGATCGGGTCTCTTTAAGTCGGCCGATATCGAACGTTTCTACCGCGATCAGCGCATTTTGCAAATCGGTGAGGGGACTTCCGAAATACTGCATACAGTGATTGCCCGAAATATTGGTGTGTTATGATGCCCGGGTTTTCAAAATTATCCCGTGAGGAGAAGGTTGGTGCTGTCATTGGCCATTGCGGACTCTCTGTTGAGGAGAGTGTATTGCTCAATCGCTATCTGCATCCGGAGGATCAGGGGTTGTTCGATGGCTTTTCAGAGAATACATTGTCGAACTACTATCTGCCCTACGGTGTGGCACCCGGATTTGTGATCAATGGTCGCGAATATGTTGTACCTATGGTCACCGAAGAGAGCTCTGTGGTGGCCGCGGCTGCAAAGGGTGCCGCTTTTTGGGCGGCGCGGGGCGGTTTTCATTCACGGGTGGTGGATACGGTAAAGGTGGGGCAAATTATTTTCTCATATACCGGTGGAGAGGAGCTGCTCAGGGAGTCGTTGCCGGCTCTCAGGAAAATGCTTCCCGAAGTGGCAGCCTCTGTCACCCGGTCGATGCAGCAGCGTGGCGGTGGTATTTCCGGTATGGGTTTTCACCCAATACCGGGAATGGAGAATATGTGGCAGCTACGCGTGGAGTTTCAGACGGCAGATAGTATGGGGGCCAATTTTATCAACAGTTGTCTCGAACTGATGGCACCGGAACTGGAGTCGTTTCTCAACAATAGTCCACTGAATAACGCACGTGCAGAGGTGATTATGTCTATTTTGTCGAACTATACGCCCGATTGTCGGGTGGAGTGCTCGGTGGAGTGCGATGTGCAGGAGCTTGCCGCCATAGCGGGAGATTATAGTGCAGAAGAGTTTACTCGTCGTTTTCAACTGGCTGTGCAGGTGGCGCAAAACGATGTTTACCGGGCTGTTACCCACAACAAGGGCATACAAAACGGAGTGGATGCAGTGGTGCTGGCTACGGGCAACGATTTTCGGGCTGTGGAGGCCGGTGTGCACGCCTTCGCGACGGCGGGAGGTAGCTACAGCTCACTTACCCGTGTGTCGCTGACCGATCGTTTTTGCTATACACTGAGTTTGCCTCTGGCACTCGGTACGGTGGGCGGACTTACCCGAAATCATCCGCTGGCCGCCCTCTCGCTGCGCATTTTGCAGCAGCCCGATGCCCGCCAACTGATGCAGATAGCAGCTGCCGTAGGTCTCGCCAACAACTTCATGGCGGTCGCATCGCTCATTACCCACGGCATTCAGCGGGGGCACATGAAACTGCACCTCACCAACATTTTGCAAAGCCTTCAGGCAACTGAAACTGAGAAGCGGACGGCAATCAATCACTTTGCGAAACAGACGGTCAGCTTTTCCGCCGTTCAGGGGTTTATCAACCAATTGCGTTCGGTATGATACAGCAGACAGATGGAAATGACAGATTCTTTGCGCATGGCAAATTGTTGCTTTCGGGCGAATATGCGGTGTTGCATGGCGCTACGGCACTGGCTCTGCCGCTTCGTTTCGGGCAATCGATGGCGGTGACTGACTCCGGGCAAGAGAATTTTGTCTGGCAGGCATACCGGCCGGATGGTCTCTGGTTCGCGGCGGAATGGGATGCTTCGGGGCATATCCGCCAAACTACGGATGCGCAGCTTTCAACCCGATTGACAGAAATTCTTGCTCATGCTTTGGCCGCATCTGACCGATATTCCCGTTTCCCGACAGGAAAAGAAATAATTACGCGGTTGGAGTTTAACCCCGAATGGGGGTGGGGGAGCAGTTCTACACTGATTTATAATCTGAGCCGGTGGTTGCAGATTGATCCTTACCGGTTGTTGCGGCTGACTTTTGGCGGTTCGGGGTACGATATCGCCTGTGCCGGAGCCTCTTCGGCCCTTTTTTATACAAAATGTGAACATAAAGCAGTTGTTGAACCTGCCCCTTTCAACCCGCCTTTTGCCGATAACCTCTGGTTTATCTATCTGGGCAAAAAGCAGAGCAGTCGCGAGGCCATTTCGGGTTTTCGTTCACCGGCCTCTGTTTCGTCCTCTGTTATTCGTGATATATCTTCTCTCTCTTTGCAAATGGCCGAAAGCCGGTCGGTCGATGAGTTTTGTGCTTGCATGGCTCTTCACGAAGAGATTACCGCAAAACTGACGGGTTTGCAACCTGTGCAGCAAAGGCTCTTTCCCGGTTTTTCGGGTGCGATAAAATCGCTGGGTGCATGGGGTGGCGACTTTGTGATGGCTTGCAGCGATTGGCCCGAAGAAAAAATAAGGGACTATTTCAAAACCGCAGGGCTGGATACGGTGTTTAACCTGAAAGATATAATTGCAAACAATAATGATTGAAAATAAATATTTGCAAACCGAAGGGTTGGTGAGCCGGAGCGTTCCCTCAAACATTGCCATTGTCAAGTACTGGGGCAAACGTGAGGTGCAGTTGCCGCTCAATCCATCGGTCAGCTTTTCGCTCGAAGTGTCGCGTACCACCACATCTGTTGCATTTCGTTTGGATGAATCAAAACAGGATTTGTCGTTCGATTTCTTCCTCGATGGTGTGCCGCAGCCCTCTTTCCGACCAAAGATAGAGCAATTTCTGCGTCGCATTCTACCTACATTCCCCTGGCTCACCGATTTTCATTTGACAGTGAATAGCAGTAACTCTTTTCCGCATTCGTCCGGCATTGCCTCTTCGGCGAGTGGTATGGCCTGTCTGGCATTTTGCCTGACCGATATTGAGACGTTACTGACCAGCGGTAAAAATGCAGATATTGAACAGGTTTCTCAGATTGCCCGACTCGGATCGGGGAGCGCCTGTCGCTCTGTGTGGCCGGGTTGGTCGCTGTGGGGAGAATCTCTTGCTGTTGAAGGGGCCAACAATGAATTTGCGATTCCGATCAATGAGTGGGTGCATCCTGCGTTCCGGCAAATCCGCGATTCTATTCTTATTCTGGATGGCGACCGCAAAAAAATCAGCAGTTCGGTGGGCCATAAGCTGATGAACCGTCACCCGTACAGGGATGCCCGCATAGCACAGGCCAACCACAACACCGAAAGGGTGATTGCCGCACTCAAAGCCGGCGACTGGACCCATTTTGGCGAAGTGGCCGAAGCCGAGGCCTTGTCGCTTCACGCCCTGATGCTCAGCTCTGAACCCGGATATGTGTTGTTGAAACCTGAATCATTTCAGGCTATTGAGTGGGTGCGTACCTTCCGGCAGGAGAGTGGATTGCCTCTCTACTTTACCTTCGATGCGGGTCCGAATATGCATTTACTCTATCCGGCTGAAATCGAAAAAGAGATTGTTGCGTTTATTCAACGGGATTTGAAGCAGCTTTGCAGCAGTCAGTGTGTAATCTTCGACAGGCTGGGCATTGGGCCGGTTGATTTGAATAACAGATAGGTATGAGACCAAAGAAAATTGACCTTTTTTATTCCAAAGTGATGCTTTTTGGTGAATATACAATCATTCAGGATAGCATGGGGTTGACAATTCCCTATTCGCGGTTTAGTGGCGAATTGAGGTTTATAAACAAGCAAAGTTATACAGATCTGGATCAGGCCTCGCTGTCCAACGGAGAGATTCTGCGCTATGCCGCATACATCAAAACCTTATTCGAAAAAGGCGAATTGCTATGCCATTTCAATATCAGCCGTCTCGGGAGCGACCTGCAAAAGGGACTATATTTCGAAAGTACCATTCCCGAAGGATATGGGCTGGGCAGCAGCGGAGCATTGGTGTCGGCTTTGTATTCGCGCTATGTCACGGAGGATAAAATAGAGGCTCACAATCGTCTTTCACACCGTCAAATAGCGCAACTCAAACGTTGTTTTGCGCAGTTAGAGAGCTATTTTCACGGTACGAGTTCGGGTATCGACCCGTTAATTTGTTACCTCAGACACCCGCTTTTTCTCGAAAACAGAGAGACATTGTCGCCCATTCATATTCCCCGCAGGGCAATTCAGAGCGAAGATGCGATTTTTTTGATCAACAGTGGAAAACCGGGAATGACCGCGCCATTGGTTCGTTTGTATATGGATAAATGTGCTCAATCGGCTTTTTTTGATCGAATTATCAATGAGTTAATTCCGCTCAACAACCGTTGTATTCAATCGCTTTTGCAGGGAGAAATCGACCTGTTTTACAATTCGGTGCACCGCTTGTCGGCTTTTCAGTTGGAGCATTTTACAGAGATGATTCCGGATACTATTCGTGCAACCTGGCAGCAGGGAGTTGATTCTCATCTGTTTACACTTAAACTTTGTGGGTCGGGTGGGGGCGGATACATGTTGGGGTTCACAAGGCACTTTTCGCAAGTGTCAGCCCAACTCAGCGGCGAAGGATTTGAGGTAATACCTGTCTATCGGAGGCGATGATTGGCAAATTCGGCTCTGAAATGCAGAATCATTCGGGCACCCCACACCACTGCAATGGCAAAAAATACGCGAGTAATGATTATCCAACCAGCAGAAACACCAACTGCCACAAATATCAGGGTATCTTCGAGCAACGAATGCGATATAGCTAAATGGTGATTGAGCAGGTTGCAATCTTCTTTGGAAATTCGTCCCTCTTTAACCTCTTCTACCATAATTGCGCCACCATACGACAAGCCCACAATATTGCCAATCATCCACAGAAAACCGGTGTTTTCGGGTAAACCCATCAGGCGCATTACCGGCCTGATGGGTTTAATCAGATTGTCCAGAATCTTGTATTCCAGCATAATACGTTGTAGCATCATCAGTGCGGTGATAACGGATATGATCAGAAAAGAGATACGAACAGAGGTAAAGAACCAGATTTCGAGCAAATCGGGCACAGACATATCCCGCGTTACAGGTGTGGATACTACCCACGGTTTCCACCCATCTGTGGGTAGTATATGATGCAACACAAAGGCCATAATCAGACTCATAATCACCCGAAGCAGAAACATGCCTGCAAAGGATGATCCTGTTTTTCGCTGTATAGCGCATTCTACCGGCATGTTATGAGAAACCAGACACATGATGGCCAGTATGGTTGCTTCCCGCATCGTAATGGCCATAGAGGTCATAATGGCTAACGGTGCATACAGTGGCAAAAATATACTGGTTAAAAATACAATTGCGGTGTTCCCGGATAGCCCTATCCATTCAAAAACAGGTGAAATGTATCCTGCCAGAAAATTGAGTAGCCCGTAGTAATCGAGCAATCGCACACCCAACGAGATGGGCAATATCATGCGGAGGAGTAACCAACCCGTTTTAACTGCTTTCGGAAAGGCAATGCGGAAGGAGCGTAGAATTATTTTGTTCATTGTTTTTTAGTTACGGGTTTTCAGTTACGAGTTACAAGTTACGAGTTACAGGTTACAAGTTGACAAGTAAACAAGTAGACGAGTAAACGGGTAAACAAGCAGCGTACAAATCTTCCCAATCCACCACCCCATTCAGGGGGTTGGGGGCAAAAACGTAAAACGTATAACGTAAAACGTATAACGTATAACTACTTCTTAAACGCCCGATCCATTTCCCGCCGGTCATCCTTTTCTCGCAAAGAATCCCGTTTGTCGTACTCTTTTTTACCTTTTGCCGTGTAGATAACTACTTTGGCCAGTCCCTTTTCGTTGATGAAAAGCTTACTGGCGATAATGGTAAATCCCGTATCTTTGGTTGCTTTCAGCAGTTTGCCTAACTCTTTGCGGTTAAGCAATAGTTTGCGGTCGCGGCGTGGCAGGTGGTTGTTGTAGCTTCCGAACGAATATTCGGCCACATGCATATTTTTAATCCACATTTCGCCATTGGTAATAAAGCAAAATGTATCCACCAGACTCGCCTTTCCCAGTCTGATCGATTTTATCTCTGTGCCTGTCAGCACAATACCGGCCACGTATTGATCAATCAATTCGTAGTCGAAGCTGGCGCGTTTATTTTTTATAACAATATTGGACGATTTCATGCTGATCTGATAAGTGTTGGTGTGAGTCTGCCATTACAGGTCAGAGAGCCCGCATACCCGGCATTAGTTTATAAAGCAGTGTTTCAATAATGTAGGGAGATGTGATTACAATAAGCGATGCAATCACTGTAAAGCGTACCCGCTTACTCTCTTCTACCTGCAAAAAATTACCGTGCGACTCAAATATAATATATATGATATACAGTTCACCTATTTTCAGGAAAAAGAAATCGGGAAACAGCTCCAATATGGCTGTTACCGCAACAATGAGCGAGAAGCAGTAACCCGTATAACGTTGATAAAACCCAATACTATTTTTGGGTAATTGCAAATAGTCGCTGAGCTGCTTCACCATAAATGCTGCCATATAGAATCCCCCAAAAAGGCTGGTCAGTATTATCGTAGCATCTTTGAGCGCATCCTGCAGTTGGGTCTCTCCATTTTTGAAAAAAGACCCGACAAATGCACACAAGGTAGCTGTCCCAATCAAAGGATAGAGAAATCGGGAGAGAAACTCTTCGTTGCTCTCCTGCTTGTCGGCTATCGTAGACCACGCCCTGGCAGGCTGTGCCGACAATAACAATAGCATTTTAATAATGTTCTTTATCATAATCAGAAAATTAGGCATGCAAAGATAGTCAATTTGTTTCACCCTGCAATGCTTCTCTGTTCAGAGCCACTTTTTTCGCCGGAAGAAGAGCAGCATCGTCACCGAAATCAAGAGCATCACTCCCCACATCATATAATACCCGTATTTGTAATGTAGCTCCGGTAGATTGTCAAAGTTGGTGCCGTACACACCTGCTATAAAGGTAAGCGGGATAAACAAAACCGAGAATACGGTCAGAAATCGCATTGTGTCATTCAGCCGGTTACTCAACGTAGAGTTGTACAGGTTGAGTTGATCATTCAGTATTTCCCGAAAGTTATCGGATGTTTCAGTTGCTTGTTTGACGTTATCTTCCAACTCCTTGTAGTGTACATTCATCGTATCACCTATATAATCTGTATCCGATTTGTTCAGGGTGATTATCATATCTTTGGCCGGCAAAACAGTTCTGCGTATGAAGTTGAGCTTCTGCTTCATCTGTTTGATGTATATAATGGTTCGTTGGTTGGGGCGTTTAAACAAGCTATCTTCGATCACTTCAATCTCGTCGGCAAATTCGCCCAACACATATATATAATTGTCTATCACCACATCCAAAAGCGCAAACGCCAGAAAATCTGTTCCACCGTGACTGATGCGACGACGTTGTTTGCGTATCCGTTCCCGCACAGGCTCAAACATCAAGCCTTTCTCTTCCTGAAACGTTATCAGCAATCGCTCGTTAAAAAGCATACTCAGCTGGTCTGCTCTGACATTTCTTGTCCCGCCCATTTTCAGCATTTTTATGCTTACAAACAGACAATCGTCAAACTCCTGAAACCGCGGACGTGCATGCGTATTCATCGCCTCAGCCAACACCATCCTCTCTAATCCCAGTACTTCAGATATTTCAGCCATTAGAGACGTGCTGTGCACACCGTCAATATTCAGCCATGTTATTCCCTCCCGCTTTGTATATTCAGCTGCCTCTGTTACTGTCGTTAGCTGTTTTTCTTCGAAGCCCCCGGGCGTATAATGAAACAGCGTTAATAGCACCTTTTCGCTCTTTTGTTCGCCTATAAACAACAAATCGTCGGGCGAAACCCCAATTTCATGCATGCCTTTCCTTGTAAATTCAGTCATATTTTTTTACATTAGTTTATTCATTAATTGTGCAATTCTTATTATTCGTTCAGTTCTGATACTCCTTGTCAATCCTGTTTTATGAATTATCGTGTTATTAAAAAACGTTTAATATCATCGTTTGTTTTGAATTCAGGAAGAATAATCTTTTTGCCGGAAATTATTTTTCATTTTATTCAAAAAAAAATCGCAGTTCTAACATTAAGATAATAAGAAGGATAGAGTCAATTGTTGTTTGGTGAGAGAAATTATTTTACATCAAAATGAAAAAAAAGTTGCGTACATCAAATATTCGTCATATCTTTGCATCGCAAAACAAAAACGGGGTGTAGCGCAGTCCGGTTAGCGCATCTGGTTTGGGACCAGAGGGTCGGGAGTTCGAATCTCTCCACCCCGACACAAAAAATCGCTCAATAGTCTGAAAAGATTGTTGAGCGTTTTTTGTTTTATCCGTTTTATTCCTGTTTTTGTAGTCTTCCGGGTTATTTATTCAGGCAAAAAATCATATTATTATTTAGGGAATATCTGTCAGGGTAACGTTCGTTGCGTCATTCAAATTATGTTATATATTTTTGATTGTTAGCATGATAATAGAATCAACATTTTATTATCTTTGCATAAAATCTATTCCGTTTAAATTTGGTCTAATCATCTATTTTCATGAAAAAACAGTTATTTCTTACAATTATTATCGGGATTTTACTACTGACAAATACCCGTGTTCACGCTCAAACCGTATTAATTGAAGCAGAATCTTTTCGAAATCAGGGCGGCTGGTCGCTCGATCAACAATCAATGCACGAAATGGGTTCGCCATATCTGCTCGCACACGGACTTGGTTCGCCGGTAGCAGATGCCACCACCCAAATCTCTTTGCCGGCTACGGGGAAATATAGGTTGTGGGTGCGTACCAAAGATTGGGTGGCACAATGGAAAGCACCCGGTGCACCCGGCAAATTTCAGGTTACCATAGATAAACAGAAGTCGGATACCCTGTTTGGCACCCGGTTTGCCTCGTGGAGCTGGCAAAACGGCGGTGTAATCTCCGTTTCTCAAAAAGATATACAGATCCGATTGACCGACCTCACCGGTTTCGAAGGCCGGTGCGACGCTATCGTGCTATGTAAGGATACCAATTTTGTACCGCCCCACGAAGCTGTTGCACTTGCAGCCTGGAGAACGGGTTTGTTGGGAAATCAGGTTGCCCGTCAGGTCGGAAAGTTTGATCTGGTGGTTGTTGGTGGTGGTATGGCCGGCACGGCCGCTGCTATCGGAGCTGCCCGATTGGGGCTCAAAGTGGCTCTGGTGCAGGATCGTGCCGTGGTAGGAGGCAACAATAGCGAAGAGGTACGGGTGGGTTTAGGTGGTGCTATCAATGTATCTCCTTATACCAATATTGGAAATATAATCAAGGAGCTTATCCCTCCGGTCGACCCGATGGTGAGTCCGGATAGTGCACTCGATGATGATTACCGGATGAATATACTGAAAGCGGAAAAGAATCTTACGCTTTTTATGAATTGTCGGGCTGATGGTGTGTCCATGGATGGAAAGAATATAAAATCGGTGGTAGCGCAGAATACTGTATCCGCAGAGCGCATAGAGCTTTCGGGCTCTTATTTTGCCGATTGCACCGGTGATGGAACGATTGGTTTTTTGGCTGGTGCCGACTACGAAATAAATCTGCAAAAACACATGGGTAATACCAATATGTGGCGGGTGAAATCATTTTCTACGCCGCAACCATTTCCCAAATGCCCGTGGGCTATTGATTTAACCAACAAGCCTTTTCCCGGAAGGCCCGGTATTAAGGGCCCTTCAAATACATCCGGACTCGGTTGTTTGGGGTCCTGGTTCTGGGAATCCGGATTTAGCCGCAATCCGCTGACCGAGGTAGAATATATTCGTGACCATAATTTTCGGGCTATGTACGGTGCGTGGGATTGTCTCAAGAATGTGGATATGCTCTATCCGAATTACAAACTTTTCTGGGCGGCTTTTATTACCGGCAAGCGGGAGTCGCGCCGGCTTTTGGGCGATTTGCAGCTCACCAAAGAAGATTTGTTGGGGAGCGTAAAGTATAATGATGGATTTGTAGGCGTCGGTTGGGATATGGATGTGCATATTCCGCATGCCAGTTTTCAGGCCGGTTTCGAAGGAGATGAGTTTCTTTCACTCGATATTCATACCGGTTTTAAACGTCCGTATTACGTGCCGTATCGCTGTTTCTACTCCCGCAATATCGACAATTTGTTTATGGCCGGTCGCAATATCAGTGTTACACAGGAGGCGTTGGGCTCCGTACGTGTAATGAAGACTACCGGACTGATGGGCGAAGTCGTTGGGTTGGCGGCAGGTCTATGCGTGAAGCGAAATGCCACACCGCGCGAACTTTATACCACCTATTTTAATGAGTTTCGGAATTATATTGTCTCCGGCATTCCCGCGTTTGGCGATACAATGGTTATCAGGCCTTTTTACTATCCGGATAGCAAAAATCTGCAAATATTGATTGATAATACAGATGCGGGGTGCACATTTGATACACCCTGGGCATCGAGTGTGTATGTGGCCGGTTATGTGGGAGCCGATTATACGCAGGATGGAAGTGTAAATGCCGATCCGGCCAAATGGGCCAAATGGACACCCACTATTACAGAACCGGGTAGTTACAAAGTCTACATGAACTGGGCTGAAGGTGGGGGTAGGCCTACAAATGCACCGGTAGAGATTCAGCATGCAGACAGTATTTCGCATACAACCATAGATCAAACCAAAAATGGAGGTGTGTGGAATTATCTGGGCACCTATCGGTTTCAAGCCGGTAATGCCGGATATGTAAAGTTACTGGCTTCGGCGGTCGGTTCTACCATTGCCGATGCGGTATTGTTTGAAAAAATCGGATCCACTGTGGCTATTCGCCAAACAGCATCTGAACTCTCTGATTTTTCTGTGTGTGGCGGTTCTGTCCCCACGGTTGTTATCGATCTGAAGAAGGATGCACGGATATCGCTGGAGGTGTTG
>CAZHNZ010000089.1:0-17788 GCA_964534355.1 uncultured Parabacteroides sp.
GCGTGTCTCGCATGGATCTCGACACCACACGCACCCGGAAGTCGTACGAACAGCTCATCCGCGATTTCGAAGAGCGGAAAACAAATATCCTTATCGGCACCCAAATGGTGTCGAAGGGTCTCGATTTCGACAACGTCAGCGTGGTGGGCATTATCTCTGCCGATACCATGATGAACTTCCCCGACTTTCGCTCTCACGAACGGGCCTTCCAGCTCATGGTGCAGGTAAGCGGCCGTGCCGGGCGCAAAAACAAGCAGGGGCTTGTCGTCCTGCAAACCTCTTCGCCCGAACATCCCGTTATCCGCCAGATTATCGACAGCGACTACCTTTCGATGTACCGCGCACAGTTGCAGGAGCGGGAGCTCTTCCGCTATCCGCCATTCTTCCGCCTCATCTACATCTACCTCAAGCACAAGGACGAACGCCTGCTCAACGAAGCAGCAGCCAATATGGCCACACGCCTGCGTGCCGTCTTCGGCGACCGCATTTTGGGTCCCGACAAACCACCCGTGGCACGCATCCAGACCTTCTACATCAAAAAAATGATGCTCAAAGTCGAGCGCCAGGCCTCTCTGCCCCGCGTCAAGGAGCTACTGCGCCAGGCACAGCGCGAAACCCTCGAAACCGAGGGCTACAAATCGCTCATCGTCTACTACGATGTTGATCCGATGTAAATACGCCATGCGCAACAAAATAAATAGTTAATCACATTCAACTGCATCACAGCATTTCGGGCATACAGATAATGTCACTGCAAGGCATGGTTCCTGTTGAATTGTATTGGCCTTCAGATCATTCATATTGGATTGGATTGACTTTCAGACCATTTATATTGAATTGAATTGGCCTTCAGTCCAATCATAGAGGAATGATGAGAAAGTGGGCTTTATCCGAATGATTATGATGTAGTCCTGTAGGGATGACCGATATTGTAGCAACGGGTTTTAACCCGTTGATGATTGGCGGTGTAGCGTTCAGCGGACATTTATTTATAAAAAATAGGTTTAACCTGGTTAAATCCTTTGTTATATAGTTTTAGAATTTTATAAAATATAGTTTCTTATTCTGAAAATACAATGTATATTTGCGATTCATTAGGATGTAAATATATATATCAACAAATAAATTATTTTTTAAAGCAAAAGAGACTGTTTCTGGTTTTGTAATTAAATACATTATTAAACTCATTATCTAACAATAAATAGTTTTAGTTATACTTTTTTTTATAGGGCTACTCGTAGAGTTGTGTTGCATGCAATACTAGTAACAGTCTACACCATAGTCTTCAAGTAAGAATGTTAGATAATATTAAATCAATAAAGATCTTTTTATGATAAAGCTAAGTGATAATTACTATATTGAATTACTATGAATCAGAATTATTCCGGTGACCAATTAATAAAATATGCTTCTAAAGTAGAGGTAAATAAAAGCGGATTATCCAAATCCGAAATGATTGATCAAATAGATCTTGCTTTTACACAAATTGTAGATAGCAAGTTTGAATTTAAATTGGTGGATAAGAAAAGATGTGTCCTATTCGACGGTGATAGGTCTTCCCCTGATGGCTTAATTCAAACTTTAATTATAAGAAAACTAAATGATTGTATTAAGCGGATTTATAAAGAAGAACAATCGAATAGGCGATTAATAATATCACAGATAATAACTCTTCTGAATGAAAATTGTCCTAAATGGATTATAAGGGCTGATATTCATTCCTTTTATGAAAGTATTGATAGGAGTAAGTTGATTGAGAAATTTAAGTTTGACTCAATGCTTTCCTATCATTCATTATCATTATTAGATGCTCTTTTTTCAGTTAATGGTGTAACTGATAAAAATGGACTTGCAAGAGGCTTGAGTGTTAGTGCAACTATGTCTGAAATTTATATGCGTAGTTTTGATAAATGGGTACAACAATGTAGTGGTGTGTATTATTATGCTCGTTTTGTTGATGATATTATTGTGTTTTGCAGTTCAAATAATGATGCAGAGCGTATTTTTGAAAGGATGCAAGATGAAGCTTTGAGTAAAATAGGATTAAAGTTTAATCAAACAAAAACAGTATTGCTTTCAGGAAGTAATATAGTTTTAAATTCACCATTGGAATATTTAGGATATAAATTCTTTTATATGCAAGGAGATGGCTTAACTGATAAAAAGGCTGAATTGAAGATATCTATAGCAAATAAGAAGGTGGATAAAATAAAATCGCGAATAATATTGTCCTTAAGTCGGTATTGTAAAGATGGTGAATTCAGCTTATTAGAAAAGAGGATTAAGTTTTTAACAGGAAACTTTAGAGTGAAAAAAAGAGAAGAGGCAACTGATTTGAAAGCGGGAGTTTATTTTAATTATTCGTCCATTAATGATTATTCAATACTGGATGATTTGAATCAATTTTATTATAAGGCACTATATGCAAGGTCATCTGCGTTTGGTGCGGAGTTGATAGCGAAACTATCAAATGTGCAAAGAAAGCAATTGATGAAGTATTCATTTAGATTTGGCTTTGAGCATAAAGTTGTACATCGTTTTAGTGGCGCTGATTTGAAGGTAATAAAAAGTTGTTGGTTATGAGCAAAGCAAAAGTAGAATTAAATGATAATAATCGGGTTCTTTTAACGGATTTATTACCATACGAAGTGCCATTGATTTTTTCCAATATTGGCTTCTATAATATGGTTTCAAATAATAATTTTGATGCTTTTAAAAGTATTGTTAGGGATCTAATAAATGAGAATTGGACTATTCCGTTTAATTATGAAATTAGAAAACAAGGTGGAGATGATAGTCGAACTTTAAGTGTCATGCATCCATTGAAACAATTAGATTTTGTGGGGTTTTACCAGAAGTATGATAATATCTTACTTCATTTATGCTCTAAAAGTCCTTTTTCATTAAGGCACATTCATAAAGTGGCTAGGTTTTATTATAAACCAGATATGGCTATCTCAGAAGATCGGCTAAAAAGTAGGGATGTAGAGGTGGAGCCTGAATTTCTTGACGAAGAAACAAGATATCTGAAATCATATTTTACCTATAAGCCAATTGATCTTATATATAAATTCTACGAAGGATCAAGTTATCAGCGTTTAGAACAGAAATTTGATTGTTTATTGGAATTTGATGTTTCAAAATGCTTTTATAATATTTATACTCACTCCATCGCTTGGGCGGTAAAAGGAAAGAAATTTGCTAAAGAGAATGGGAATAATAAGTCGTTGTTTGAGAATCAATTTGATTCTCTTATGCAAAAAGTTAACTACAATGAAACGAATGGAATCCTTGTAGGGCCAGAAGTTTCTCGGATTTTTGCCGAGATTATTCTTCAACAAGTCGATTTGGATGTAATTGATATTCTCTATAAAAGGAGCATAAAGTTAGGGGTGGATTATGAAGTTAGGAGGTATGTGGACGATGTTTTTGTTTTTAGTAACGATGAAAGGGTTCTGGATGAAGTTTTAGCTGCATATAGAAAAATATTGGAGAAATATAAACTGTTTGTAAATGACTCTAAGACTAAAAAGCATTCAAGACCTTTTATTTCAAATATAGCAATAGCTAAAAGAGAGATTCGGAAAAGTTCTTTTTCTTTGTGGAATAGTATTGTAGAAGAGATTCGGATAGAGGGTGCTATTAAGCTCAAATTAAAGTCTATAAGAAAACCTTATAGTATGTCAGGTTATTTTATTAAGGATTTTCAATGCATCGTTAAGGGCTATGGTTTAACATATGATGTTGCTAATAGAGATGTAATTCGATATGCCAAATCATTTCTAGTTCGGTTAATTGACAACCTTGATTCAGCTATTGAAAAAAGCGACTTGGAGAATTTTATTCTCTTGTATTTAGATGTTGTGTTTTATGTTTTTTCTCTTGATATAAATGTAAGCTCAACATATAAATTGTCTCAGATAATAGTTATACTTAATAGATTTTTATCTGATAAAGAAGCTGATCTGAAACATTCACTCCAATCTAAAGTTATTAAAGAGGTTGATCTTTGTGTTGATATTTATATTCGCAAGCATAAAGTAAATGAAACAAACATCGAAATTCTGAATTTGCTAATTTCAATGAAGTTGCTTTATAAAGAATACAGATTACCTGAACAGAGGATAAGACAATTATTTGATTTGCGTGATAATGTTAGTTCATTTGATAAACTGAATTATTTTCAGATTGTTTCTCTTTTGTTTTATATGGGCAATGATTCTGATTATCAATCGTTGTCTTTGTGTATTAAAGAAGCAATTTTAAGAAAGTTTAAGTCAAAAGAAAATCCATTTGTAGAAACAGAGTTGATGATGCTATTTTTTGATTATATTTGCTGTCCGTTTGTTTCTAAAGGCTTCAAACAGGAAGTTGTAAATGCAACTCCGTATCCTAAAGGAGATATAAATAAACGAATTTCAGCTATAATGAAAATGAAACAATGGTTTACATGTTGGGATTCGAATATTGATCTAGAACGAATTTTAAAGCAGAAAGAGTGGTCTTCTGTATATTAACATATTGGGGTTGGTAATTGAATTGCATGTTTGAAAGATTGCTTGCATTCTAGATTAGAAAAGCTGTCCTTGAAAAACATATACGGATTAACAGGTTAAATATTTGTGCACATTTATTTGTTCTGTGAAATTTGAGTCTATTGACATCACACACGATAATTGATATTACCAACCCTTTTATTTTGTCTCTGAATTTCTGTAATGCAAGAATTCTGCGAATTGCGTTCTCCTTGCTGAGAGGCGACTACGGTACGTGTTGACAGTTTTGACTTTTTTCTTTATGGCGATTGGTTCTGTTTTGGGCAGAATCCGGCGCAAAAAGTGCCATTTGTTAAAATACACCGAACGCTGGAGGTGAGTTTCAAAATCAATGCAGTCACTTGCTGTTGCCTCAATCCGCGTTTTCGAAGAAAACAAATCCGGCCAAAATCCGTATTTGAACAAACAAAACAAATCAGTGCTCATCCGCAAAATCTGCGGCATCCGCATTCCCATTAAGGCTTTATGTCTCCTGCTCGTTAGATGTCTGGTTCCTGGCGAGATTTAGGGCTATTAATACCGGATTTTTCTAGCTCCAAAATTCAGCGTAGCTAATGTGGAATTGCCATGCGACGAGCGTTGTTTCCGCCCTTACTGTTTCGCAACTTACTGCGGTATATCCGGGGAGACGGGGGTGCACTTATAAAACAACATTTACAGTCAGAAAAGTTAATGCATTAAACAGTTCCTATTGTTAAAACTCAACGATTAGTTAATATTTTAATGAGGAATAAAGCTACTCAATAGGTTTATTTTCCTATATTTGCAAAATATACACTGGCATAACATCACTAAAAACTTCTGTACGAAAATATGTCCTGTATAGACGATAAACCTACATAAACGAAAATATATTATTGAATGATATATTTAAAATCAAAGCATGGTAAAAAATTAGAATAACACCTACATAGCTACAAAATAAATACAAATACAATATGGCAGATATTGATATAAATGAAAGATACATAGATGAAGGGGGGCAGCAATTAGATAGCCACAATAGTAGTTATGAAAAAGCCCCATCTCGATATGAGATGAATATGGCCAGAATGAATCAGAACGTAAGAGAGACTCCGATGCAGACTCAACTGAGCAATACGGTTGGAGCATCAGATTATGGCAATAGTGTAACTGATGATAAAATAACCAGTATAGCGCAGCTTGAAGACATAGAAAATACAAGGGCAATTATTGAAGCAAAACGCAGGGAAGAGGTGCAAAATGGAATACTGACAGGAATCTCAGTTGTTCTAATCTTGGTTATTGTGATTGGCATACTTCGTCATTTATATATGCGATATAATAGGATTCAGGTGACAAATAATACAGAATATAACCCGAAAGAACATCCTACAGATCCTATTGCCAAGGTCGTAAGTCCAGAAAACGAGAAACAAACAACCGAACAATTTAGCGCTAATCTGGAGATTTATAAAGCAGCATGTCAAAGCTTTTCACGGCTGTCAGATCCAACTCTTATCGCACTCAATAATGAATTCAAACAGACCCAAAGAAGTGATGCGGAAAGCCTCGCATTAAAAGAAGAAATGGCAAAAAGAAAACTTAAATCATAACGGAATGAGCTTAACACGTCAATAATAAACTCTCGATCTCACCGGATATAAAGCCGTAAAAAGGTGATGTTCCGTCGGTGGGTGTCATCAGTCGACGTAGCTAATTTGCAATTGCCATACGGCGAACGTTGTTCCCGATAATAATAAAATCACTCTATTCAATTGATGTTTAATGCAATTTAATGATATCGGTTTGAAAATCCTAATAATAAACAAAGGGTCGGATCACAGATCTGCCCTGACGGTGCCGCAGCATTCTGCGGGATATCCAGGGTGACGGAATTAAAAATATTTTCTAAGACATTCAATGTTTTAGACTTGCGTTCTTTTGACAACCATATAATTTACGGTTATGACAGTCTAATTCACAATACAAAGACTGTTGTTTTCGACTTAGAAAAAGAAAAGTAAAAACTATAATTAAGTTGATACTGTAATTCTTTGACTATAACATGGTAGATAAAAATCAAAATACAGCTTTACTGAATCCGTAAGTGCTTATAATAACAAATAATATAAACGAATGAATGAATTACAAGAATTTAAGTTTAACTACATTTACAAACTAGCTGATCTTATCGACAATTCAGTCAAAGCAGATGTTCAATTTTGGAACTATAATACAGAATTGTTCATTGATTCTGCAACAAAATTCTCTAAAAACTCATTGCTTCACATGTATATTGTTACAACTGCTCTAAATTATTATCATAGAGAGTTTCGAAAAAATGGAGATTGCATAGATGAAGATGCTATAGGGAAATGGTATAAACTTTTTGAAAACTATAATATCGAAATCGAAGAATTTAATTTTGACGAAGATTCTGAAATTATTGAATGGTATGATAAAAATATAGAGAAATTTGAAGAATTATTTGAGAATATGGCAGATGAAACGTTTTATATATTATTCGCGAATAGGCAATTTTTGCTAATTTTCAACAAATTAGTTGTTGAAACAATCAAAGAAACTGAGTTTCCTCAGGGATTATTAACACAAAAAGGAACAATAAAACGAGCTGCAATCCCACAATGGGTTAAAATAGCGGTATATCATAGAGATAAGGGAAGATGTGTATTTTGTAATACAGATTTGACTTCACTCGTTAACACATTAACTACTATTAATTATGATCATATAGTACCTTTAGATTTACTCGGTACTAACGATCCATGTAATATTCAATTGGCTTGTGAAACTTGCAACAAGTCTAAAACGAACAAAGACGGCACAACAAGTAGTAAATATATTCCTTGGTGGAAAAAATAAAATACGGCTGCTAACATCATAGGACTTAAACCCAACACCCCAAGCGCAAAATACCCGCCAATCATAGAGGAAAGATGAGAAAGTGGGCTTTAGCCGAATGATTATGATGTAGTCCCGCAAGGATGACCGATGTTGTAGCAACGGGTTTTAATCCGTTGCAGGATTGGCCCGCAAAATCGTAAAACAATGGGTGCTTATATGTATATGGTAAAGAGGGTTTTTGATCGGATAAAAAGCCTGTTGGATAATTTTAATCTTTAGTAAGAAACCTTATCTAATATAGATTATTTTAATATCTTTGCAAAGACAAATGTAATTAGATAAAATAATTAAAAATCCTGACTGCCAACAACTTCAAAAAATACGAAATCTTATATTTTACTTGTATTCAATGTGTTGAATGCAGCACGATTTTCAAATAAGGCGGATGTATGCGAACATGAAGTTCGCATAGCGGAATTTAAGTTCGCATAGTTTACGTTAGGGGCAAGTTTAGAAAATGCATCGTTAATAAATCGGTTGACTGAAAATTAATATAAATAATTTATGACAAAACAAGAAAAACCAGCTTTAATTTTGATTGATATACAAAAGGGATTTGAAGATGAAGATATTAAGTATTGGGGTGGATGCAGAAACAATCCCGACGCAGAGACTAATGCAAGGGAGCTCCTTGATTTTTGGAGACAAAATAATTTGCCAATTTTTCATGTTCAGCACTGTTCAACCCAACCTAAGTCAAAATTTGTTGAAGGGCAAATCGGTAATGAATTTCAAGATTTAATAACGCCAATTGATGGAGAACAAGTAATTAAAAAGAGTGTCCATAGTGCTTTTATTGGGACAGATTTGAAACAACAGCTTGATAAATCAAACATTAAGAAACTCATAATAGTTGGTTTGACAACTGACCATTGCATATCTACGACTGCTAGAATGGCAGGGGATTATGGATATGATACTTTTGTGGTTTCTGATGCAACTGCAACATATGACAAAAAAGGAGTTGATGGACAAATTTACTCTGCTGATACAATACATGATACCGCATTAGCAAGTTTGCATAAAGAATTTGTAACGGTAATTAAGACAAAAGAATTGAAAGCAAAAATAGATATGTAAAAAAGCCAGCCACCAACACGCGGTATAAAAATTTGCCGGTTTAGTTGGTTGTTCAAGTTTTGTATTCCGCTTCAACTTTTGTGAAACTTGATAGAAAATCGCCCGCAAACGGCAACATTTCGTATCTCCAAGGTTATACGATGTTAGAAAAAATAAATAAAAGAACGACATATAACCAACAAATAAATCGCATGAAACTAATATCGACAGTATTTCTATTCTTCCTGACTTTACAACTGCAAGCTCAACTAATTAGCGGAAAGGTAATTGACTTCTCAAGTGAAAAACCATTGGAATACGTGAACCTCGGAGTGATTGACGCGCCTTTAGGCACAACAACGAATGAAAAAGGAGAATTTAGCTTCGACATTAAAGGACGATCACCCAAAGCAATAGTTCGGATTTCGATGATTGGTTATAAACCTCAAGCTTTCTCAATCGAAGAACTTACGAACAAAGAAAACGTAATAAAACTTGTAAACGAACCTATCCAGCTCGGTGAAGTGACTGTAAAGCCATTTTTAGGCAAACTAAAAAAAGTTGGTACAACAAGTTATACGTGGCATGGGAAATTTTGTGGCATTAGAGGTGCTCAAAAAGGAAAAGGTTACGAGATAGGAACTAAAATTGAACTTGGATCTAAACCTGTTTTATTAAAAAGTTTGCATATTTGCATGCACAATCAATCATTTGAAAACAGTCTATTTCGCTTACATATACGAAACATTGTCAATAATTTGCCATTTGAAGAACAGCTTGCAGAAAATATCATGATTCCAATAACAAAAAGGTCGGGATGGGTAGATGTAGATTTAAGTAAATATAATTTAATATTTGAAGGCAACATTGCGTTGACGATTGAATGGGTTAATGTGACTCTAACAAATAAGACAAAATTCATTGAAGTAAACGGGAAAAAGGATTACAATATACTTTTTAACATGAAACAAAAACAGGGCACTATTTATCACAGATGGGGCAGTGAATCGAAATGGTCATGGAAAGAGGGCTCAAGTCCTCGTTTCTATTTGACAGTTCAAGAATAGCAAACAAAATTGAAAATAATCGACCACCTAACATCATAGCACTTAAACGCAATACACCCCGCCAAGCTTTGTTATTGGCGGGGTGTTGCGATTTAGCATCGCTCATTTTGCTGCGCTCAGCCAATTTTCAACCCAGCTTGAATTGGCTTTCGCTTAATCGCAAAATTAAGACCTTGTTGAACAGAACCTACGGTACGTGGTGCCGGTTCTATATATTCCGGAGCAAACGGAGCCAGTTATTCCGGAGCAAACAGTACCATTTGTTAAAAATACGCCGAACGATGGAGGTGAGTTTCAAAATCAATGCAGTCACCTGATGTTGCCCCAATCCGCGTTTTCGTAGAAAACAAATCCGGCCAAAATCCGTATTTGAACAAACAAAACAAATCCGTGCTCATCCGCAAAATCCGCGGCATCCGCGTTCCCATTTAGGCTTTATGTATCCTGCCCGGTAGACGTCCTGATTTTTGGCGGGATTCAGTGCTATTAATACCGGATTTTTCCAGCCCCAATATTCAGCGTAGCAAATTTGCAATTGTATTGAAGCAACTAAAAAACAGTTACTTACATAACATAAAAAATATTTTTGAAATTAATACTATAAATATAGTAGATATTGAAAATATGTAGTATATTTGCAGAAAAATATATTATGAAAGAAATTACAAAAGCTCAGGAAGATGTCCTAAAAGCCATTTGGGAAACAAAAGAAGGTGCAGTAAGCGATATACTTGACAAACTTTCTGAACCAAAACCTGCATACAATACGGTCGCAACTGTAATTAAAGTGTTGGAGGCTAAAGGATATGTTGAACATAAAACGTATGGCAAAACAAATGTTTATTATCCTGCTATATCGAAAAGTGAATATGCGCAATTTGTTTTAAAAGATGCTATCAAAGGGTTATTCAACGGTTCGTTCAATCAAATGATGTCTAGCTTTGTCAAAAACAAAGATGTCAGCATCCGGGAACTTGAAGAATTGAAGCAATTGTTAGACGCCGAAATCGAAAAACATAAAGATTGAAATGGGAGCATATAATTATTTACTTATTTCAACAATAAGTGTGAGCATTTTCTATCTGGTCTATTTTGTGGCATTCAGACAAGAGACGAACTTTAAGCTTATTCGTTTTTATTTGTTGGGTTCCATATTATTATCATTAGTGTTACCCCTGAATTTCTTCCGGATTCATGTTGATTTTCCGAAACATGTGAGACCCACTGAAAATCGGACATCTGTAAGTACAATTACTTCAAACGCAAGTGAAGCTATTTTGAATGTGAATGAGGAAGATATAGGTGCTGGTAATCAAAGTATAAACTGGCCGGAGATTGGTGTGAGAACATATCTCTTTGTTTCATTAATTCTTTTATTGCGGATTGGTTGGAATCTCGGATATATTTTCTTCCGATATTACAAATCAAGTAAAACGAAGCATGATTTTTGCCAGCTAATCTATTTAAAACATGGGAAATACACATATTCATTTTTTAATTGGATATTTATTTGCCCGGAACATTCATCAGAAGAAGAGATTGAACAAATTATTTTACACGAAAAAATTCACGCCTCACAATATCATTCTATCGACATCATTCTGGTTGAACTACTAGCGGCCGTAATGTGGTTTAATCCTTTTGTTTGGATGATGCGAAGAACGATAAAGCTTGTGCATGAATATTTAGCAGATGAAGGAGCCTTAAATGCCGGAATCAACAAACTCAGGTATCAAACACTCCTCGTAAATCAGGTGACAGAAGAAAAACTCATCTGCTTTTCTTCTAATTTCAACAGCTCAATCATTAAAAAACGCATTATTATGATGAATTCAGGTAAATCAAACCGTCAAAACAAATCCAAAATATGGATTTTAGTTCCGGTAACAATTGCACTTTTTTTAGGTGTAGCTATAGTTAATGGACAAAGCAATTCCAACGTGGAAACAACTCAGGCAAAGGGCCGGTTTATTGTGGTTATCGATGCAGGGCATGGCGGTACATGCACTGGTGCCGTATCGTCAAACTATTTACCCGAAAAAGAGATTAACCTTTCCATTGCCAAATTATTAGAAGCCAAATCGACAAGTGACATTCAGATTATTTGCACGCGTGAAGCTGATGATTTTATGTCATTCGAAGAACGTGTCAGCAAAGCAAAACAAGCAAAAGCCGATTTATTTATCTCTTTGCATGTGAATGCTTCAAAAGACCCACAAGCGTGTGGCATCGAAGGTTTAGTGCCAAAAGAAAGTTTACACGTGCACGAAGCCAAAGTGTTGTTAACAGAATTAAGCAAGCTTAATTGGTCAAAAACAACCATTGAGCCGCAAAAAGCAGACTATTATGTGATTAAAAAAGCAAGTTGTCCCGCAGTATTATTAAACATTGGTTATCTCACCAACAAGAATGATTTGTCGTTTGTATGTGAAAAGAAAAATCAGGAATTAATATGCGCGAAGATTATGGATGCCATAGAAATAATCAGAACAAATTAAGACTTAATACAACGGGTGTCAGCACTCACGCTCATAATCCCGTATGGATGGCCGATGTTGTAGCAACGGGTTTTAATCCGTTGATGATTTGTTTCATTGTTATCGGGAGAAAAGCGGGGTAGCGCGGATTATCCGAATAAATTTGTATTTTTGTACTACAAAATCAAACAGTTATGGATAAGATTGATATTAGGGAAACTCTGCAATCGATAGAAGCGAGCATCATTTCGCATCAGTTTCGCGATAAAGAGAACTCAAAAATTGAATTAAAGAGTTTATCCAATAGCGGGGAATGGAAATCGTTTCACGAAACTGTTTGTGCTTTTCTCAATACCGATGGGGGATACATTATTTGTGGCATAAAAGAGAAAAACGACAAAAGTGGCTATGTATTTACACCTTTCGACCGAAACAACGAAGGCAAACTGATTGCTTTGCATAGTGCTGTTTTTCAGGACGATTATGGTCTATGTCCAAATCTGACGGATAATATCTCTTTCGAATACATCGAATTTATGACCGGTAGTGTGGCCGTTGTAAAAATTATTCCATTGCGAAGCGACCTTAAATATCTACGGTTTAACAATAAATATTATGAGCGTAAACTGACCGCCGATGTTGAAATAGTTGTTCCACGTATCAATCAGCAAAAAGAATATAAAGCGGAGCTGGAATATGCTAAAGAAATATCGATTGTGCAGGATGCGAGTCTTAAAGACCTGAGCCTGGATAAAATCAATGGGTATATTAGCCTGATTAACAGTGGTAAACGCACTGAAACCCTGAAAGCCGGACTTAAACAGGCTAAGTCGTTTCTGGAACGAAAACATTTCGTTAAAGACGATGCGGTAACCACCCTTGGTATGCTGGTGTGTGGCGATGACCCGTTTCATTTTCTGGAATACAGATGCGAAGTAGATTGTTATTACGACCGCAGCAATAATGTCTCGGGCGACAAGCAATACTTCAAAGACGATGTTTTGTCATTGATGGATGACGCATTTCGTTTTGTATGGGGTCATATAAAAATGGGGCGTACCTACGAAGGCGGAGGAAAATCAGTGCCTGAGTACTCTGAGGAGCTCGTGCGTGAGATTGTGAATAATGCATTGGCGCACCGAGACTATGCGATCAATAAATTTATCACCATCAATATTGAACCTTCCCGATACATCGAAATAAAAAACCCGGGCTCATTCAAAGAGAGAATAAAAATAACCGATAATCGCACCGATGTGCCTGTGTGGCGACTTATACCCGGCATCCCGGAAAGCAAGAATCCCAAATTGGCCGATGTGTTAAAGGTTTTTGAAAAAATTGAAAGTCAGGGAAGGGGTATGTCTGCATTGGTAAATGCTGCGCTCGACAATAAAATTGATATTCCCTATTACGACCTGAAAGATTCTCAGCATGTTTCGTTGGTTGTGCAATCGGGCAAACTGGTTGACGAAGCAATTGAATACTGGATTAAGGGTTTCAACAATTACATTTATCGCCGTTTGCGAACAGCGCTTACTGATGAACATATACAGGTGTTAGCCTATTTCAGAAAATCAGAATTGCTCAACAGGCAGCGCAAATACACCATATTGCTCAGCGAAAGCAACAACCATTTCAATGTTATTGTGCAAATGAAAGATGCCGGACTGATCGAAGAGCACAAAACAGCCAGCACAGAAGACAATCCCGTATATATTCTGAATCGGGAATTGATGAAAGATAATTTTATAGATGAGTTGATAGTCATGTATGGAGAGCAGGTGCTTACATGGCCCGAAACATCAAAAACTGTATTGAATATCATATACAGACATACTATTTACAATGAAACGGCAATAAGACCGGTAGAATTGACACCGGAGGTCTATTTAGCAGAGAATGGGAAATTTATTGATCCAAAGAAATACGAATCGCTGGGTCGAAAAGTTCGCAAAATAATAAATGATCTGACAGTCAATAAGATATTGATAAACCGCGACAAGGGATTTCTTCTCAATAGAGATTACCGTCCGGAAATTGGATTATTCGATTAATATCAAACCAAATTATGAAAGAAAAAGATTTAAGAACCCTGGCAACAGTAGGCGATAGAGTAGTGGCAGAGAATATCCAGAGCATTCTGGAGGAATCAGAAATCTATACGATGTTGGTATCAGACAACCCGGCGGCAACTATTATGACTGCCTATTCGGGATTGAATGCCATAGAATCTGTTGACATTCAAATAAATAAGAATGACTATCAGCGGGCTGTAGAGATTCTGAGTGATAGTCCGTACAAAGAGTTGCTGGCTGAGTGAATTATTGATTATCTCAATACACCGGTCGATGCACCTTGCCGATGAAGAGAATAGTTTTGCTTGTTTTTTCGCGAATTACAAACAGAAAAGGGCGGTCCACGTCAAAATATCCCGGTCCTGCCGAGGTTACGCCCACTACAATTGAGGTTACTGCGGCAGCCTCGCCACCCTCTTCGTCTATTTGCACAAAGGTCTTTTGCTTTACTTTCGACACAAACAGGTCGAGTGTCTCGTCAAACAGGCGGCCGAGTTCCGCATCCGCGCCAAATGCGCGCTTCATGCCCATCTCTTTCAGCAGATCGTTCATGCTGTGTTCGTAGGCAAACTTAAACCGTGGCATTTGCAGCGTCCGCGATGACGATTTGGCGGCATATCCTGTCCAACGGTTAAATTTCTCTTCGGACAATGTGCTCACAAACTCATCCAGCGTACGGCTGTCGGCCGGCATGGCTACCGAAAAAGAGTATGCGTCGCCGGCAAAAGGTATGTCGGCAAAATCGACTTCGTTGTCGGAGTATATTCGGGCGTTGGTTTTGCTGTTTTTCATCATATCTACCTGAATGATAGTGCCATCATCGAGTGTAAATGGTTTCTTTGCAGTCAGGCTTTTGTCAAATTTTTCAGTCCAGGCAGCCTTAAACCATACCGCGTTCAGCAGCACCATCACATCTTCCGGTGCCAGGCTGTTTAGTATTGTGGGTATGCGTCCCGAGGTTTGCGTATTCACCCAATTATTTATAGTTTGCACCGATTGTGCAGCTGCAAAATCGAGCGGATTGAGTTCTGCGTCGTAGTAATTCTTCAGGGTTTCGGCAAATGCGCTTTTTACGTGCAGTTCTTTGCGCCACCACACCGAATTGGCTATTTTGATGTTTACCGTAGGATCGACCGTGTAGAGGTAGTTTTTGAGGCTTTTGAACGAGCTGTTTACGCTGCTGTCGCTTTGCGCAGGTATGCGCAGGGCCTCTTTTATCTCTTGGCGGGTTGTGCCATCGGCCCCGTTTATCAGCATGCTTAGCGCAGTGTGTGCGCTGAAGGGTGAGAAGGCAATGTTTTGTGCGGGTTCTGTATTCGACAGCTTTTTGAAGTAATCGAAACTAAACTGATTGGCCGACACCACCAATGTGGCTTCTTCTGCGCGCATAAGTCTGGTATTCAGGGCAATTGCGTTTGTCGAAGTTTCATTCTCTTTGCTACAGCCGGAAACAGATATCAGAAGTAACAGGCCTAAAACGGGTAAAAAGGAGGTCGGTTTCATTGTTTTATAGATTTTGTGTCTGTTTATATGGATGTTTATTGCGGGTAAAATGCTGCATTGGGTTATCCGGATATTCATTTTATCGCTCTTATTTCATTCAGATAGCTTATGTTCAGGTTGTCGTATATGCCAATACATGATTTAAAATATTGACAATAAAACAATTAATAATGGAAGTCGGCGTTGTTTTTTTTGCAGAAAATTTTGGATTTTAAGCGATTGTTTATATCTTTGCAGTCGAATTGAACGAGGAGAAGGGGACGAACAGTCCCCTTCTCTCATTCTTAACCCCCAAGAAGGTAAGGAGATGATCCAAAAAAGTGAAATTATTGAAGTAGCCCTCGAGGCACTTGCGGAGTCAGAATCATATTTGGTAGATGTGATTGTCAGAGCCGGTAATTCTATCGTTGTCGAGATAGACAATGATGAAGGTGTTGATATTCAGGAGTGTATCGAGCTAACGCGCTTTATCGAATCAAAATTCGACCGCGAAGTAGAGGATTACGAGTTGGAGGTAGGATCTGCCGGAGTTACTCAGCCATTTAAAATTTTGCGTCAGTACATCAAAAACATCGGCAACGAAGTAGAGGTGTTGACCAAAACCGGTCGCAAACTCACCGGCTTCCTCAAATCGGCCAACGATGAGGCATTTGTGGTGGCTACCACCGAAAAGGTAAAAGCAGAGGGCGAAAAACGAAAAAAAGAGGTCGAAGTTGATCTGACCTTTTCTTACGACGAAGTAAAATATTGTAAATATCAAATCCGATTTAAGTAAAATGGCGAAGAAGGAAGATGTAATCAGCATGGTGGATACCTTTGCTGAATTCAAAGATTTAAAGAATATTGACAGAACAACCATGATCAGTGTTCTGGAAGAATCTTTTCGCAATGTGATTGCAAAAATGTTCGGCACCGACGAAAATTACAATGTCATTATCAATCCCGACAAAGGGGATTTCGAAATTTGGCGTAATCGCGAGGTGGTGGCCGACGATGAGCTTACAGACTCTAATTTGCAGATTACGCTCACCGAAGCAAAAAAAATTGATACGGATTACGAAATTGGCGAAGAGGTTTCTGATGAGGTTTTCTTCGAAAAATTCGGCCGTAGAGCTATCCTGAATCTTCGCCAAACGCTTGCTTCAAAAATCATGGAGCTGCAAAAAGATTCTTTGTTTACCACCTATTCCGAACGTGTTGGCCAAATCGTCAGTGGCGAGGTGTACCAGACATGGAAAAAAGAGATGCTTATTCTCGACGATGAGGGTAACGAGCTTTTGCTGCCTAAAACAGAGCAAATCCCGAGCGATTTCTACCGCAAGGGCGAAACCGTGCGTGCTGTGATTGCGCGTGTGGACAATAAAAACAACAATCCAAAAATTATACTTTCGCGCACATCACCGCTTTTCCTCGAAAGACTTTTCGAATTGGAGGTGCCCGAAATCAACGACGGTCTCATTACCATCAAACGCATCGCGCGTATTCCCGGCGAAAGAGCCAAAGTGGCTGTTGAATCTTTCGACGACAGAATTGATCCGGTGGGTGCTTGTGTTGGTGTCAAAGGATCGCGTATTCACGGTATCGTGCGCGAATTGCGTAACGAAAACATCGATGTGATCAATTACACCGCCAATATCTCGTTGTTTATCCAACGGGCGTTAAGTCCTGCCAAAATTTCGTCTATCCGACTCAACGAAGAGGAGCGAAAAGCAGAGGTTTTCCTCAAACCAGAGGAGGTCTCTTTGGCTATCGGTAAAGGTGGTATGAATATCAAACTGGCATCTTTGCTCACCGAATATACGATAGACGTGTATCGCGATATCGACGAAACAAACGAAGAGGATATCTATTTGGATGAGTTTGCCGATGAAATCGATGCCTGGGTGATTGATTCACTCAAAGGAATCGGTTGCGCTACTGCAAAAGCAGTTCTTTCAACAGCTCGCGAGGTGCTTATCGAAAAAGCCGACCTCGAGGAGTCAACCGTAGATGAAGTGTTAGCCATTCTCAAATCGGAATTTGAAGATTAAGGAGGAGTTGATTGTGTGACGAATGACTATCATTATTTTTTATAAATAACAAAAACAAGCGACTAAGGGAGCATATATATGTCGATAAGATTAAACAAGGTTACAAAAGATTTAAATGTCGGAATTCAGACT
>CAZHNZ010000090.1:0-17486 GCA_964534355.1 uncultured Parabacteroides sp.
TTCCATAAAAATTACCCCAAAAGTTTTTTGTCTAACTTTTGGGGTACAGTTCAAAAATCCTGAACCGACCTCCGTCATTCTGTTTAAACTGCATTTTAATGGCAGTGATTATTATAATATTTCTCTATCAACGCCTTCACATCCTCTTCGCGGTACAATATCCCTCCCCCGGGTCGAAAATAGCCTATCTTTCCTGTATCCCGAAACTCTTTCAGCCTCTTCGGATCTATACCCAACAGCCGGCATACCTCATCGCCATTCAGATACCGCACTCCACACAACCGAAAACCCGGCTCTTTCTGCTCCAAACGCTCTTCTACCAAATTGTCTATACTGCGTTTGAGCTGTTCTAAGGTCTGTTTGTCAATATTATATGTTTCCATGGCTAACCCTCCCGCTTTGGTTCGACAAACAGGCTTCAAATTGAAGCCATTCGTCGTTCCTCCGCAGGTTAGCAAGCCGAAACCATCTGTCCGGCACATCTCTGTATCTCTTTCGCCTTTTATACGCAATCATTCCTCTAAGTTCTACTAAAAAGCCATCCCTGTTCATTATCTTCCTCATCGGTATAACGAACATTGGTTTCTCTGAATTGGTCATCTCCGGAAATTTGATATCCGAAGAATCTCTTTTTACATCGTCTAAAACTAACGATAAAAGCTCCAAATACTGTTTCATTGCAATTTCAAATTAATTATGATGTGCTACAAAGGTAATGAAAAGGGGGTAGAGTTTTTTTATAGTCGGCAAAATATTTATCTAATAAATAAAAATAGATGCTAATCTATCTTTATTTCAGTTGAAGCAACTCTGTTTTTTATTCGTCTTATATTTTACCCTAATTCAACCAATAATCCGACAGCCAAAGCGATACTCTATCCAAAATTGTTATATCTTTGTAGAGTAATATCATTTGTTACTTTGTACTATGGATAAAATCGGTCAAATAGAAATTCGTGTTTCCGGTACTGTTGGAAATATCGAACTTACTCCTGATAATTATGACATCAGAGAGATTATATCTATGCTCGAAAATGCTGAAAATCTGCTCTATCCTACGGATAAAAAAGACCGTCCGACAATTAGTTATAGTCTCGAAAATGGCTCAGTAAAACACATTTTCAAAACATCTATTCAATATATCATTGGTTTCAATGCAATAATAGGCCAGGTGCAACAAATGCAGAATATAGATTTCCTCGATCTTCCTACGGCTAAAGCATTTGAGAACATTCAGGACATGGCTATAAAACGGGATTATATCATTAGCATTAAAACATCTTTAAATTCCACAAATGAAATAATTGTGGACCGTAATTCAAAATTCAGAAGAAGTGAATCAGTCTGGGGAGAAGCTGAGTTTTACTTTTACGGTAAAGTGACCAATGCCGGAGGTAAGGATAAAGCTAATATTCACATTTATACCGACGAATTAGGCACAGTACGTATTCAAACACCGATTAGTTTTCTTGAAAAATACGAAGATAATTTGCTTTACAAAACGCTTGGCATCAGAGCTCTTGGAAAACAACATTCTGAAACCGGTGAAATCGACACGTCTGCCCTCAAATTTATTGAATTAATCGATTATCAACGAAAGTATGATGATAATTATTTAAGAAATCTCAGAGAAAAGGCCAAAAAGAATTGGCTTGGAAATATAAATGCCGACAATTGGCTTAAAGAATTAAGAGGAGGGTACGATGTCTAAATCCGTGTTACTCGATACAAGTTTCTTTTTACGATTTCTGAATGACGAAGATCCTCTATTCATCAATGCAGATGGATATTTCAGGTATTTCATTGAAAATGAGATAAATCTAATGATTTCTACAATTTCAATTGCTGAGTATTGTGTAGGTGGAGACATTCACGAATTGCCTCTTCGTAATCTGCAAATTGTACCATTCAACCTCGATCATGCCAAACGAACAGGTGAGTTTGCACGAATTGTATTCCAGAATAAAGCAAAGCTCAAACTGAAAGAACGAAATATTATACCCAACGACACCAAACTTTTTGCACAGGCCGATATAATACCGGTTGTAGATTATTACCTTTCGTCAGATTCCGAAAGCATGAAAATATATCAACTGCTTAAACAAACAGCCTTTCCGCGTTTTCAGTTTATTGATTTAAACATTCCCTATCATCAAACTTTTGGTGTGATTGGATTTTAGACATGCATACTTCCTATTTTTATACTCTATCCAATATCGTTATATCTTGGTACCACAATAACAACACTTTACGACTATGACAATCACGGTCAGGATAAATGCATATTCTCCACCGCAATGACAATCTCCTCTTTCTGATGCTCAACGCGTTTCAATATTCGGGGCAAATAATCGGCACCCAGGCTATTTCTTATCCACAACACCACATCTGTAAAGTTTTTCTTTTGTACATCTGTCGATTTAGTTGTGAGAGGGTTGCGCGCCAGACGACCAAGAGTCCTGTCAGACAGTGTTTTGTATTTCTCAATATCTTCAATCAGCATTTTCAGAAAATCCATCAGCGAGTCGTTGTTGTGGTTCAGCACTTTCAGCGCACATTTCAGATTTTCATGGGCTTTTGCCTCCAGCGATTTAGGTTTAAGTCCCTTTTTGTGCAGTTGTTTTATCTCTTTTATCTGATTGTATGCCGGCCAAAACCCAGGGGAAATTGGCAAAACGGGGGTATGATGCTCGCAGGTTACGTATGACAGCAACTCATCCAGCGTGATATCACTCACCTCCGGCACATCATTGCCCGTCGTGGCCTGATGCGTAAACAATGTTAACCCTTTTCGACGCAATACGCATACCTGATTTTTCGCAAATGGCTTACCCGTTTTCACCCGGGTGGGTAGCTCATGGATGCGCTCAATCACCTCCGGATGCAACTGCCCGATTTCAAAATAACTGTTCCGTATCCGGGTAGAAATATTCTCTTCGCCTTCGTTGTCGGGGCTTTCGTTTATCTTGTTGTAGAGGCCGGCCGGCGTTGGTTCTTCGTCCACATCAAACATTTTCGAATCCTCACCCAGGGCATTGTGTATCAAAAACATTTTCTGCATCGCTATCTCCCTGATTTGCACCACTCCGGCACCCGCCTCACTGGGGAAGAAGTTGTATATATAAAGCTCGTCAAACACCTTCGCCCCAATCCGGTTGATACGCCCCACACGTTGTATTACCCGTGTCGGGTTCCACGGTATATCGTAATTGATTATCACCCCGGCTCGGTTCAGATTGAAACCTTCCGACAGTTTATCACTCGTAATCAGAATATTATACCTGTCCTCTTTTTCGTTTTTGTACTGAGCGTTGAAGTTGGCATTCAATGTTTTGTGTAGCGATGGGCTCATAGAGCCATCGCACACAAGCACACTATCGCCAAACTGACTTTTGAAATAGGACTCGAGATGCTTCACCGTATCCACATATTCGCTGAAAACAATTATTTTCCGGTCCCTGTTTTTCTTTATTTGCTTCGCTATTTCTGCGCAAACCTGCACGCGTTTCGGGTCGTTGTCCACTATGCCCGACGTACCAAGCGCATCACTTATCTTTCGCAACAGGGCTATATCTTTGTCAATATTCGCAAAAAAAGCATCCTTTCGCTTAAATTTATGCGTATCATAGACGGTATTATTCTTGGGTACCCGTTTGGTCAGAATACTATTTTCATACTCCTCCAGCACCTTCAATACGGCTTCATCATCCTCCTCTTCCATCAGTTTGTCCATCAACTGCCGATCCAGTATATATTTACCATCTGTCTTTTCGATAAATGCTTTTACCCTTTCGTGAATATTGAGAAAACGACGGATAGACTCGCTGAATGCGCCAAACGAACTTTCGAACCTTTTCACCAGCAACCTGCGCATAAAGTCGAACAGGTTGGCCTGTTGATTGAAGGCTCTGTTGCCCAGTTCGTCCAGCTTATCCTCGTCAGACACATCACTCTCGTAGGCAAATGGCTGATAAATAGCCCCCGTAAAACCACCCTCTTCGCCAAAATAGTTGGTCAACACGTTGTCATAAAAACTACTTTGGGCCGGTGTAAGGGTATAGAAAAGTTCTACCGGGTCTTTCACCGTAGAAAGCTCCGTAACCTCCTGTTTATACAGGTAGTCGTTGCGCAAATCGAGCCGGTTGCGACGGATAATCACCGGCGATATAACCTGCTTAATCCGATTGGCCAGTAGCTTTGTTTCGTGCCGCACTTTTTTCAGGTCAATGTGTTCTTCGCCAAATAGTTGAATGTACTGCCTGATCGCTCTATCTCTTTTCGATTTTTTGGCAGAATGGGCGTATTTCATTATTTCCGACAATCTCTTAAACCGATTGCCATACCCCACAAACAGAGTTTCGAGGTCGGCATCTATCGTAATGCCCGACTGACCCGGCACGATAAAGAGTTTTAGCAGCGAGAATATATCGGCCGGCGAATTGTTGAATGGCGTGGCGGTTAGCAGTATAACTATCCGGTCGCGGCATATCTTCAACAACGCTTCGTAATCGTCGGTATCCTGATTGCGGTAGTAGTGGGCTTCGTCCACTATTACCACCTCTATATTTCGTTTGTCTATCGATTCCGCTATCTCCACCAACTTACCCCGGCTCTCTACTTCGCAGGCAAGCCCGAAGTTATACACATACTCGTACCAGCCTGTCGGATTGGCAGCGTTGCGATCACCTATCAGGCCGGGCGGACATATCACGAGGGTACGCCTGTCCAGATTTTTGGCAATCATGGCGGCTATCACAGACTTACCCAATCCCACCACATCGGCTATCACCACACCGTTGTATTCGTGTATAATGCTCAACCCCTGATTGACCGCATCTACCTGATAGGCAAATTCTTTGAACCCGTTTTTAGCCAGTAACTCCAATACGTGCGATTTTATATGCTTCGTTTGTTGCAGGTCGAGGTAGGTTTTCAGTATCAGCGCATAGGCTTCGTAGGGTGTGATTTTCGCGGCCAGTGTTTTCCGGCCAACGTAGTCGATCAGTTTCTCTCTTTTCGCCGCATCCTCTGTAATGGGTGCTGCCTCGCTCCACAGTGCCTCGAAATAGCTATCGGCATCATCGTATCCGTAATCTTTTATCTCTACATTAAACTCCTCCTGCCCCATCAATCCGGCCGTTGTCAGGTTGCTGCTGCCGGTTATAAACTGACCGCTCATCCCCTGCAAAGCCGATTGCGCTTCGTTGAGTTTAAACAGATAGACCTTGGCATGGTTCGGATTTTTGGTCTTACGCATCACCAAACGCCCCTGCTCTATCATCTTCAGAAAGAAATAGACCTGATTGTAAAACTCCTCCGTATCGGCGTGGTCGGTATTGAGTGCTTTGCGCAGCGAATCCATAAAACGCGAAAACCGATCGTCGTCCGACAGTCGCTCTTCGTGGTAGCCATACTCCACCAGATTGTCGTACACCATCTTATCTACCTGCAAACCCACCAATAGCCGTAGCTTTACATTTTCGTTCGATTTCAATGAGGCATACACCTCTTTCCATCCCGAAAAATAGAAGAAGCCTACTAAAAACTTCAATTCTTCACTGATCGATATCAGGGTATTAATCCGGCTTTTCAGCGACTTATGACCGGCATTGTTGGTGATAAAGTTTTGTGACATAGTATGTTTTTGTGAGAAATGAGTGTATATTTGTTTTGTAATTAATTATCGTTTTGAGTATGACCGTTACTGTAAGAATAAACACAGACACTCCCGCCGGAATGCGCTTGGTGAATGAGATGAAACTACATCCTGAAACGGTTCAGTTTATCGATACGGTTTTAGAAAACACCTCTTCTATTCCCGAAAGTTATGTATCCCTCAAAGAGGGATTCGACGAAGTGCGCGAGCATGTTAGATCGTTGTATAAGAAAGAGACAAAATCCAGATAAAAGTCATTGGCTGAAAGCCATTCATACGCCAACCACCATCAACAAAAAATATTCACGATCCACTTTTTCCTTGTCTTGATTATATCCCTGCTTAATACACAAACGCAACAAGATTACGGTGCAACCTTAAACTTAAAAAAAACCGTAGTATTATTTAGCATTGATTATATCATTAATTTTTTCTTCAAGAATTTCAACTGAACGAATGTGCTTTTTAATAAGTTCTATTGTTATTCTCTTTTCATTAATACAAAATGCACATTCTAAAACATGAGTCACGTTTCCTTGTTTTTTTGTTTTCTCCAAATGATTATTTATTCTCGAAAAGTATTCATTCTTTAATTCAGCAGGCAAATGCTGACTCAGATAATCAATAATTGAAATTACTTCAACCAATAAAACAAATTTTCTCTTTTGCTTCTGTTTAAATATATGATAATAATCAGAATAAGGAATTGCTTTCAACGAATTTGAATTAAATTCTTCAAATGCATCTATAGAAGTTTTATCTAAACCAAAAGCTTCAATATTTGCAATAATATATTTGTAAGCATCAATTAGTTTTGGTAATGTTTTTAAAGTAGAATTCTGCAAATAACATATTACAAACTCTCTATCCTTCTTTCTTTTGAGAATACGATTTTTATAATCTATAATAATAAATGTTACTAATCCCAATAAAAATGGAACAAACCAATCCAATGCTTTTTCTATTATTTTAAATTCTATACAATTACAAATCATATCTCTATCGAATTATAATCAACCTCACTTATCTTACTCTCAATATCAGGATCTATCATTTTCACTTCACCATAAGTAAGGTCATAAAGCCGATAAACGATGTTGTCAATTTGTTGTTCTATTTTGCAAATATCGACTTTATTATCTGCAACTTTTGCAATAAATATATTATCAACAAGTATTGTGATCTTGCATTCTAATGCAGAATTTATCGTTTCTGGTATAGGAAAAGGATTAATGTAGTCAGGTTTAAATCTGAAATATCCATTGGCTAATACAGTTCCTGTATTTTGCAAAAACCACCAACATAATTTTGAGTTTAGTATTGCTGTCCAGTATTTATACCCCTCTTTTATCTGACTCTTTTTTATATAACCATATATAGTTGTCGTCTGGTAATATTTACTCTCTAGATCAAGTGTAAAGTTTCCACCTAGAGATATATCAGGCGCCACAAGCTTTTCTTTTTCAAACAATACTAAATTTTTTGGGTATATATATCTATACCAAAAATCATCATTTACCAATCTTCCTTTTTCTCTACCTCTGAGTACACTTTCGCATCTCTTTAAATAGATATAACCTTTGGGAAATTCGTTGAAAATTTCTATTTCCGTATAAAGCTTTGCATTACCATCTTCCAGCCGATATGGGAAAACTACAAATTTATCAGTTGTTATTTTTTCATACCGATGCACATCATCTCCTTTTAATAGAGGCTTAACAAGACCTCGTTCTACTTCAACATCTGTTTCGAGATATTTAGAATAGCCTATGATTGTTTTGTCGTGTTCTCTACAATTGTAAAGAAAATATACATCATCTTTACTTGTGGCTATTCCTTGAAATATTTTTTCAAAAATATCTTTAATTCTTCGAGGTTGCGTTTCTAGCTTACTTAATATGGCTGTTGATTCTCCAACTGTTAATACCCAACTGTCAAATTTGAGTTTTTGAGCATCTATCTTGGCGGCATTAGTGCATTCTATTGTGTCCAAATAAATTGCTATATCGATATTTGTTGTTAGATCCTTATTTAATTCATAATAAGTTAATTCACTTGAATTGTATCTAAGCCATTGCAATCCAGTATATGTAGAAGCATTAAATACCTGATAAGCCCCAAAATTAACAATTTTATAGGCCGATTTACTTTGTGATATTACCGAACGTAGACCTTTTCCAAATGCAGCATTAGTCCATTTTACTGGCATTATAAAGTTTACGATACCGATTCTCTTCACGACTGCTAATGCTTTTTCCGTAAAAACAGCATATAAATCAAAAGACCCAGTCGCCGATTTATATTCACGAACGTAATAATCAGCAATTTGGGGATTTATCTCTCTTATACCTTGAATTCTTAAATACGGCGGATTCCCAATAACAATATCAAACCCAACAAAATGACCGTCATCATCCAGCAGCGCCGGGAATTCAAAACGCCATTCAAAACTATTCGAATAGATTTTGTTATCTAAAACCTCTTTTTCTGATCTCTGCAACTGGGCCAGTTCTGCTTTTGCTTTTTTATACCCCGCTTTATCCGAATCCGCTTTTCGCTCACCAAACAAACCAACAGTTTCATATACAGCAACTTCGGCCGCTTTTTTCTGTCTTTTCACAATATCCTTATCGGCAAGTGATGTTTTAAAAACCCCCTTTATCTCTTCGATTGTCTTACGAAATTCCTCTTTCCGTTCGTGCACATGGGTATAATCTGCTACCAGTTTTTTGTATCGGGCGAGCGAAAGCTTCTCCTTTTCTCCCTTTTTTACCGCCTCCGATTTATTGTATTCCGAAAAGACTTCGTCGATAGGCATATCGAGGGCAAACCGGCTAATTAATGAATCGCCACAGACAATCTTATAATCCAGATTAGGCAGCGGCTGAGGCGTAGTTTCGTCCACCACCAGCGAAAGCCAAAAGCGAAGACGGGCAATATCCACCGCCCCTTTTTCGATATCGACGCCATAAATGCTGTTTTGGATGATGTTTTGCTTCACCTCACTGGCCGGAAATGTATCCAACTCTTTGTGGTTGAAGTACCAGAATGCCTGTTTGATAGCAAATATTTGTTGCAGCAATCCCATCGGGAATGCACCGGAACCAATAGCCGGGTCACAAATGCGTACAACATCCAGAGCTGCATCTATTTCGGCCAACCGGGGTTGCAGGGTTGCCGGTATCTCGTGGTTCTTCAACAACGTCCTGACAGACTGCTTCTCTGCCTCGTCTTCTATGTGTAATGTAGTGCACAGATATTCTGTCAGACTCTCCTGACACATGTAGTGTACAATCTCCTTGGGCGTATAGAATGCCCCTTTGTCCTTGTTATCTTCGAGCAGATTCTCGAAAATATGCCCGAGCATTTCGGGGTCTACCCCTACTTCGGCATCGTTGGGGTCGTTTTCGTCTATGGTGAAATTGTATAAGTCGAAAAACTCGAATAACTCTCGGAAATAGTGTGGTGGAAATCTGGAATCGGGTGCATCCAGCTCGTCTTTCTCGAAAAGGCCACCATTCAGATAGGGAATTTTCACGACGCCCAAAGCCGTTCGTGTATCATGCAGGTCGTTTTCTCTGGCACAATTGAGTGAATTAAAAAACATCGGTTCCAGCACACTGTCCAGAAAATCGGCCTGTTGCTCGTCGGAACTGGCTATAAACAGGTTGTTCAGGAAATGTTTGTCACCGCCCTTCCATACGGAAGAATCCTTGGGTACGCCCAACCACCCTTTCTTTTGCAGAAATTGCAGAAAGACAATACGCCCCAGCATCTTCTTTACGTAGTCGCGAATAGCTTTGTCGGAACCGTTGGTAAGCAAATGGCGAAAGTCGTGCTGCATCTGCTTATCGTTTTGCATATACCGGCAAAACTTCTCGTATTGCTGTTTGTAGCCTTCGAAAAATGCTCTCGACAAAGGCTCCACACTAAACGCCGCCTGAATAGCATCCAGCGAATCGAACGTACAACTGTTCATCCGATCGCGGAATGTTCGGTTTTTCTCCGTATTGGGTTCTACAAAATAGGTGTATCTTTTCCAGTTGCTGTATTTCTGCTCTTTGTCGCCGTAGTTTCTGCGGATAAAGCTAAACCGAAACCGGCCAGTTTTGTCGTAAAAGACAAATACAGCACCATCTTTGAAGCTGGCCGTCAATGCCTTTTTGGCTACCTCAAACTGAATCTTGCGTGCTGTGCGCGAACTGAGGTCGCCATCGTAGTGGCACGAAAATACAATAAGTTTATCGGTATCGGCGTAGTTAATTTCGCCTAACAGAGAGAGTTGACTAAATTTTGAGTCTTCGGGCAGGTGATGCGAGAGGTCTTCTTGTACAGGCACAAACGCTCCGTTCTTCTGACGAATAAAGTTCTGAATCGTGCTTTCGGAAATCGAAGAGATAAGTTGTTTTATCATGGCTTCTGCTTTCGCTTCCACCATTCTTCCGATAATATCAACCCACAAAAAAAGCGTGAACTTAATCCTTATCCGCCCACCAAGCCCCTGAGAAAGGCCACACAAGAATGATAAGTCAAAAGCCCACGCCGTTTGGCATGAGCATTTCGCTTATTACTCCATTCTTGTGTGTGTTCGCTAAATAAAGAAATTTCTCAGGTTTCTGGTGGGCGCGAACAATAGCAGAATGCTATATTAATATGTTAATAATCAGTTGTTTTTGTTTATGTTGTTTTTGTTTTTAGTTGTTTGTAATTTCATGCATTTCATACATGGTTAATCGTATTTAACCGCTTTGCGGTTATTTGTTTAAGTGACGGTTACTGCATTCTAATCTTATACTCAGCAATGGTAACTATTTCTGTTTTTTCAAACTTCTTTATAATCAACAAGTCGTTGTCTCCCGTAATCAGAAAATGCGCTTTACTCTCCCTTGCTAAAGCCAAAAGAAAATTGTCCTTTTCGTCTCTGCAAACATCAACCACTGAATTTACTTCGTAAAATTCGGCAGTTTCATTGATAATATCCAGCAATAACTCCAAATCCTGATTAGTAAAATATTTGGCAAATTTGGGGCGTTTAACAACTGCAATAAATTCGGATAGTAACTCTTCGCTAAATACAAGCTTAACCCTCTTTTCCAGAAATTTATCCAGAAAAGAAAATTGTTTCGTCAGCAAAAAACTAATCCAAAGATTGGTATCAATTATAATTCTATGATTTTTTAGCATACCGTTCTTTTCTAACCTGCTCAACTTCTGCACTAATTTCGTCTAATGTAGGTACAGACCCGACATTTGAACGCAACCTTTCCAAAACGCTTTGTAACGTCACTTTTGGCTTTATAGAAATAAGGTCAAGCTTTGCCAAATCTTTAATCAATCGCAATGCTTTTGGATTTTTAATCTGAATACTTATAGTTTCCATATTTTCTCCGATGTATTTATACAATAGCAGAATGCTATATTAATATGTTAATAATCAGTTGTTTTTGTTTATTTCCATGCATTGCATACATGGTTAATCACATTCAACCGCTTTGCGGTTTTTGGTTTGGGCGGTGGTAACCGGGTAACCCGGATATTACCACCGGCAAATATACTGAAAATTTGTTTATTTCGGGTACTGTTATTTTTGTAAAATTTGTGTGTTATCCTCTTTTTCCACTCACCATGCATTTCATACTTGTCTATTCACATTCAACCGCTTCGCGGTTTTGCATGTCGCAGACTACATAATTTTACATCTGTTTTCTTCAATTACCCTATCCAAGTGGTTCAACCCATCGAGCCAGTTCACCAGATCCTTGTTTAACCAATCCAAAGCTTCAATAATCTCATTTTCATACTCCTTAACCACATCAAGATTCCAGGTTATTGCCTCATGGTGAAAAATCCTGTTCCTCAGTTTCCGAATAGAGTTGAACTTAGAACTCATTGTTTTTCGTTTCCTAATCTCTTTGGGACAATTCGGGAAAGCAAGCCTTAGTGGCTTCCAAAGTGTCATTTCAAATCAATGCTATTTCGAAGACCAACTTCAAGAATAGACAGCAAAGGATAAAAAGCTTCCGAAATCAAAATATTGCTTTGAAAATACAGAAATGCCTTTTCCTGATTCTGGTTATGATGTTCCAGATAAGGTTGAAAACGCTCACTTGAAATTATTCTGTCAATAATCGTTTGGTTTTCCATTTTTTTTGTATCTTTGTATCGTAGTCCCGGTATTTCCTCTCCCAGTTTTTTTGCTGGTGATGAAGCCGGGTTTTTTGTTTTTTAAGGTCTTGCGTTTGGGGACAGCTTACAGAATAACTACCGCTTCGCGGTTTTGGGTTGGGTGGTGGTAATTCGTATGTGATTACGCAATTCTGAGTCCATATTTAATTATCTGACTAACAATAGGAACACGCTCGTCAAACTCCTCCCGACTAAAAGCATGTGGCTCAATAATTGTTTCTTCACCTTCCCGCATAACCATCAATTTCACATCTGTTTCGAAAGTATGAATATCTGAATCCCGAAGCACAATAGCAATATCGATATCGCTATTTTCGTGCTGACTATCCCGGGCGTAAGAACCAAAAAGCCAGGCCTCTGAAAAATCAAAGTTTGCATTTCGTACCCGTTTAAGGTACTCTCCACAAATCCTTAAAGCATCATTTTTATCCATATTCTGCAATTTTCGATTTTGTCAATCCATTCCGTTGTAAAATTATCCGTACAAAGTTTATAAAAACTTTGCTTGTAATCATCGTATCGGGCACTAATATTAAAACGGGATATGCTGTCCAATATTATTTGCTGCGTATTATCAGGTTTAACATTTGCCTTTTCACAAATTCTCCTTAAATCATGAATCAATGGTGGATATTCGCCTACTTCTTTTACGTACAGCGCTTTTAGTAATTTTTCTATCACCAAATGCCCCATAAAAAGAGCCCAACTATTGTTCCTGGTTTGATATAAATCGAGCATAGTTTTATGGTCTTTTTCTGCGCTCTCAATCCAGTATTATATTACACATTCTTTATCAAACGAATCACCCATTGCTTTTCTCATTTACGATGCTTACTCAATACACCTGATTTTTGGCATTATCAAAAACAGACCTGACAGCACTTAACAAATTGGGATTATCTGTTTCAAGAATCATCCTGGCTAATTGAATTTTCTGTATTTGAATATTCATAATGTTTCTTTATTCCCGTGCAAATTCCACACTGTATATTACCACCGGCAAATATACTGAAAATTGTTTATTTTGGGTTCTGTTTTTTGTGAAATTTGTGTTTTATCGTTATTTCCCATTTTCCCATGCATTTCATACATGACTAATTACATTCAACCGCTTCGCGGTTATTTGGAAGAAACAATAATTGTACGGGGACTATACTGTGTGTAATATTCAGCAATCGTGTTTACAGGTAGTTTACTTCCGGCAGACTTCACATCCCGAATAAAAGAATTACACTCTTCTTCTGTTATCATTTCCCGATTGTAAGCCTCTGCCAAAAAATCCATTGTGGTAATATACGGAATCTTATTTATCTGACAATAAGATGAAATATCTTTCAGATTGCTGCTCGCCAATACATCGTGGTGGTACCGGCAATAGGCCATTGATGCACTTTCTCCCTTACCAAACTGCCTTATTAATCGGGCGTATTCCATCATTACCTGCTTGTCACCGCCAAAAGTAATCTCCTTAATCACACCCCTAGAAATTACATTCTGAATATAATTTCTGAATTTAACCGTGGCCAACAGCTCTTTTACCACCACATCCATTATGCACAATCGAAGCGGAAATATTTGTGGTAGTATTCCAAACAGCCCACCCGATATAAAATGACTTACGACATCAGCATCAAGCAGAATGATTTGTTCAGGCTTCAGGCTCATTGTCGCGTATGGTTATATCAATACCTATTTGCTGCATCAATTCGATATAATGCCCTTCCGAAATTTTCTCTCTATCGAAAAGCTCTTTTGCTTTTTGTCCAAAATCGCCTGATACAACTCCTTCATTACCGCTTTTATACAAAGCTGTACTATATCCATACTCTCGTGCTGTGGCCCGTACCGGCATATCTTTAAGCTCCTGCATACGCGATTTGGAAATACGTCTAAGAGCGTGCAGACGATGCAACATGGAAGAATGCGATACAGAAAAATATTGTTCTAATTTAAGTAGTGTTGATACTTTAATTTTATTTTCTGGAAGCTCTTCATCCGGTATTAGCGAATTAATAGCACTCTCCGGCATAAGCAAACACGAGGCAAAAATATCTGCATTGTACTCTTCCCTGTTTCTAGAGTCGAAAAGCCCTGTATGACAACTATTATGCACAAAATTATCCTGAATATAAAGATGATACAACTCATGTGCAAGGGTAAAATGTTGCCTGCCTAATGTGTGATTCGAATTCACCAGTATAAAACGCGATTTGTCATTTATCCGGAGCGACATACCCGACAGATTTTCAGATAATGGCCGATAAATTGTTAGTACATTCAGACGCAACAACAAAGCTTTCAGATGTATCGGCTCGTTGTCGCTCAATCCACACATCGTCCTGAACTGCGATGCTTTTTTGTTTATCAGTATTCCGCTCATAGGGTATCCATAAGGTTACTCATTTTCTGATAACTCTTTACAATCGCTTTAAAGCCGGCAATTACCTCCATATCTTTTTCAGTAAAACCATCCGTTCGAAACGCACAAGCCACATTTTCCCGAACACGATCTTCCTCTTCTTCAAAAAATTCTACCATTTCCACTCCATACAGGTCACTCAGTTTTGTCAATACCTCAAACGGCGTTTCGCGCGCTCCGGTTTCATAATAACTGACCTGTTCTCTCTGAATTTTTAGGTAATTTGCTATCATCTCCTGACTAAAACCGCTTCTTTCACGGTATGATTTCAGGTTCCTTCCAATTATTTTATCTGAATTCATAAACTGAGTTTTTTGAAGTTACAAAAATATACATAATATACAAGTATAAAAATATTGTAACATATATTTTTCACTATAACGCTGTTATTTAAATATTTAATACAAAAATATTCTATTTAATGCTTGTGATAGCCTAATGCTGTAACAAAGAATACAAACTTTCGGTTCACCCCCTCACCCGCCAATTTTCAAATGCTGCCGCCAGTTTTTTCAGAAAACCGGTATTCTCTTTCTTTCGGGCTTTGGCCTGATTAAGCTTTTTGTCCGGGTCTTTTATCGCATTCATCCCCAAAAACTGCTCAAAAGCCGCTACAAGCTCTTTTCGGGTCAGTGGGGCACCATCGGCCCGGGCAACGGAATTCGACTCCATCAGCGCCACACAAAGTTCCAACAAATCGATATCGGGGGCTTTCCACATCAGAGTGGCGGTTCCACCTGTTGTTGGGACTGTTCCCGTTTCCGGTTCAAATGTTTCTTTCAGATAATTGAGTTTATTTTTACACCAATCTTTGTAAATCTTAATAGCTTCACCCAAGCCACCGGACAAAACATACAAGGGAAGATGTTTTGCATTCACAGCCTCCCAGGTTTCCACTTCCTGCAGTTGTTCGGCCACAAACCGGATAGAACCGGCAATGTCCGAAGAATTAGAAAGCCGGTCAACAATATCCGTAATACTGAATTTATTTTCGAAATATAATCTTTTTTCATCATTCGAAAGGTCGCTAAATGGTCTATCGTACAGCGACATCTGTTCTTTCTTTTCTTCTTTCTCTATCTCATCTTCCAGAATATTAAAGGCAATACACGAATACTCGCTTTCATCGAAGTCCAAATATTCCAGCAGATTATAGCTCACATTGTCTATCACCGAACAGACAGTTGCCAGGTATTCCAGCGCCTTTCCTTCCGACTGATAAATCTCTCTATTCCTCGCCTTTACGTTCCTCACAAAGTGCTCGTAATACGCCCGGTCCACGTTGCACTGCATAAAGTCAGTCAGCACAATATGGTCTTTGTATTTGATCAGATTGTCGATCAGTTCCACTTTCAGCTCTGTTTCCAACTGTTTAAAGAAAGGTTTCACACCACCGGCCTCACCCCACTCCGCAGGCAACATTCCGATAGAAAAACTCTCGTACCCTTTGTCTAATACCCAATCCACCGATTCGCAAGCAATCTGCAAATGGCGGTTCATTTTGTTCAATACCTCTTTTTTCATGCTATCTCATTAAAAAAACGGACAAATATAAAGAAAATCGGGCAACAAAACAGGGCTAACGGGAAAGACGTTTTGCCAAAACGCCGCTTTTATAGCGTTCGAGCTCCGACCGGCGAAACAAAACCATACTACCTTTTCCCTCCACAACCTTCAATTCGCCATTCTTCCGCAGATTGAAAATCGTCTGTCGGCATACATTGAGCAAGCCCATGGCATCTTCGACCGTCAACACATCGTCGCATACCACACCGCCCTGAGACATAGCCGTCAACAGACTAATTATCATCTCATTTTGCTTTTCTATCCTTTCGAACCGCACAGCGAGCAGTTCCACCAAATTCTTAACTTCACTATTTTTTATTGACATTGTTTGATTCGCATTAATGATTAAAAATTCCGAAAATTTTCATCATTCGTTGGCCAACGAATCACACTGCAAAATTAGAAATCAGCCCTCCGGCGTCCTATACACTCATTTATAGAGTCTATATATTTTATTCATAATACATTTATTATCAACTTATTAATAAACCATCAATAAAACACAAAGAAAAAGCAGACTGACTAACCCGGTAAACATGACAGAAATGACAGACGTGTCCGACAGAAACCGACCAAACAAGGGGTTGAGAAATAGTAAATAACTATTTTTACCTGTTTTATAATATATCTTTCACATAGATATAATAGTGATATAATAGAATTAAAAGGAATATTTTATCTCTGTTATAAAATTATTATTCTAATATTTTTCTTATCTTTGTACCTGATTTTCACTGTTTCTCGACCCGTTACTTTCTATTTATGTAGCGCAAACCGGGGAATGTGAGATAAAACAGCATAAAAAGAGGGCAATATGGCAGTTATCAAAGGACCATTCGAAATTACGGGAAGCATCAAAGGGATTTCGTTTTACAAACAGGCGGGATCGGATAAGGTAATTATGCGTACCAAGGGTGGTCCGTCGAAAGAGAAGATAGCCAAATCGCCCAACTTCGAAAAACTGAGGATGCACCAACAGGAATGGGGCGGTTGCGTCAAAATGTCGTCCGCACTCAAAAGAGCGGTTTTCTCCACATCGGCGCTGAGCGACTACAATGTGTCGGCAGCCTTCAACGGGTTGAGCAAGGAATTGCAAAAATGTGATACAGTACAGCCCACAGGAAAGAGAAATATAGCATTAACAAAGAGAAAGTACGTTTTAGACGGATACTCCTTCAACCGGAAAAATAGCTTTAATACGCTGTTAAGAGTTCAGATATCGCAAAAAACTGAACGTAATGAGCTGCGGGCAACCGTGCAAATCCCTGCTATTCATTGCGCTGCTCATCTCAACAACTACTACAATCACCCCTATTTTCGCATCGTGATCATGCTGGGTAGCGTATCGGATATGGTCTATACAGAAGAGATGAACGAATACGCACCGATATGCCGCGAGCTGCACGGAAACGGAAAATCAGCACACACTGAGTGGTTTTCGACCGGCAGCACCCTTGAACCTCAAACCATTGAGCTTAGCATAGATGAATATTACCGTCAGTTTCTAACCGACGAAGTAACGCTGCTGCTAAGCATAGGCATCGAATTTGGCAAACCCGGCTTTACCCACGAACCACAACCGGTGAAGCACTCCGGCGCAGCCCTGATTTTGGCGACTCTGTAACCGGTAATGCCGCTGTTATGATTTTTTTGGAATAG
>CAZHNZ010000091.1:0-16947 GCA_964534355.1 uncultured Parabacteroides sp.
AAAAGAAAAAGACATAAGATGTCTACGCACAAGCGCAAAAAAAGACTGAGAAAAAACAGACATAAGAAGAAGAAATAAGTAATTATTTCACTTCACTCTGCATCAAGTCTTCAAAGAACAAGCTTAATAGAATTATGTATTAAGTTTGTTCTTTGCGTATTGTATAATGAAGTTGTGGTAAAGACTAAACCATAGAAAAAGCCTCAACTTACTAAAAAAGAAACAATTGTGAATAGCGAACTCATTCTTGACGTCACCCGGAAAGAAGTTTCTATTGCCATTCTAGAAGATAAGAATCTGGTAGAGTTGCAAAAAGAGGCACAGAATATATCTTTCTCTGTGGGTGATATATATCTGGGTAAAGTAAAAAAACTTATGCCCGGATTAAATGCTGCGTTCGTTGATGTCGGTTACGAGAAAGATGCCTTTCTCCACTATCTTGATTTGGGCTCTCATTTCAGTTCCCAAAACAAATTTCTTAGACAAACTATTTCTGATCGAAAAAAAGTACCCTCTATCTCAAAATTCCAAACACTACCAGAGATATCAAAAGATGGTACAATCACTGATTTACTTACTTCGGGACAAGAAATATTGGTTCAGATTGCCAAAGAACCAATTTCATCAAAGGGGCCACGTCTGACTGCCGAGATTTCGTTTGCAGGTAGATATTTGGTCCTTATTCCCTTTGCAGACAAGGTGTCGGTTTCTCAAAAAATCAAATCCGCTGAAGAGCGATCCAGACTCAAACAACTGATTTTAAGCGTCAAACAAAAAAACTTTGGTGTTATTGTTCGCACAGTAGCCGAAGGAAGAAAAGTAGATGAGCTGGATAGCGAACTCAAACTACTGGTACGCAAATGGGAAGAGTGTGTCAACAAACTGCAAAAGGCAAAAATGCCAGCTCTTATTCTTGAAGAAGCAAGCCGCACGGGTGCTTTGTTGCGAGACATCTTCAACCCCTCTTTTCAAAGCATACATGTTAATGACTCAGACACCTTTCTTCAGGTAAAAGAGTATGTTGAGATGATTGCGCCTGAAAAGGCCGGGATTGTAAAATTATATCAGGGAGATACGCCAATTTTTGACACGTTCGGTGTTACCAAGCAGATCAAATCTTTGTTTGGCAAGACTGTTACATTTAAGAGTGGTGCATACCTGATCATTGAACATACGGAGGCGTTGCATGTGATTGATGTAAACAGTGGAAATCGCTCAAAAAGCGGACGCGGACAAGAAGAGAATGCGCTCGATGTGAATATTGCCGCCGGTCAAGAGATTGCCCGTCAACTTCGACTTCGCGACATGGGAGGAATTATTGTTGTTGACTTTATCGATATGCAGGAGGGTGAAAACAGGCAAAAGCTGTTTGATACCATGCGCGATGCTATGTCAAAAGACAGAGCCAAACACAATATTTTACCTTTGAGTAAATTTGGATTGATGCAGATTACTCGCCAAAGGGTTCGTCCAAACATGGATATCAACACAATGGAAGATTGCCCCAACTGCTACGGCAACGGGCAAATCAAACCGTCTATACTTTTCACAGACTCACTCGAACGAAAGATCGACTATTTGGTGAATAAAGTAAAGATTAAGAAATTTAAGCTACATGTACATCCATTCCTGGCAGCCTTTATCAACAAAGGCATCTATTCGCTCAAATGGAAATGGAGATGTTCGTATAGCTTCGGACTTAAAATTATCTCTGATCAGAGTTTAGCTTATCTGGAATATCGATTTATCGATTCCGACAAAAACGAAATAGATCTGAAAGAGGAAATAGAAATCAAGTAAATTCTATTTTCAGAAGAAATTAAAAAGGGGATGTCTGGTAACAGATCATCCCCTTTTTATTTGAAACCAGAATATATAAAAAGAGGCTATCGCCATAAACAGACGATAACCCCTTCCCGGAAACAGGCCCTAATAGAAGCTAATTAGTTCTCTGTTTTTACATTTTCGCTTCTTACTTCTTCAAACGATACAACAAACTCTACACGACGATTAAGCGAACGACCTGCGGCCGTTTTATTATCACCGATTGGCTTGGTATCACCATACCCGTTAGATATAATCCGCTTTTCCGGCACACCTTTTTTCACTAAATACAGACGAACCGCGGCAGCCCTTTTGTCCGAAAGAATCATATTATTTTCGGGATTACCTACATTGTCTGAATGCCCTTGTACCTCAATAAAATAGGCCGGGTTTTCAATCAACATCATTGCAATCTGATTCAGAATAAGATAAGATAGTGGTTTAATCAAATCTTTGCCAGATTCGAACTGAATGCCCTGAAGAGCTTTTTTAAACAACGAACGTACCTCTTTTGTGATTTCCGGACACCCTTTATTGGAGTATGGTCCGGCAACCAAAGGACATCGATCCTGATAATCAAACACACCGTCTCCATCAGAGTCTTTTACACAACCATTCTTATCCACATAATTACGTTGATCAGGAAGTGTATTGGGGCAATTATCCATATAATCGGGCACACCATCTTTATCGTTATCCAACGGACAACCAATCGAATCAACGCGACCAATAGCTTCAGCAGCTGTATTGGGGCACTTATCCAGATAATCGGCAATACCATCCTTGTCGCTATCATACGGACAACCAACCGAATCTACTTTGGCGCCCTGCGGTGTATTCATGCATTTATCCAGATAATCGGCGACACCGTCTTTATCTGCATCCAGCGGACAGCCGAGAGAATCTACAGAAACCCCGACAGGCGTATTTGGACATTTATCCAGATAATCAGGCACATTATCTTTATCGCTATCAATCAGGCAACCGTTGATATCGACCATACCGTGAGCATCTGCAGGCGTATTGGGACATTTGTCTCTGTAATCGGGCACACCATCATAATCGCAATCGATCGGACAGCCGCTTTTGTCCACCTTCACGTTGCGGGGTGTATCGGGGCAAATATCGTATTTATCTACAACCCCATCCCGGTCTTTATCTTTTCTGTTGCCAAATACAAAAGTTAATCCGGCCGAATAATTAAAGCCGGTTGCTTTGTAAGGAATTGGAATAAAAGAATTTCCATTATTTACAGAATACCGGGCAAACGAAAGAGGAACATAATCGGTCGCAACAAACCAATGTACAAAACCGGCCCGAATACCCAAACCCAAACCAATATTATTGATTCTGTTATTCATGTAAGAACCGGAAAGTGAAATATTTGCCCAATCTGTCGGCTTACCGTTTACCGAAGCAGTAAATTGCTCATATGTACTCTCTTTCCGAAAGACTGTATGTGATAAAATCCCGACACTCATTTTTTTATTCAAAAAAGAGTATTCTGCGGCAATGTTCAACTTCGGCGAAACTGAAGTTGAGTAATTCTTGCTGGTCTGACTCGTTTTTACCTTATCTTTCAGTTCATCACCTATAGCCTGAAGCGAATCCTCAACAGAAATATTATTAAAGTTACCTTTAAAAATCCCGGCACCAGTATAAGAATGATTAAGCGAATAACTAATATTGGCAACATTTCTTTTCCAGTAGATGCGTCCCAGATCGAGCAAAGCACCTGAAACAGAGAGATGGTCGTTAACCTGATAATTCACACCCAAATCAATACCCCAACCGGCACCCGATGGTTTAAACCATTTACTACCTCCCGATGGTTTTGTATAATCAAACGAGTCGAGACCATCGCCGGTTTTAAACGTACCCGGAACAGCAACGTTTACAGTACCATCTACATCAATCCGCCACTCTTCCATATTGGCATTCAAATCAAATCTTTTGGTATCAGTAGAGATATTGGCATTGCCATACAAATACTTTAGCTTTACCCCTGCACTCCATTTCTCGTTGATATTTTTAGAATAACCAAATGCAAATTCAGTGTACGAAGTAGCATTTACCCCCATATTTTTAAAATCGAAATAATTAGCCTCTTCGTTGGGGGTTCCATAAAGCAATAGCTTAAATACATCTCTGGAAATACCTAATTCTATATCCATTTTTTGGGTTGCCGCAAAAGACCAATAGGCATCTTTTACACGAAATCCAAAACCAAGCAAATCCATATCCATGCTGCCCCTCAAAGATGCCGGAGATTTAATTTTATTATATAACGCATCCTTATCACCAAAAACGGGGTGAAGAAAACTCACTGTTTGTCCACCATTATTAAAAACTAAATCACTCAGGCTAAAAGAGTTGTTTCCAAACCCATAACGACTGCTTCCGAAATAGGGTAGAGAGATATACAAATTACTCTTGGGTTGAAATGCCGGATTGAGATAATGACGTGTAGGTGAATTTTCAATAAAATAATGGGAATTAACCTGTTGGGCCTTTATCGACACGCAAGGAATAAGCGATGCAGAAATACATATTATAAACCCGCTCAATCTGTTTATTACTGTCTTCTTTTTCATACCGGGTTATTTAAATGTTTCGTTAGTAAAATGAGCACTACCATATACACCAACCTTCACAGAGAAACTATCCTGAGGTCTTATATGAACCGGTTTTGTTGCATCCTGTCCCGAGAACTTAACATCAAAAAGAATCTTATCAGCTTTTTGCAAATCTTTTACCTGCGATTCATTCAATTCTATCACAATCGATTGCTCATTTATCGACTGAGCATATCCAGTGACTGCATCAACAGAAGCAGAAAGTATCTCATAATTTCGTTTTATATCAGAAGTATATGTTATTTCTTTTCCCGTTGACGACAAGAATTTCATCGTATAAGCAATGGCAACCGGGAACCCATTTTTCACCTTTAGTACCAATTTAGCTTTTTTCAGCGAATTCAAAGAATCAAGATCATTGCGAAGAGATTTTGCCACATTCAAAATTGTATCGCGATGCGTATAATTGCTTCCGCCATTAAGATAGAGGGGAAAACGAGCCATGATACCAACCTTTATTCGAGCATCCGGTGTAAGGAAATCCGGCATCGCATCAGTAGTATTGGAATTGGTAATACTGTATTTTGATTCAAAAATATCGGGTCTGACCGATTTATCAAAAAATTGATCAGTACCTCCATTTGCTGAATTTAGTGGGTCGAGCGCCTGCTTAACCCACAAACCGGGCTTTGCCGGTTTTGATGTAATTTCTACCGACTTCTTAATTGATGTTTTATTATCAAACCATGCAAAAACGGGTGTAAATGTGTCATCCTTTTTGCAGTATGCCTTCAAATAATCTAAATTCAGAGACAAATAAACTCCCACATTACTTCGGGCTGTAATAAAAAACTGTGGATTTGCAAAGCGCAGAAGACCCATTTGAGTAGATGTACCCGATAAGTCGATCTCCTGTTTCAACACTTTGAAAGCCAATGGAGACGGTTGAAACTTTCCATAGATTACACTATAATCCATCCGGGTAAAACTCATTGATAACTGAATTTTTGACAATGCTGTAACAGAAACCGGAGCACTACCTGCTTTTACTCTAATCTGAATATTCAGCGGAACAGACCTGGCACCATTTACAGTATATACAACAAAATTGCTAAGAGATTGAGATATCGGTTGGTCAAAAGCCGATGGTCGGAATACCATAGTTGGGGAACTACCAGAATTCAGCATTCGGATATTGTTGTTGGGAAAAGTTGTGATTATCTCTATGTTGGATGGTGAGATAGCAAAATCCGATTTTCTTACAGTCATTGAAAAAACACCCTGAGTAAATTTGACACTATCAATCCTCTCAGTTGTTACATCAGAATTAACACCCAGAGGATAATCAACCGGGATATCCAACAGATTTTTAGATTGATTGGCAGGAATAGTAGTTGAACCAAAAGAGAACCACATGGTTGTATATGGCAACATTTTAGAAGAGAGATCTACCTGCCGGAATGAAAACTCTGTACTATCCTCAGCTTCGTAATAAACATCTGCTGCGCTTCGGCCAATGTGGTCAATATCCGTACTATCCAGCAAATCATTGACAGTCATTTGCACACTACCCAAAGGTAGAATTAAAGACTGATCGATGGCAAAATCCTCTGTCAAATCGGCCAAATCAACATCATTGACACACGATGCAAACATGAAAACCAAAGCAGAACAGAGAATCCCCTTTATCAATAAGTTCTTTTTCATTTATTTAAAAATTTAGTTTTTAACGACTTTACTAATTGATTTTTCAAACAACTCAGCCCTTTTCTCCCACGAATTTTCTTTGGCAAAATCTATTCTTTGCTCAATTTTTCGCTGTGAATCATTTTGAATTTCAGACTGAAGAGCACTTAAAAACTCCTCTTTGGTAGAGGTAAAAGATACAATTTTCTCAAATTCTGAAAGAACTGCAAAATTCGACAAAACAACCGGCACACCTACTGCCAGATATTCGTTAATTTTGAGCGGATAGACATTTTTATTTATTTCATTGTTGATATATGGTATTATTCCGGCATCGCAATGGCTGAGCATTTCCGGAACTTCGTGCGGTGCAACAGGCGGTAAAAAAGAGACATTCGGATAAACTGACAAAATATCTTTTACCGACTGATTGCGCACATCACCGACAAACTCAAAATCAACATCCGGCATATTTTGAACCGCATACTCTACAAATTCGATATAAAACCGCTGATCTATACTACCAATATAACCGATTTTTTTTCGTTTTCGCTCAAAAAAAGGTACTGTTTTGGCTTCTTTGTTAAACAGTTCAAAATCTACTCCGTTCTTCACAGTATCAACAATTTTATTATATTTAAGTTTATCCTGCTTCAGATAGTCCGATGTTACGATTACACTATCTGCCTTCCTGCAAAACTCTGCATCCATTATCAGAGCACGATCTCCGTGCCTGACAACACTCATCCCGTCGTAACAATAATAGATGTTGGCCTTTTCATTCATTTTCCCAATCAGAGGAATTCCAAAATAACAATTATATGCATTTACATTCACCGGATTATTCATTTTGAGCTTTTTAAGCGCTATCTTGACAGACCGACGAAAAATCCAGGCATTTACCTCATTCAGGAAACGAAATATTTTCTCATTTTTTATAAAGTTGGTGGGAATAACCGGTGGTGCAACCCAATTGTAAACAGTGGTGCCAAAAACGGTTTTCTTGGTTTGCAGCCTATCTTCAATACCCAGCATTCGTTTGGCAGGTGCATCTCCACGCCCTAAAAATCCAAATATACAATCCTTAATTGTAAAAGGGTATTCAACAAATAATACTTTGTGACGACGCGCCAGCAATGACATTAACTGAACTACCGATTTTGTATAGGCACCCTCCCACGTCGTGTAACTGACACAAAGAATATTTTCACGCTTCATTTCCATAGACTATAATTTATTTTTGCAATTTATATCTGGTCATATCTTCTGTAAAATACAAAAAAAATGAATTTGAAGAAGATAAAATAATTAATTAAAAAAAAGAGTTTTTATCCTGTTGAAGAAAAAAAAACAGGAAAGAGCACAATATTACAAATAAATATCAAAACAAAAGTTTAAAATTGCTTATTTGTTTCTCCGGATAAATAAAAGAGAGTCAAAAAAGGGCAATATGCCCCTGAAAATCCCCCACGATTCAGCAAAAACCATTTATCTTTGTAAAAAAGGGCAGGTATGACAAACAAGCAATTAAAAGAAGAGCTGGATGAATGGGTGCGTCAGGTAAACTGTCCTGCATTTATAGAGAATGATCCGGTGCAGTTTCCACGCAGGTTCACCCACCTGTGCGATGTAGAGATAATGGCATTTATTATCAGCGCCATTACCTGGGGAAAACGCCCCATGATTTTGCGCAACGCCGAAGCGATAAACCAAATAATGAACCATAGACCGCTGGAATATATCCTGTCGAAAAAATGGACCGTGCTCAGAGATAGCCGGAAGTCGTTGCACCGCACTTTCAAAGAGTGCGACCTGTACCGCATTTGCCTGTCGTTGCACCGGGTGTACTCTGCCAATGCATCGCTCGAAGCGTATATTTGCGCCAACAAACTGGATAAAAAGACGGAAGAGAAGGATATTTTCGTACTTATCGACTTTATCCGAAACGACATTTACCCGGGGTCTGAGAAATCACGAACAGAAACCACCTCGGCCTGCAAGCGAATAAACCTGTTTCTGAAATGGATGATCAGAGACGACAGGATAGTAGATATCGGCTGCTGGAAGAGCTTTTCGCCATCGCAACTACTGATACCGCTGGATACGCATGTGGCCAAGACATCGCGGCATCTGGGGCTGCTGAGCAGAAAGCAGGATGACAAAAAAGCTGTGCTCGAACTGACAGCAGCACTGCGGCAGTTTTCGCCCGAAGACCCGACGAAATATGACTTTGCCCTGTTTGAAATGGGGCGAACCCGATATTTTGAATAACTTTGTAAAAAAAATTTTATTCCGGATTTTATGAATCAATACTTCGCACACGAAACAGCCGTCATAGACAACGGTGCCGAAATCGGCTCCAACACACGCATCTGGCACTTTTCGCACATCATGAGCCGCAGCAAAATTGGCAGCAACTGCATACTGGGGCAAAATGTGTTTGTGGCTTCGGATGTAATCATCGGAAACAGGGTAAAGGTGCAAAACAATGTGTCGCTGTACAGCGGTGTGATTTGCGAAGATGATGTGTTTCTGGGGCCATCGTGCGTATTCACCAATGTGATAAACCCACGCAGTTTTATAGAACGAAAAGAGGAATTCAGAAGTACGAGAATTGGAAAAGGGGCCACTATCGGTGCCAATGCCACCATTATTTGCGGACATACCATAGGCGAATATGCCCTGATTGGTGCCGGCGCGGTGGTGACCAAAGATGTTGCCCCCTACTCTCTCTGGGTAGGCAACCCGGCCACACAAACCGGCTGGGTAAGTCGCGACGGACACCGGCTTGAATTTGACGTAAACGGAAAGGCAACCGGCAACGAAACGGATGCTTACTATCTGCTTGAAGACGAGATAGTAAAAAGAGTTGCCATCCTGTGAGGACAACAACTCTTCGAAATATGAATTAGAATTTTGTGGTTTTACTTACCAAATACTGATCAAACAAAACCATGGCAGCCATCGCCTCTACAATCGGTACAGCGCGGGGCAAAACACAGGAATCGTGCCGGCCTTTGGCTTTCAGTGTAACTTCATTACCACTTTTATCTACCGTTTCCACATTTTGCAACAGCGTGGCAATAGGCTTGAAGGCTACTCTAAAATAGATATCCTCGCCGTTGGAAATCCCACCCTGAATCCCACCGGAATTGTTTGTGCGGGTGCGTATCTGCCCATCGTTGTTGTAGAAAGCATCGTTTACTTCCGAACCTTTTTTGCCAACACCGGCAAAGCCCATGCCATATTCGAAGCCTTTGACCGCATTGATACCCAACATAGCACTACCCAAAACAGCATGCAATTTGCCAAATACCGGGGCACCCCATCCGGCAGGCACACCGGTAATAACGCAAGAAATAACACCACCAATGGTATCGCCTTCCGATTTTACCTGACGAATCATCTCTATCATCTTATCGGCAGTATCCGCATCGGGACAACGCACCATATTATCCTCAATGGTGTTTAAATCATAATCCTGATAAACACCGGGAAGCACCACTGTGCCAACCTGCGATGTATAGGCTTTTATATCTACCCCCAACTGACGAAGCGCCAATTTGGCAATAGCACCGGCCACACAGCGGGCAATGGTTTCGCGGGCAGATGAACGGCCACCACCGCGATGATCTCTGTGCCCGTACTTTTGGGTATAGGTATAATCGGCATGTGAGGGTCTGTAAATATCTTTCAGGTTATCGTAATCCGAAGAGTGCTGATTTTCGTTGTAAATAACAAAACCAATAGAAACGCCGGTGGTTTTGCCATCGTATATACCCGACAAAAATTGCACCTCGTCATTCTCCTTTCGGGGTGTAGTGATTTTAGATTGACCCGGACGGCGTCTATTCAACTCATTTTGTATGAAATCCATATCGATTTCGATACCCGACGGCACACCGTCAATAACGCCTCCGACTCCCTTTCCGTGAGATTCGCCAAACGAGGTAAGTTTAAAAATCTGGCCAAATGTATTCATTTACAAGTATATATAATTAATTTTATTTCAAATGCAAAAACAGATCAGATAACCGGTTGTCGAACGACGAACAGAAAAAGCTGTTTTTGCAAAAATACGAAAAACAGCCGTATCTGCCAAATCTATCGGGTAAACTCCTCTTTGAGCCTTTTCAGGATAATGCCAACGGCCGGACAGGTTTCGGAATTGCGAATAGTGAGCTGATGCAACTGAAAAAACTTTTTGCGGTTGGTATGCGGGTATTCCCGACAAGCTTTGGGGCGATGCTCGTAGATAGAGCAATAGTTGTCGGACATGAGAAAAGGGCACGGCATAGTTTTGAACACGTAGTCGTCGTCCTCATCGATGCGCAAATAGCGAGCTTCGACTTCGGCCGCCTTTATTCTGAGTCCGGCCGCCATTTTTTCGATATCCTTGTAGGTGATTCGCGGGCCCAATAAGCGGCAACAATTGGCACAAGTCAGGCAGTCGAAATCATCGAAAACCTCCTGATGAATAGCGTGCACCTCATCGTCGAGTTCGCGCAGCTGATTTTTCCTCAAATTCTTAAAAAAAAGTTTATACTCTTTCGCCTGTTTTTTAGCATCTTCTGCCAATAGTTTGAAATCCATGCCTGTTTATTAATTTTGAAATGCAAAAGTAGTTTTTTTAAAAGAAATATTGAATATTCGATGCCCTGTAAAGCAGGCTATTTGAAGATTTTATTCTAAATTTGTAGATTTTTGTACCGTACCAACGGGAAATAGTCACTAAATCAAACAGATAACAAGATTATGTTCGAATATATCTCCGGCGAAATTGTAGATTTAACACCTACAAATGCCATAATTGACTGTCAGGGAATAGGTTACAACATTCACATTTCGCTCTACACCTATCAGTTTCTGAAAGTGGGAAGCCACAATAAGCTATTTGTATACGAAGCCATTCGCGAAGATGCCCATTTGTTGTACGGATTTAAAGAGAAAAGCGAACGTTCGCTGTTTCTGTTGCTTATTTCGGTATCGGGTGTGGGTGCCAATACGGCGCGCATGATATTATCCTCGATGTCACCGGCAGAACTGGAAGCCACCATTGGCTCAGGAAATTCAAAATTATTGAAAACAGTAAAGGGAATCGGGGCAAAAACGGCCGAGCGCATTATTGTAGACCTGAAAGACAAAATAAAAGGTGGTGATGAAACGTTATTAGTGGGAATCGGGGCATCGGGTCAGGTTGAAACTGAGGCAATTGCTGCACTGGTAATGCTGGGCTTTATACAATCGGCCGCCTCCAAGGTGGTGAGAAAACTGCTGACAGACACCCCGTTGCTGAGTGTTGAGCAGGTGATAAAGTCGGCCTTAAAGCTTCTTTGATTTTTAAACTTAAAATTTTTTCTGTTTTGAAAAAAGTTATTCAGTCCATATTTTATGCATCGCTTCTGATTATAGCCGGGGGTACTGTGTTTGGCTCGATAAACGGGACAACGCAACAAGTACCCAAACCGGCAGAGAAGAAAGATTCCACAAAACTTCATTTTCCGGTTGCTAAAACCTATCCTTCGACGGTTTCGGAAATGAATAAAAAGCATCCTGCGGATTTACCGGCCCCCAAAAATCTGAAAACAGATATCGAATACGACCCCATTACCCGCACCTATGTCATTCACACCAAGGTGGGCGATATGGATATTGCCACCCCCATGTTGATGACCGAGGGTGAGTATCAAAAGAATAGTTTCTACCAATCTATTCAGCAATATTACAAAGAGAAAAATGCCGAAGAGACTTCGAAAGGAAGAAAAGGGCTGAGTTTTCTGGATATGAAATTCGGGCTGGGGCCTGCCGATAAAATATTTGGCCCCGGTGGCGTTCAGATTAAAACACAGGGATCGGCTGAGGTAAGTCTGGGTCTGAAAAACAACAACATCAAAAACCCGTCGCTGCCCGAAAGATCGAGAAACCGGACTTATTTTGATTTTGATGAAAAAATTCAGTTGAATGTACAGGCCAAAGTGGGCGACAAAGTGAACTTCGACCTGAACTACGACACCGAAGCCACATTCGATTTCGACTCAAAAAAAATAAAACTTCAATACGACGGAAAAGAGGACGAAATAATCAAACACATCGAAGCGGGTAATGTGAGTATGCCGGCATCGGGTTCGCTCATCAGGGGCTCACAGGCTCTGTTCGGGGTGAAAACAGCATTGCAATTTGGCAAACTGAAAGCTACGGCGGTGGTCTCGCAACAGGAATCGGAATCGAAGGTGATAAACACCAAAGGCGGTGTGCAAACCACCCCGTTTGAGATAAAAATAGATCAGTACGACGAAAACAGACACTTCTTTCTGGCTCAATATTTTCGCGATAACTACGACAAATGGATGAGCAAACTACCCTTTGTTTCGTCCGGAATTGTGATTAACAGACTGGAACTCTGGGTAACCAACAAAAGAGGAAACTACGAACAGGCCCGCAACATTATCGCACTGACCGATCTGGCCGAGAAAACAAGAATATCGAACAGCAAATGGACCGCAGGCACTTTGCTAAATCCGGCTAATGCATCCAACAGCGAATACGATTACATCCGCGATGCCGGAATCCGCGATATCAGTCAGGCTAGTCAGGTACTCGACCCTCAGGACATTCTGGGCGGTCGCGACTACGAAAAAATTGAGAGCGCCCGTAAACTCGACCAATCTGAATTTTTCATCAACAAACAACTCGGATATATTTCGCTAAAATCTGCCCTGCAACCGGATGAGGTGCTGGCCGTTTCGTTTGAATATACCTATGCCGGGAAAGTGTATCAGGTGGGTGAGTTTGCATCGGACAACACCGGATCTAACGGTGCTCTGATTGTGAAATTGCTTAAAAACACCTCTTTCTCGCCCGATCTGCCTATCTGGGATCTGATGATGAAAAACGTGTATGCCCTCAATGCCTACCAAATTCAACCCGAGAAATTCAAGCTCAATATTCTTTACCAAAGCGATACCACAGGTACGTATGTCAACTACATTCCCGAAGGAAATATTAAAAATAAGGTATTGCTGAAAGTTCTCAATTTAGACAGGCTCGATTCGAAAAACGAACCGTATCCCGACGGATTCTTCGACTTCATTGAAGGGTACACCGTATCATCACAAAACGGACGAATATACTTCCCTGTAAAAGAGCCATTTGGATCGAATCTGAAAGCTCAAATCGGGGATGATATTATTGCAAAAAAATACGTTTTTCAGGAATTATACGACTCTACGCTGACAATTGCCCGTCAGATAGCAGAGAAAAATAAGTTTGTGCTCGAAGGCGAATACAAATCTTCTACCGGCTCAGAAATCAGGCTGAATGCGATGAATGTACCCCGCGGTTCGGTGAAGGTGACTGCCGGTGGTGCGCCGCTGCAAGAGAATGTCGATTACTCGGTGGACTACGCCATGGGTATTGTTACGATTTTGAATTCGAACATTCTGGAATCGGGCACGCCGGTGAGTGTATCGCTAGAAAACCAATCGGCATACAGCATGCAACGCAAAACGCTGTTGGGATTGAACCTGAACTACGAATTCAGCGAAAACTTCAACGTGGGTGGTACCATTATGCGACTATCAGAGAAGCCTATCACACAAAAGGTTAACATGGGTGAAGAGTCTATCAGCAATACGATTTGGGGGATGAATACATCCTACAAAACCCAATTTAACTGGCTGACCAATATGATAAACAAAGTACCGTTTATTCAGGCCACAGCACCTTCGCAACTGAGTATCAATGCTGAGTTTGCACAGCTGAAACCGGGTCACCCGAAAGAGTTGCAGTCGCAGGGCGTTTCGTATCTCGACGATTTCGAAGCGACCAAAATCGGATACAGCCTGCGCGAATATTACCCCTGGACGTTGGCAAGTACACCCTACGAAAACTCAACAACAGCATTATTCCCCGAAGCTGCTTATTCCAACGATTTGCGGTACGGTATGAACCGGGCGCATTTTGCCTGGTATCAGATAGACGGTATTTTCACCCGAAACAACTCGACTCTGATGCCGTCTCACCTGAAATCGGATAAAAACCAACGCTCGAATCACTTCGTAAGAGAGGTGCTCGAACAGGAAATTTTCCCGAACAAAGAGGCTGTTTATGGCGAATCATCCATTCTTCCGGTATTGAATATGGCCTACTACCCGACCGAAAGAGGTCCGTACAATCTGGATTATATCAACATTAACTCTGACGGCAAACTTCAAAATCCAAAAAAACGCTGGGGCGGAATGATGCGCAAACTTGATATTACCGATTTTGAAGCATCAAACTTCGAATATATCGAATTCTGGATGATGAATCCTTTCGTATACGACACACTCAACACAGCAAAAGGGGGCGATTTATACATCAACCTGGGCGAAATATCGGAAGATGTACTGCGCGACGGAAAGAAATCATTTGAAAACGGATTCCCGATAGACGGCGACACATCTCTTGTAGAAACCACAAACTGGGGACGGGTGCCCCGCCGTCAGTCGCTGGTGTATGCCTTCGATAACACGACCGGTGCCCGCAAACGTCAGGATATCGGGTTCGACGGATTGTCGACCGACGATGAAAAAAAGTATTCGACCTACAAAAATTACCTGTCAGAGCTAACCCGCAGACTGACAACCGCTACGATAGAAGAGATGCAGAAAGATGCATTTTCGCCATTGAATGACCCCGCAGGCGATAACTACCGCTACTACCGCGGTGCCGAGCTGGACGCCAACCGGGTGAGCATCCTCAACAGATACAAGTACTTCAACGGACCCGAAGGCAACTCGGCAGCGTCGGAAGACTCGCCCGAAAAATTTGATGTGGCATCGAAAAATGTACCCGACGTAGAGGATATCAATCAGGATAATACACTGAATGAATTTGAGCGATATTTTCAATACAAGGTTTCTATACGCCCCAACGATACCGTGGTGGGTCAGAACTTCATCACTGATGTCAGGAAAACCAATGTGCGACTGGCCAATGGCAAAACAGAAAGCATTACCTGGTATCAGTTTAAAATTCCTCTTCGTTCGTATGAAAAGAGGGTAGGAAATATCCGCGATTTCAAAACAATTCGTTTTATGCGGATGTTTATGACCGACTTTGAAGAGCAAACAATCCTTCGCTTTGGTACACTCGAACTGGTGCGTGGCGAATGGCGTGGCTACACTCAGGCGTTGAATAAGCCCAATACTCAGCCCATTACAGATGCATCGGTAGTGGTATCTGCTGTAAATATAGAAGAGAATGCCGACCGTAAGCCGGTGAACTATGTATTGCCGCCGGGTGTATCGCGGGTAATTGACCCAAGTCAACCACAGCTTCGTCAGTTGAACGAACAGGCGCTCTCAATTAAAACTGTAAAATTGTCTCCGGCAGATGCCCGGGCTATCTACAAAAGCACAAGCATCGACCTTCGTCAATACAAAAAGCTGCAAATGAATATTCACGCCGAGCGTGTTACAGATTCGGAAACACAACTCAACGACGGCGATTTATCTGTATTTATTCGTTTGGGATCAGACTACAAAAACAATTACTACGAATATGAGGTGCCGTTAAAACTGACACCCGAAGGAAGTTACACCTCAAACAGCAACAGCGACCGCCAAATAGTGTGGCCCGAAAGCAATATGATGGATATTTCGATGTCCACACTGACCAATGCTAAATTGAAGCGAAACAGCGAAAAACGAATGGCCAATTCGAACGTAACCTATCAAACGCCGTTCACCGTGACCGATCCCAACAAGCCGGCCAACCGGATAACCGTAACCGGAAACCCCTCGCTGTCGGAAGTAAAAACCATTATGATCGGGGTTCGCAACAACTCTCGCGAGGTAAAATCGGGTGAGGTTTGGGTCAATGAATTGCGGGTAAACGGTTTTGACGAAAAAGGCGGCTGGGCTGCTACCGGAAATGTCAACCTGTCGATATCGGATATAGCAACCATTAATCTGAGCGGACTCACCGAAACAGTTGGTTTTGGCGGTATCGAGCAATCGGTCAGCGAAAGAAGAATGGACGACTATTACCAATATAACATTGCAACCAACATTGAGCTTGGCAGATTGATTCCTGAAAAAATCAAACTAAAAGCACCACTCTATTATTCGTACTCGGAACAGGTTTCGACCCCCAAATACAATCCTCTCGATCAGGATTTACTACTGAAAGAAGAGCTGGATAATATGCGGACACAGCAGGAAAAAGATTCGCTGAAAGCATTTGCACAAGATGTAATGACGGTGAAAAGTTTCAGTATGTCGAGCATCAAATTTGATATTCAGAGCAAAAACCCGATGCCGTATGACCCTGCCAATTTTAGTTTTGGGTATGCCTACAACGAAAGCAACAAACACAACCCAAATACAGCATGGGAAATTAGCCGCGATTACCGGGGTACATTCTCTTACAACTATTCGCCGCTGATGAAACCGATAGAGCCGTTCCGAAAAATTAAGGCAAAATCGATGGCCGTAGTGAAGGATTTTGGGTTTAGTATTTTGCCCAATAATCTTGGGTTTAATACCAATATGATGCGCAACTATTACGAAATATCACCACGCGATTTGAATAATCCGACCATGGCTTTCAACAAAGAACTGATGTCGTGGCGCAAAGATTTCTTGTGGGACAGGCAGTTTAGTATGCGCTGGGATTTCACCAAAAACATCCGTTTCAACATCAATACGGCCACCAATGCCCGAATTGACGAACCGAATGTTCCGCTCAACAAACGACTTTTCCCTGATGAATATGAGATGTGGAAAGACTCGGTGAACATGAGTCTGCGCAAACTGGGACGACCTCTGACTTATGCCCAAACAGCAAATCTGTCGTGGACAATTCCTTTGAATAAGAT
>CAZHNZ010000092.1:0-16808 GCA_964534355.1 uncultured Parabacteroides sp.
GGTGATGGTACTATACTTATGCAGTGTTCCTATAAGAAATCTGAATGTAATAAGTTTTTGTATGATTTGAACCCGGAATATGCTAATTCCAAGATGTGGAGAATAACTTATTTGTAGTTTGGCACTCAATATTGATGTTAGAGCTATGGGATTCCCTGCTGAATGGGAAAAAGAAACATTATAGAAATAAAAAAATGAAAAAAATCAGAATTTAGTGAATTTACCTTCGTTTGGTAATCGCCTCCAGTCCATATCGAAGGAAGAAGCTCGTCACTGGCTGGCATAACAGTTTACGCAGAAAACAAAAAAACAAACATGGTCAATTATTTTTTATAGCATTATTTGTCGGATATTTCGCATCAACCCCGCATATTTAGTCCGTTTTATGGGTGAGAATTTCAGTATCCGGTTAAAATCTTCTTCGGTTAGCGCCAGCCAATCGGAGGCGGAGTAGGAGAGTATCTCGGGTATGGGGGCAAATTCCGGTGTTGTGTTGGGGCGGGCAAAGCGGTTCCACGGGCAAACCAGCAGACAAATATCGCAGCCGTAGGCCCGGTTGTGTAGTTCAGTATCGGCATTCAATTCATCCCGTTTCTCGATGGTGAGGTACGACAGGCATTTCCGGGCATCGAGTTGTTTGTATTCCAGTGCCCCGGTCGGACAAGAGTTTATGCACCGTCTGCATGCGCCGCACTTGCTTTCTACATTTTGGGTGTTGTATTCCAGTTCGGTGCTGATAATCAGCTCAGCCAGAAAGAAAAAAGAGCCCATGCCGGGAATAATCAGCGAATTGTTTTTGCCAATCCAGCCCAGTCCTGCTCTTTGTGCCCAATACCTTTCGGCCACCGGTGCCGAATCGGTAAAAGCTCTGCCCGTTGCCGCCGGGTCTATCTCTTCGCGGATGTAGTGCAACAATTGTGCCAGTTTCTCTTTTACAACAGTGTGGTAATCCTTGCCGTAGGCATAACAGGCGATCTGTGGAAGGTTAGGAGATTGAAATGTTTTTGGAAAATAGTTGATTGCTAATGAAATAACAGTTTTGGCCCCATCCACCAGCAAGGTAGTGTCGCACCTTTTGTCGAAATAGTTATCCATATACCCCATTTCGGCCTGCATGCCGTTGTCGAGCCATTTGCGGATGTGTGTCTCTGTTTCTGTGCCCACGTGGCCGGCTTTGGCAAACCCACAGGCATCAAAGCCCAATTGCAGTGCACGGGTGCGAATGAGTTGGGTGGGAGAGGTTGTCGACGACATGACAATCAGATTTTTTGTCTGTATTTTGTTTCGTCTTCGTCTTTCAGTATGCTCAGGTAGCTGTTGTATCTCGATTCGCTGATGCGGTGATTGGCTACGGCATCGAGCACAGCGCATCCGGGTTCGTGCTGATGGGTGCAGTTGTTGAACCGGCATTCGGCAGATACCGAAAAAATCTCGGGGAAGTAGTGTGCCACCTCTTCTGTTTTCAGATCTATGGTGCCAAATCCCTTGATGCCCGGTGTGTCGATAATGTATCCGTTGCCCGATTCTATTTCAAACATTTCGGAAAACGTTGTCGTGTGCATTCCCTTGTGGTGGTAGCTCGATGTGCTTCCGGTTTTGGCCTGAGCCGATGGAACCAGCGCGTTGATCAGTGTCGATTTGCCCACGCCCGAGTGTCCCGAAAAAAGCGTAATGCTGTTTCTGATATCCTCTTTTACCTGATCGAGTCCCAGGCCGGTGATGGCCGATATTTTGTAGCACGGGTAGCCTATTTGACCGTACAGATGGATCAAAGCCTGAGCAAACTCTTCCTCTTCTTCGGTCAGTGCATCTGCTTTGTTGATGGCTATTTTGACGGGGATGCGGTATGCTTCGGCCGAGGCCAAAAAGCGGTCGATAAAAACCGTGGAGGTTACCGGATTGGAGACGGTGACAATCAGCAGTGCCATATCCAGATTTGCCGCCAGTATGTGCGACTGTTTCGACAGGTTGGATGCCCGTCGAATGATGTAATTTTTTCGTTCCTCTATCTCGCTGATAAAGGCAGTGCCTTCGTTGTTGATAATAATTTTCACCCGATCGCCCACGGTTATCGGATTGGTGCTTCGAATGCCTTTGAGCCTGAAATTACCTTTGATTTTGCACTCTATAATCCGGTTGTCGGTTGTCTTTACCTGATACCAGCTTCCGGTATTTCTGATTACTAATCCGTTCATTTGCTAAGGGTTATTGCTAGTGTAAATACAAAACAAAGACGCTGAGAAACCGCTTTTTTGAGCGAAATGTTTCTGAGCGTCTTTGGTATAGAGAGTGCGCTTTTATACGGTAAGAATCTCTTTTTCTTTGGCCATATAAAGGTCGTCTGCTTTCTTGATGTATTTGTCGTGAATCTTCTGCACGCTTGCTTCTGCATCTTTTTCCACATCCTCGGGCATGCCCTCTTTGATTGCTTTTTTCAGCGCATCGATGGTGTCTCTGCGGGCATTTCTTACGCTTATTTTCGCGTGTTCGGTATCCTGTTTGGCTTGCTTGCAAAGTACTTTGCGTCGCTCACCGGTGAGGGGTGGTATGCCTATGCGGATAATTTCACCGTTGTTTTCGGGCATAATTCCGAGTTCCGAGTTGATGATTGCTTTTTCAATCTCTTTAAACATCGTTTTTTCCCACGGTTGAATGGTGATTGTGCGGGCATCGGGTGTTGATACCGTAGCTACATTGCTGATGGGTACGTGGGTGCCGTAGTATTCTACCCGTATACCGTCCAGAATTTTGGGGTTTGCCTTTCCGGCGCGAATGTGGTCGAGCGTCTCTTCGAGAAACTCAATGGCCAGAGACATGTTGTCTTCGGCGTCTTTCAGATGTTCTTTTACGTCTATCATTGTGGGTTATAAGTTGTAGGTTTTAAGTTTTAAGTTATAGGTTTTAAGTTGTAAGTTTTAAGTTGTAGGTTTTACGTTGTACGTTATACGTTGTAGGTTTTACGTTTTACGTTTGGGGTTAAAAACCAACGATGGTTCCGATGTTTTGGCCGGACATCACTTTTTCGAGGTTGCCTACGGTGTCCATATCAAACACAATGATCGGCAGTTTGTTCTCTTTGCATAGTGTGGTGGCGGTCAGATCCATTACTTTTAGTCCGCGTGCATATATTTCGTCGTAGGTGATGGTGTCGAATTTGGTTGCGGTAGGGTCTTTCTCGGGGTCGGCCGTGTAGATGCCGTCCACGCGGGTACCTTTGAGCATCACATCGGCACCTATTTCAATTCCTCTCAGCGCAGAAGCGGTGTCGGTGGTGAAGAACGGGTTGCCTGTTCCGCCGGCAATAATCGAAATTTCACCCTTTTGCATGGCCTCAATGGCTTTTATATTGCTGTATTGCTCACCGATTGGGAACATGTTTGTAGCCGTAAATACGCGACCTGTCATACCAATGCTTCCGAGTGCAGAACTCAGTGCCAGGCGGTTGATGACTGTGGCCAGCATGCCCATTTGGTCCCCTTTTACACGGTCGAAGCCTTTGGAGGCACCGCTCAGTCCGCGAAAAATATTACCACCACCAATAACGATACCAATCTGAATACCCATTTCTGAGATTGCTTTGATTTGAGTGGCATATTCGCCCAGACGTTTTTCGTCTATACCGTATTGTTTGTCGCCCATGAGCGATTCGCCGCTCAATTTGAGTAAAATGCGTTTGTATTGAGTCATAGTTTATTGCTTTTTGTGCAAAAGTAATGATATTTTTTGATTTCATAAAAGAAGAGAGGCTAATTATACGTCACCTTTTTTCTCTGTTCAGCCGGTAAGTTTGACCAATCATCGACAAAAGAGTGGTATAAGTTTTCGTATTTAATCTTTTTCTTGTATCTTTGGTCATTATTTCCGGTGAATAATCCGGTATCTGTATTTATAGCAAACAAAAGAGATGAAGCCCACTATTCTACTACTTATTATCTGGTTATTCCCCCTTATCTGCATGGCCCAGATACCTAATCTGGAGTATGCCAAGGGTGTATTTATAGAGGGGAACTGGCCTGAGGCTGCCCAAAAACTGGAGGAATATTTGCTCGTTGTGAATACCAAAGACGAGGATATATATGCCCGTACCGTATTGGCTTACGTGCAGAGCGACGAGACAGATAAAGCTTCTCAGATTTTGCGCCTCGCCACATTACGCGATATAAAGGTTGAGGTGCTGTTCGACCGTATGCAGCGCATATCTCAGGAGGCCGGAATGCCGGGTATATTTGAACGGATTTTTTTGCTTACCAAAAAGAAAAAAGACCAGTACAGCAGCATGGCCGACCACTATTTGTTGCACTATTATCTGGATAATCACAAAGATGAACTGGCTATTTTGGTGTTGGAGGATCTTTTGGCCGAAAATCCCAAACAAGTAGATAATCTGCTGCTGCTGGCCAGTGCTTATCACCGCGTGGGCAAGGATTCGATGGCTGTTGTGAATTATAAGAAAATATTGACATACGATGAGACAAACTACGACGCAAATCTTTTTATTGGCGCCTATTATTACCTGAAAGCAGACGTGGAGTTGAAGCGAATCAAAATGCTCTACCTGCCCGATAATTTGTTTACCAAAATGGATTATGCCAGGTATCAGTTGAACCGGAAAGAGATTATTTCTACCTATGTGTCGCGTTCAGTAGTTTTTCTTGAGAATGCTGAGGTCTCACTTTCGACCGACTATTTACGTAAAATGCTTCGTGTAGAGCGTGCGCTGCTGGCTGAGTTAATGCCTAAAAATGCGTCGCGAAAGGAACGGGAAATGTTTTTAAATGTAGAATAACATTCAAGCCGCTTTTGTTGTTAATATATTACAAATATTGCTTTAGTGGTAAACCTTTGTGTTTGCCCGAAGTCTGAAATATTCAGCCTCAGTTAATCAACTAATTGATATTGCGTGGAAAACAAAGAACAGGAGATTATCCGACAATTGCAAACACCAGAGACAATGCGACAGGCATTTTCGGCGGTGGTGGCGATGTACAGTGAAAAACTGTACTGGCAGATTCGGAAAATGGTGATTTCGCACGATGATAGTCATGATGTTCTTCAGAATACCTTTATCAAGGCGTGGAACAACATTGAATATTTTCGGGGAGATGCCAAGCTTTCTACCTGGTTGTATCGGATTGCTATCAACGAGAGCATCACATTTCTCAATAAGCAAAACCAACATGCGACCGTGCCTATCGACGATGAAGATGCTTATCTGATTAATAAATTGGAGAGTGACACCTGGTTTGATGGCGATGAGTTGCAACTGAAATTGCAGAAGGCGATATTGCGTCTGCCGGAGAAACAGCGAATTGTATTTAATATGCGCTATTTCGATGAGTTGAAATACGAGGAGATTTCAGAAATTCTGGGTACATCTGTGGGTGCTCTGAAGGCTTCTTACCACCATGCTGCCAAAAAGATTGTAGATTTTTTAAGCAGCGAAGATTAAACTATATACGTTAAACAGAGTCAAATAGTCAACCAGTTAATAATGCATATTATGCAAGAGCTCGACGAAATAAAGAAAATATACGGTAATAAACCACCCTTTAAGGTGCCTGACAACTATTTTGAGCAATTTGGTCAAAATCTGATGTCGCAGTTGCCCGATAAAGAGGTGAAACCGGAGAAGAAGGTTAACCTATGGGTTCGTATGAGGCCAATTGTTTATCTGGCTGCCATGTTTGCCATAGCTGTGTTTTCCGTCAATTGGCTCACCCGTGAGCAACGGGAGGGCGATGTAGCCAGGACAAATATTACGCTCACCGAACGTGATCAGGATGTGCAATCGGCATCTCTTGCCATGACGGTAGATGAATATGCGTTGTGTGAATATTTGAGTGAATAGACATTAAACTGTAACAACAATGAAGACAATACTAGCTGTTTTATGGTTGAGCATCGTTTCTGTTGCAGCCGTGCAAGCGCAGGAGAATCGCGATCCGAAAGGTGCAAAACCGTTTGATATTGAAAAATTCAATGCGCAAAAGACTACTTACCTCATTCAGCAGGTGGGTATTACACCTGAAGAGGCCGCATTGTTGCTTCCACTTTACAACGAAATGCAGACCAAACGCTTTCAGTTGATGATGGCCACACGTACCAAAGCACGCGAACTCAGAAAGAGTCAGAATAAGAAAGAGGAAGATTACGTACGTTTGTTGGACGAAATACTTGATACACAAATAGAAGAGGCAAATCTGGAGAAGAGTTATTACCGAAAGTTCAAACAAATACTCTCACCCGAAAAACTATTTAAATTTAAACTGGCAGATATGCACTTTGCCCGGGAGGCTCTCAAAAGAGCCGACCAGAGAAAGGGTCAGGTGCCACCACCACCGCCTCCCGCAAAATAGAACCCCCTCAACAAATATATCTTTTATTTGGAAGCTGTCCGGAATTATTCGGGCGGCTTTTTTTATGTATAGTTCTAAGGGGGGCAATTTTTTTTCTTGTACCGGGATGAAGATATAATATTTCGAAAAAAAAGTTATTTAATAAGACTAGTTGATTTTTATTTTGTTATTTTGCAATAAGATCAAACTGAATTTCCCTCTCTAAAATAAACTTTTTCATTTGCTCATTCTTTTTTTTATTATTTCAATACAGAAATGTTGTGTTATGGGCAGGACGTAATGATGTGGCTATATGGTTATTTTAGCAACTTAATTTCATTATTTCAGATATTATTATTTTTGAATTCATAAAGTAGTTATTAGTGTTTAATTGTATAAAAATTTCCAGTATGAAAATGTTTAAACAACTTCTTGTTTTATTTGGAATATGGGTGTTTATTCCAATTCTTTTTATCCGGTGTTCCGCGTTGATTGATGATTTCAACAATGTAAAGAGTTCACTCGACAGCATTAATATGGTTTCAAACCCGGAGCTGACATCAGGCGTTCATCTTGTTTTTATTGATTCTAAGACGAACGAGCAAGTTTCGCCGGTTGTAACCATTTCGGGAAAAAATGCGGATAAGATTTATAACAATCTTGGAGAGAAGCTATCCTCTTATGAAACAGTCAAAGGTATGATTGATTTAATGGTTGATCCTCATGTCATAGATACTAACAAAATTGAATCCGAGCCAATCGTTTTCAATGTGACAGCTAATCTGTCTGGCTATGGCAGCGTTACCCAGAAAATTGTCATTAACAGTTCGGTGTTAAAAGATGTGGTTATACCTATGATTAATTTAAGTTCACCACCAGAAGGCGTATCGGTTTCTGTTGTTGATAATTTTGTGACAACCGGATCAGATGGCAAAACCAAACAAAAGGCTACTATTCAAATGAACTCTGGTAGTCAGGTTGTTGAAATTCCGGCGGGTACTTTGTTGAAGGATGTTAATGGTGCACCTTTAACGGGCCAGATCAAAGCACAGGTAATCTATTATAATCCAACCTCGAACGAAGCACAAAACAATATTCCGGGAGGTACTAATGTAACAGCACAGATGCCGGGTGGAAGTTCCGGGCAGATTCAGTTCATATCGGCAGGTATGTTTACTATTAATCTTACTTCCGGGGATAAATCTGTAAAGAGTTTTGAGAACGGAGGTCTAAAAATTAAATCATCAATACCAGATTCAATCATTAATCCAAAAACAAAAGAGAAGATTAAAAACGGAGATGTGATTGAGATGTGGAGCAAAGAGGATGGTAGTGATGAATGGAAGTTTGAAAAGATGGATACAATTCGGACTGAAAGCGGGAAGCTTACACTCGAAGAAACAGTGACTCATTTGAGTTCGTGGAACTGGGATTTCTATTACTACACTTGTTACGTAGGGCCACGAATTGTATTTACGGGGAATACATCCAGTTATGCATCTCTGAGAATCACTACTGCGGCCACATCCCGGTGGTGGTGGTATGGCTATAATTCATACTACAGGTATATCTATCCGGCTAGTTATTATTATAGTAGGTATTACAATAATTTTCAGATGTATTATACGCCAAGTAACATGCCTCAAACCATAACCATAACCAGTACTGATGGTCGGCATATTGTATCGCCTTCAACTATTAATACGTCAGGTGGATGCGGAGGTACTTATTACGTTACAGTGACCGAGAAGGTTCAGGAGTCAATTATTGTGAATGCGAATTTCTCAGTAAGACCAACGTCAAAGTCCAATCTTGTGTTGAGACCCAACGTATATATTTATATATACCCGACAAATTATTCTTATTATTACAACTACCAGTCAACTTATCTGAGAAATGGTAGCACTACGTTACGATTACTGACCAATACCGAATATATGATTTTTGCATATTATGGCACAAAATACGGTTATGCAAAACTTAGAATCGATAAAGAAGGAACATCGAAGTTGAAGGTAACTCTCACACCTTCGGTTGTATATGTGTCTGGTAAAACAGCAAGCGTATTTAATTCAGTCTCATATATAGTAGATCGTCCTTCCAATAATATTATTTCTGTGAATTATAACTTCCAGATACCTGATAATATATTTAGTAAATTGCAATAATTTGAGGTGTAATACATAATTTATAATATATGAAAAAAATATTAATAATCAGCATTTTGTTTCTGTTGTCTATGGCTGGTTTTTCACAGACAAATAGTGATACAAAAACAGTAAAGCAGGATGTGTTGCTTGCCAAACCGGAAATGCCCGGATCGGCAGCTGATTCAATGGTAAATAGGGGAGTTGGCCGGGATTTAAACGCAGCCAAAAATTATCCTCAAGCGGAGAATAATATCAAATCACCACTACTTCCTTTCGATCTTGCTTTGGGGTTAAGTGCTTCAACTAATGGTTTCGGTGTAAATCTTATTACATCGTTAAATAAATATTTTGCTGTACGTGTTGCCTATGAAAATGTCAATATGACATTTAACAATGCTTTTGCATACAAGCAGAGTGATAGAAATTTGGATGCAAGCCCTACCTGGAAAACTGGTGGATTGTCAGCAATATTGGATGTGAATTTTTATCCTGGACTGTATCTTTCTGCGGGTGTTGTCAGCACAGCAATGAATATGAAAATTAAGTTTTCAAGTAAGGACCCCTTGCAATTTGGCGATATAACGTTTGCACCTAATGAATTGGGTGAAATGGTATTATCATTCAAACCATCCAGAAAATTAGCTCCTTATGCCGCGATTGGATTGGGACGGAATATCACACGAAACAAGAGAGTTGCATTTAGTACAGAATTTGGTGCTTATTTTATGAAAACGTATATCATGGATGTTGATGGTTCTAAGATTTTTGAATCAAATGGTGACGCGCTAAACCAGTCTACTATTGATAATGTTAATAATGAGTTAAGCAATATGAAATACAAAGGTGTATTTCCTGTGTTTAAAATGGCGTTATCATATCGATTTATAACCGGAAAAAGAAAATAAGTATTGTTGTTATAATGAGGATTATTCTTTTTTTTAAATTGTTTGATATTTAATCGGATTAGCATCATTCAATTTTTTTGATTAATAATTGCTTCTGGAAGGACGTTTCAGGATTCTGAAAGGGATATTTACCCTTGCAGATTTCTGAAACGTTTTTTTTTGCCATCTTTAATTCGAAATTATAATTGTTACGTGTCTGTTCCGATATTTTCTTTTTAAGGTATAGATAATAGCCAGATATGTTTTGTGATAAAAACGTATTATTTATTCTAATTTATAAAAAAAGAATAATAGAGTGGTCAATGTTGATAATTTTATTAATTTTACGCTGGCATTTCATGCGAAATCAAAGCAAATATTTGCAATCAGAATATTTAACTCAAAACAACCGAAATGGAGGTAAATACCACAATCTCCGGGTGGTTTTCTGTTTTAATATGATTCCGATTGTTTTTGTAACGGGTTAATAAATCAACAATATGAAAAAAAACAGAATTGATTGGATTAGTGATAAACTCAACTATTGGAATGGCGGTTTTTACTCCAATAAAAAAGATTCAAGAATTTTAGTTCCAAAATCTTATCCGGGCATTGGTTGGACGTTAAACTGGGGAAATTCTAAAGCAATAAGGCTATTTATTATAGTTTTGATTCTGACCATTGGGATAATTACTGTTTTTAGTCTGATTTTTGGAGTACAATCACATTGAGATTAAAGTGTGAAAATTTAATACTATTTCAATTAAAAAAGATGATGACCCCAAATCTTATAACCGTTCTTGTTATTCATAAATCATAATGAAAAACCAATCAACCAAAATTCAAAAGAATCTGAACAGATTCTCCTTCAAATGCCTTCAGGCCCTTTACACACTCGTAATATCGATGTTTTTTATGCCCCTGTCAGGCCGGGCACAATGCGACAGTACATTCCATTCCAACTCCACTCTGGCCGAAAAAATCTATTTACAAACGGATGGAAAGGTTTATACGACCGGCAATACGGTATGGTTCAAATGCATTATCACCAACGCATTTAACCACAAGCCGTTGCAGTTGAGCGGTGTGCTGTATGTCGAACTAATCTCTTCGGACGAACGTATCCGGGATAAAAAAATTATCAAAATCAGAAAAGGGATAGGTGAGGGCTTTTTCGATCTGGATGAAAAACTGCCTGAAGGAGTTTATCAGATACGCGCATACACTCAGTGGAATAAGAATTTCGGGGATAGTTTTATTTTTAAAGAATATATCACTGTTTTTACTCCGAAGAATAATGATATTAAGCCGATTAGCAACGTTACCGTGGTCAAAAAACAGGGCAACGAATATCGTCTGCTAGCATCAGTTGATCCGCAAACCATCGACAGTCTGCACAAAAACAAGCTCAAAATATACATCACGGTCGATGATAAAAAAGACAGTCTGTTGCTGAGTCGGGGCGACGACAAAAAATACCGGATGGATTATCCCATCGCGTCGAACCAGCGGCTGGCCACCATTCAACTACAGACGGCAAACCGGAAAAAGTACACCAAAACCATCCTGATAAATGAAGAGATTCCCGATTTGCAGTTTTTCCCCGAGAGCGGGCTACTGGTACACGGTTTGCAAAACCGAATTGGAGTCAAAGCACTTGATGCCAGCGGAAAAGGAATAACTGTTCAGGGGGAGATTATTGACCAACACGAGTCTGTCATTCAGACCTTTAAAACCAACCAGCTGGGTATGGGAAGCTTCGTCATAAACCGGGCAGATAGCAGCAAGACCTATTTTGCCAGAGTTGCATCGCCGTCGGATAAAACGATAATCAATGTGTATCCGCTACCCCGCGTAACAGCTGTGGGTAATGTGTTGTCTGTCAATCGACAGAACGGGGAGTTGTTGGTAACAGTAAATTCCAATTACCTGAAAAACGATAGCATTATTCTGCGTGTTTCGCACAGAGGTGTGGACAAACAGTTCATAAAAGCAGGTCTGACTGATGGTGTTTATAAAAAGTCAATCTCAGCTGAGAGATTGCCGGAGGGGATTATCGCCTTTACTTTGTTCGACCGGCAAATGCATCCGGTAGCCGAACGACTTTGTTTTAACGAACGACCCGAAAGCAGAATGAAAATTACACTTTCCACAGACAAAGAGAGATACGCCAAACGGGAACAAACCAAACTCGATATAAAAGCCACCAACGCTAATGGTGACCCCCTCAATGCCAGTCTTTCGGTTTTGACCATAAATAATGACCAAATGGGAAAACTGCAAACTACCCGTCAGAATATCCTCTCTTACTTTCTGCTCGATTCGGAACTGAAAGGTGAAATCGAAAATCCGGGATTTTATTTTGGTAGCGACAGTTGCCGGTTGAGCCATCTGGATGCACTGATGCTGACACAGGGTTGGCGCAAATACCTTTATTCGGAACCACTGGATAAGTTGCCGTTTAAACCTGAGCCGGCTCTTTCTGTTTCGGGGAAGGTCGTTAGTGCTTTTTCCCGGAATTGGAAAAAGAAAGCAGAGCTGAGTATGATTGCATTCGGCAAAGAAAAGTCGTTCTACAAGCAGAGCACGGATAGCCTGGGCAGATTCAACTTTATTCTGAATGACCACTATGGCAAGGATCTGGATGTTGTGATTCAAACCGCCAGCAAAAAGACCGGAGAGAATGCCAATTACAGAATATTGCCGGATATAATAGAGTCCCCAATGATTGATTTCAATCAGAAAAATACAGTTGTCAAATCGGATAGTATAGTTCAGATGCTGGTCAAAAAGAGTATGGCTCGTAAAAAAAACGACGATTTGTATTCGTTCAAAGACAACAGTATAAAACTCAAAGAGGTAACTGTAAAAGGAGTACAGATGACAAAATCACGTAAGTTCGTCTGGGAAGAGTACGGCGAGCCTAATACGACAATTGAAGGCAAGGAGATTCAATCTAAAGAGGCGAAGTGGTCATTTGGATTATACAGTGTACTTAAATTTAACTATTCTGATGTACTAAGAGTGGAAAAAAATCCGGGAGGATGGCTAACTGCCTGGATAGATGGACCGGATATTACATTTGTTGTTATTGATGGTATTCCGGTTTGTATTGAAGATTACTATTTTATTCAATCTATCCCCCCAAGTGAAGTACGTAGTATTGAAATAATAAAATACGCAACAAATGCCTTTTCACTGTGTTGCAAAGTATTTGGAAAACCAGATCCATGTCTGGGCATTAAAACTTGCGGAGTAATTGCTATATACACCTATTCCAACAATGGTCTTTTCGGAGTGATGGAGCCGGTAGGCATTTCCAAAAGAACCATACCGGTCTTCTCTGCGCCCCGCGAGTTCTACGCACCAAAGTATGAAAATACAACACCCAACGACTGGAGACTGCAAGACCTTCGTGCCCTGATTCACTGGGCTCCAACCCTGAAAACAGATAGTATCGGCACCGCTCGCACCTCTTTCTACAATGCTGATACAGCCGGAAAAATGAAGGTGGTTGTCGAGGCTATTTCTGACAAAGGCGAAATTGGTTATCAGGAGTTGGAATATATTGTGAAGGGAAAATAAGTGCGGAGTTATCAACAAAAGCAATCTGGAAACTGTTTGTATAGAAAATTAAAAGAGGGTGATTTCGATTTATACCGAAACCGCCCTCAGCTACTTTAATCCGGATATTTAATCAACACAACAAGTTTCAGGCAACAATAATTTTTTTGTTTGTAATTTTTTTATTTTCAGTTATTACACGAACTATATACATTCCTTTAAGTCCGGCAGAATTGATTGTTTGAGCAGAAACATCACCTTTCCTGATTAATGCACCTGATAAATCATAGATTTCGTAGGTAGCATTTGATGTAGATGTTTTAATGTTAAACCCACTTGTAACATGCGTTGGATAAACTAAAACATCAGCTTCTTGTGAGGTGGTTGTAATTGCAGTTGTGCTTTTCAGTTGAGCAGTCAGGAAATTAACAACTGTAGTTTCTGTAGATGCAAGGGTGAAATCACCACCGCCATGTGTTCCGGCAGGTAGCAGTATATATTGACTTTTTGCCGTACCAAACCGCGCCTGAATGGCATTGTGCAAACGAACAGATTGTTTGGGTGCAATGTTTGGATCTTTGTTGCCGTGCATACAAAGAAACGGTGGGAATGGCGTATTTACATTCATAGTATCGATAAAAGAGAGTGGGCTTGCAGCATAGCAGGCAGCCAGATTCTCTTTTACGGTTACACCGATCAATGCTGATTCTGGTGAATTTGATTCCCCATTTGCACCGGTAGCCCGGCTACCACCTCCCAGGATGAAGTCTGAAGCCAGCATATCCTCATCCATGTAGTAAAAGTGTAATGGGCCAAACCATTCTACCGTAGCTTGTACACGGGTTGCAGGATCCGAAGCAAGAGCTGCGCCCATCATAGAGGCCAGATGTCCCCCGGCAGATGCACCAAATGAGGCGAATTTGGTTGGATCTAAAGCATACGTAGAAGCATTGCTTCTCAGAAATTTAACGCATGCTTTCAGATCATCTAGCTGAGCTGGCCATTTGGCTTCAGTGCTCAGGCGATAGTTGATACTTACTACGGCAAAACCGGCATTGTTGAGTGCTGTTTTTGATTGTGGATTGTCTTTAGAACCCATTTTGAATGCGCCACCATGTATCCATATTACAACAGGAAATGGTCCTTCACCGGTACTGGGTAAGAAAATGTCTAGTTTTTGGGTGGAAGAAGTGTTGGCATAGGCAACATTTGTCCAGGATCTAGTGGTAAGCGCATTTTCAGTTGCAAACACGATGCCTGATAACAGACACAAGGCAGAAAGAAGAAGATTTTTTTTCATTTTAATGAAGATTTATTAGTGAATAAGAATTTTGTTTATTTCAGATAAAGAAAGCATTATTCGAATCCGATGATGCAAAAGTATTGCAAAAATATAATCTGTCATACTGAGAAATTTCTGAAGCGGAAAAAAAATGGAATGAAACGGAATAGAATTGATTTGAATTGATAATTCTGTTGGTTAATTAATATGGAATGCCTGTGCAAAAGTCTGATCTATTTATAAAATTATAAAAACAGGTGAAAATACCCTGTTTTTCACCCTTATAAATGATGTGTTTTTCACTTAAAATCGTATTTTTGCATCATTAAAAACGAAATTAGATTTAAGAAATGCAAATAAGAAAGAACAAAGCTGTCTGTTTAGTGGCATTATCCGCCCTATTATGGGGATTTTCTTCCTGTACAAAAGAGTTAGATGTTTCAACCGGTACAGGAAAACCAATTTCCTCGGCAGCGTTTAATTATGAATCACAAAGTGATTACAGTATTCGAATTTTATTTAAAGGGGTTACCGGAAAGCCTGTTGTAAACACAGGAGTAGAAATTTTTGATCACAATCCCCGTATTGCCGGCACTTCTGAATGGAAATCAGATTCAAAGCCGTTTATAACTTCTCAAACAGATGCAACCGGATTATTGACCAGCAGCTTTACTCTGAGTTCAATTGTAGATACAATCTATATTAAGCTTAATTCGATAGATTTTCCGATGCCGGTGAAGATTGCAATGACATCGGGTAATGTTTCGCTTACGGTATCGCTGCAAAGTGCTTCAATTTTTAAATCAATTACGGCCAGTAGCGTACCCTGGAAATACGAAGTAACACCATTCTCGACCAGTAGTAATCTTTGGATTTTGGGAGATTTTACTAACACAGGGTATCCAACTTATATTGACAGTCGTGATGTTGTTGATGAGGAGTTGAAGGTTGCTATCAACCAAATGCTTCCAGAAAAGACAAGTCTGCTTACCCGATATCCCGATTTATTTGTTGATCCAAACAATGAATACTTCAATTTGACAGAAAAATGTCAGTTATCTATCTCTTTTTTGACAGAAGGAGCCTGGTGGCATAACACAATGGGTTATTTCTATTTCCCAACAAACAACGTTCCAGCCAGTTTATCGGCAATTCGCAGGCAGATTGTTATTTTCCCCAACTCATCAACACCTTATGGTACAATACCTTTTGACTCTGGTGATGGAGGCATGATACAGGGTGATAAAGTTCGTCTGAAATATTACGATGAAAAAGCCGGAGTTTGGACAGACACATTTCCAGCCGGTATTTCAGTTGGATGGTTTTTATATCCAGATTGTTATGTGTGTGGTGTGGGTGCTAATCGTGGTATTTTCCCTACATTTGATCCCTTATTCTCTGTTTCATCATTAAATGTAAACAAGCTTCAGCAGAATATTTTGCTATATGATAGTGTAACAGAAAGTGTTATTATCAGTTTTGAGGATACAGAACGTAACGAAAAAGGTGTATTAGGCGATATGGACTTTAATGATGTATTGTATTACGCCACATCAGTACCAAGTTCTGCTATTGATAAAAGTAAAATGAAGAGATTGATTCGTTTAAAACTTCAGGATACTGATAAAGATGGAGTAACTGACGATATTGATGAATTCCCAACAGATCCGTTGCGTGCGTTTACCCAATATTACCCGACTACTGGTGTTGGAACTTTGGCTTTCGAGGATAATTGGCCAAACAAAGGTGATTACGATTTCAATGATCTTGTTGTTAGTTACCGATATAAATTGGTTACGGATGCATCAGGTAATGTGAAAGATGTACGTGCCAGTTATTCGGTTGAGGCTGTTGGAGCAAAATACAACAATGGTTTTGCAATTCAGCTTAAAACGTCACCCAATAATATTGAATCAGTGACTGGTCAAAGAGGTTTGGATGGTAGCAGTTCATTTAATGTGAGTGCTAAAGGGTATGAAAAGAATCAGACCTATGCTGTAATACCTGTTTTCACAGATGCACACAGATTGTTTGGTTACTATTCAACAGAATTTATTAATACAATACAGTCTATGCCTACACTTCCGGCTGTTCCTATCGAATTGGCAGTTACATTTGTCAATGCAGTATCACCGGCTTCATTGGGTAGTGCACCGTTTAACCCATTCCTGGTGGTTGACCAACAAAGAGGCCGAGAAGTTCACCTGGCGGGACAATATCCAACAGATTTAGCCAATCGCACATTGTTTGGTACAGGCGATGATAGAACCAATTTATCGACCATTCTTTACAAAGGTGATTTGGAATATCCATGGGCTTTAAATATTCCGTCTACTTTCTATTATCCGGTTGAATTAGCCCGAATCGATGAAGTTTATCTGAGATTACCAGCTTGGGTGCAGTCTTTAGGCACAATTTATACCGATTGGTATAGCAAACCAGCATTCAGGAATACAACAAAAGTTTATCAAAAGCATTAAGTATTATCTTTCCAAAAATAAAAAAGGATGATTGAATATATTCAATCATCCTTTTTTATTTTTTAGTTATCCCTACAATCTTATACTTAGTGGTGAGCAATTGTTAATAGTTT
>CAZHNZ010000093.1:0-16520 GCA_964534355.1 uncultured Parabacteroides sp.
CCTGTTATTATATGTTTTTTAACTTTCAGCGATGGGTTGACTGCAAGATGGGTTAGGTTTATCCCTATTGATAAAAAACAATATCATTTCAAACAAATATTTACCTCTGTTTGAATGCTGAAATCAACCATTTTCACACCATTAACAATAATTAATATGCAATATTATTGATATATAAATATATATTTATACTTTTGCATTATAAACAAAAAACCAAATGATGGACATCTGTATTTGCAAAGAAGAACTCGAATATGTAGCCTACATTCTGAAAGCATTATCCAATGCTAACAGATTGATGATACTGAGCATTTTGGCAAAAAACGGCGAGATGAATGTCTCTGACATTTGCGAAAATCTGAAATGTACGCAACCACTTATATCTCATCACCTCACAGATATGCAATCGAAGGGAATACTGAAAATGAGAAGAGAGGGACGAAATATCTATTATTCGCTCGAAAACCAACGGGTTATCGACATTATCCGTTGTATATCAGAATGCAAAAGGTAAAAAAATTTGCCCGTTTACATAAACATTCATTTATATATTTATGTTATAAACAAAACAAATAAAAGATGGAAAAGCTCTGGAAGAAAAAGAACATAAAATGGGCCCTGACAATAGCCGGTGCAATAGGCGGATATATCTACTGGAAATATGTCGGATGCCTGTCGGGCACCTGTCCGATGCAGCAAAACTGGATACTCTCTACCCTGTGGGGCGCCGGAATGGGCTATCTGGTGGGAGATATATTCAAAACGAATAAACCAAACACCCAAAACACAGAAAATAAAGAAGAAAGCAAAAATAAATAATTATAAAAAACAAAAGGAGAAACAAATTATGAACAACTTTGCAGAAGTAATCAATTCAGAAAAACCGGTATTGGTAGATTTTTCGGCCGAATGGTGCGGACCCTGTAAAATGATGAAACCCATTCTCGAAGATTTGAAAAAGATGGTTGGCGAAAATGCCACAATTCTTAAAGTAGATGTCGATCAAAACCCTTCTGTTTCGGCGCAATACAGCATTCAGTCTGTCCCAACGCTCATTCTGTTCAAAAATGGCAAACCACTTTTCCGTCAATCGGGAGTAATGCCGGCAGCACAGCTCAAACAAATTATTGAACAATACAGCTAAGAGAAATGTTAAAACAGGATTCCCGCAGCCATTATCAACAATGAATATGTGACTGCGGGAATTGATTTATTAAGATAAACTTCAACCTTTAAATAGAATAGAAATGAAACGACTAATTATAGCCTCAGTCATTGGCCTGTTTTTTGCTCAGTGCAGCAATGCCGGAAGCAATCAAACCAAGGCAAAAACAGAACAAAAAGCAACAACAGCGGTGAAACACATTGGCAAAGCTGAGTTTCTGACTCAGGTTTTCGATTATCAGAAAAATCCGCAAACGGTGGTTTATTTGGGTAAAAAACCGGCCATTGTCGATTTCTATGCCAACTGGTGCGGACCTTGTCGTCAGCTATCGCCACTTCTCGAAGAGCTGGCCAACGAGTACAAAGACAAAATTGTGGTTTACAAAATTGATACCGATAAAGAAAAGGAGATCGCTCAGGACCTGGGTATTCAGGCTCTGCCAACACTCATCTTTTTTCCGCTCAAAGGCAAACCGATGATGATTCAAGGGTATAGAACCAAAGAGGATTTGAAAAAAATCATCACAGAAGAGTTATTGAAATAAATATTGCAAAACAGAATGGAAGATACATTTGCGGCAAAGGCCAACGAATGGGACAGCAATCCGCTTCGTGCAGAAATGGTAAAAAAATTTCTGCACGAAGTGCGTAAATATGCGACCACGAAGAAAACAGACCGGATGATTGATTTTGGGTGTGGAACGGGTGTAGTCGGGCTCGATTTTATCAACGAAACGGAAGAGGTCGTATTTGTGGACACCTCTCATGCTATGCTCAATATACTTCGTCAGAAGGTTTCGGATGCAAAAATCACAAACGCCTGCATCGTGGAAGGAAGCATTGAGCAATCAGACAAATCACTCAAAGCCAACCTGATAACATCGCTTATGAGCGTTCACCATGTAGAGGATACAGACGTTCTGTTCCGCCAAATGGCCGAAAGGCTTCACACAGACGGAAGTATCATCATTGGCGACTTAATGCCCGAAGATGGTAGTTTCCATTTTCCGGAGGTGGTTCCTCACAACGGATTTTCATCCGAAAAACTGCAAAAAAGTTTGGCCAATGCCGGACTAAGTATCAGCCACCTTTCGGTTTTCCATACAATGCATAAACCAAATCACAAGGGTGAAAAAAGAGCCTTTGACCTGTTTGTGTTGGTAGCCCGAAAAGCCTGAAAAAACAGACAAATAATCAGCCCAAACCAAACGCAACTTCATCTACCGTAAAGTTGAGAAAACGATTGAAAGGTTGTGTTAATTTCATCAAACGCACTATTTCTGTCAGGCACTCATCCTGCTCAAAAAAGGTGTCTGTCAGGCGGGTATCCACACAATAGTTTTTCGGTTTCAGCCAATCGGCATGCTCAAAATCTTTTGGAAAACCGGCCGGTACTTTTTTCAGTTTTTCGCCAATTAATTCTTTGAAATGTGCCGAAAAACCCGGTTCAGAAAGAATTTCTGCAAATTCATCCACATTTTCGAAAACACTCTGCCGAAGAGCCTTCAACACGGGTGGTTCCGGACACCAAACGCCGGCTGCAATCATCGATTCGCCGGGCTGCATGTGCAAATAGTAGCCGCCACGCAGGCTTTTTCGTCCGCCTTTGGAGGCTATATAAGCCGCAAAATGGTTTTTGTAAGGCGTTTTATCCGACGCAAAACGGGTATCTCTGTATATCCTGAAAATGCATTCTTTGGCATTAACACCTTTGATTTCAGGATCAAATTCCGCTATTTCGGCAATTAGTTTTTCGACAAACGACTCAAAATGAGCCCTGTTTTTCTCATACACACTTTTATTTTCGGCAAACCAATCGCGGTTGTTATTGGCTTCCAACTCTCTCAAAAACGGAATTATCCCTTGCAGATTCATGCGATAAAATTTTACTTAATTACAATTATACGAAATAAACAAAACAGTAGTGCATAATGTTTTTAGTTTCAAAAATAAGGTATTCTGCCCGACTATAAGTCTGGTAAACTTACAAATTAACAGGTAAAATATCAAAAAATGGGTTGATTCTTAGGATTTCTGTAAAAAAAAGAGTAATATTGCACCACTTTTCAAAATAAAGCTATGAGACGTACAACTGAACATATCATCACTCTGACAACCACCACCCCTTGGGGGGTTCAGTAATTCATGCGTCATAGCACAAGCCAACAACATTTTATGTACCTTCGGTACGTTGTCACTCCTGTGACACCGGTTATGTTTCGCGACAGTATGCGAAACGATTCATTTATCAGAAATCAATAAAACAACGAATAATATGAAAGTTTTAAAGTTTGGGGGCACTTCTGTGGGCTCCATCGAAAGCATTCAGAATGTAAAAAAAATTGTAGAGTCGCGTAAAGAACCTGTCATCGTTGTCGTTTCGGCACTGGGTGGCATAACGGATCAGTTGCTCAGAACAGCTAAAATGGCTGTTGCCGGAGATTCGGCTTACCGTCAGGAGGTAGAGGTAATTGTAAAACGTCACCACACCGTTATTGAGGGAGTGGTACTGGCCGAAAAGAAATCGGAGACACTACTCAAAGTCAATGAGTTGCTCGATGAACTCACCAATATATTCAAAGGCGTATTTTTGATTCGCGATCTTTCGCCCAAAACAAATGATTTGCTGGTAAGCTACGGAGAGCGTTTGTCTTCTGTAATTGTAAGCAACGCCATTGTGGGTTCAAACCTGTACGACTCGCGTGAGTTTGTAAAAACAGAAACTCAGTTTGGTAAACACAATTGCAATTTTGCGCTTACCAACGAGCTGATTCGCAAGACATTTAACGAAATACCCAATATCGCTCTGGTTCCCGGGTTTATCTCTTCGGATAGCCGCACCGGTGAAATTACCAATCTGGGCCGTGGTGGGTCAGATTATACTGCCGCCATTATTGCTGCCGCATTGCAGGCAGATATGCTCGAAATATGGACAGATGTGGACGGATTCCTGACTGCCGATCCTCGTGTAATCAACAATGCTTATGTGATTGACAGACTGAGCTTTGTAGAGGCAATGGAGCTTTGCAACTTCGGGGCAAAGGTTATTTATCCACCTACCATCTACCCTGTTTATCACAAGAATATTCCGATTGTTATTAAAAATACATTTAACCCCGATGCACCCGGCACCTTTATTTCGCGCGAAAAAGTGGGCGATCAGAAGAAGGCCATCAAGGGTATCTCATCCATCAACGATGCTTGTCTGATTACCGTACAAGGCCTTGGCATGGTAGGTGTTATTGGTGTTAATCACCGGATTTTCAGAACACTGGCCAAATCAGGCATCAGTGTATTCCTGGTTTCGCAGGCTGCATCTGAAAATACAACTTCGTTCGGGGTAAACAGCGGCGATGCAGATCTGGCTGTTCAGGTATTGAAAGAGGAGTTTGCTCACGAAATATCTATCGGAGAGATCAACGACATCAAAGCCGAAAAAGATTTGGCTTGTGTGGCTATTGTGGGCGAAAATATGAAGCACACACCAGGTATTGCCGGAAAGCTGTTTGGCACTTTGGGTAAAAACGGTATCAACGTAATTGCCTGTGCACAGGGAGCATCCGAAACCAATATTTCGTTTGTTATTCGCCACGAAAGTCTGCGCAAAGCATTGAACGTAATCCACGAAAGCTTCTTCCTGTCCGACTATCAGGTTCTGAATATTTTTATTGCCGGTATCGGTTATGTAGGCGGTAGCCTGCTGCAACAGATAGAGAAACAACAACCAAAACTGTTGAAAGAGAATTCGCTCAAACTAAACATAGTTGGTATCGCAAGTGTGGATAAATGCATATTCAACCGCGATGGCATTGATTTGTCGAACTACAAAGAGGAACTCGAAAAATCAAATCAAAAGCCAACAGCCGAACTGATTCGCGACTGCATTACCGAGATGAATATTTTCAACTCTGTTTTTGTGGATTGTACTGCGAGCCCTGACATTGCAACTATTTACAATGATTTGCTGAAACATAATGTTTCGGTAGTGGCTGCCAACAAAATTGCAGCTTCATCATCCTACTCAAACTATCAGGAGTTAAAGCAAATCGCCCGTCAGCGTGGTATCAAATATCTGTTTGAAACCAACGTGGGTGCAGGATTGCCGATCATCAACACCATGAATGCGCTGATAAACAGCGGCGACCGCATACTGAAACTGGAAGCTGTATTGTCGGGAACTCTCAACTTCATCTTCAACACACTGAGCGAAGAGATTCCGTTGAGCAAAGCCATCAAAATGGCCAAAGAAGAGGGATTTGCCGAGCCCGATCCACGTATCGACCTGAGCGGCAAGGATGTAATCCGCAAACTGGTCATCCTTTCGCGCGAAGCAGGATATGTGGTCGAACAGGACGATGTGATTAAAGATCTGTTTATTCCTCAAAAATATTTCGACGGAACACTGGAAGATTTCTGGAATACTATTTCTGAAATGGATGAAGAGTTCGAAAACAGACGCAAAGCATTGGTGGCACAAAACAAACGCTATCGATTTGTGGCCAAACTCGAAAACGGCAAAACCTCTGTAGGATTGCAGGAAGTGGACAACAACCACCCATTCTATCACCTTGAGGGCAGCAACAACATCATCATGATTACCACTGAGCGCTACAACGAGTATCCGATGATTATCAAGGGATACGGTGCAGGTGCAAGTGTAACTGCCGCAGGTGTTTTTGCCGACATCATCAGCATTGCAAACATCAGATAAATTATGAAATACATCATTATACTCGGAGACGGTATGGCCGACGAGCCCATTGCAGCATTGGGGAATAAAACCCCGCTGCAGGCTGCCGTTAAACCGTCTATTGACCAACTCGCCCAAAAGGGTGTCAGCGGCTTGCTGGGCACTGTGCCCGAAGGGTTTGCACCCGGCAGCGAAATTGCCAATCTGACAGTACTGGGCTACGATGTAGCCAAAGTATTCGAAGGACGTGGTTCGCTCGAAGCTGCAAGCATGGGTATAGAGATTGAACCCGGAGAAATGGCCATGCGATGCAACATCATCTGCATCGAAAATGGGAAAATCAAAAACCATTCTGCCGGACATATTTCGAATGAAGAGGCCTATCAACTGGTTGATTTCCTGCAAAAAGAGCTGGGCGGAGAGGATATTAATTTCTTCCCCGGGGTATCGTATCGCCATTTATTGAAAATGAAAGGCGGAAACAAAAGCCTTATCTGCACACCACCTCATGATGTACCCGGCACACCTTTTGCCGATGTGATGATAAAAGCAGCAACAAAAGAGGGAGAAGAGACAGCACGCAGACTGAACGAACTGACTCTCAAATCTCAGGAATTGCTGGCCAACCATCCGGTAAACCTGAAAAGAATAGCCGAAGGGAAAGACCCCGCCAATAGCATCTGGCTTTGGTCGCCCGGATACAAACCGGAGATGAAAACGCTGATGGAAAGCTACGGAATAAAAAGTGGGTCAGTCATTTCTGCTGTCGATTTGATTAAAGGAATTGGCAGATACGCTGGTCTGAAATCAATTGAGGTAGAGGGCGCAACCGGATTGTACGACACCAACTATGAAGGCAAAACCCGCGCTGCACTGGATGCTCTGAAAGAGAATGACTTTGTGTTTCTGCACATCGAGGCAAGCGACGAAGCCGGCCATGAGGGCGATTTCGCGCTGAAAACCAAAACGATTGAGTACCTCGACAGCCGTTGCGTAAAGACTATTCTGGAGGAGACCGCCACCTGGGACGAACCGGTTACGATTGCTCTTTTGCCCGACCATCCGACGCCTTGCAGCATCAAAACGCACACCAATGCGCCGGTGCCGTTTATCATCCTGAAACCCGGACAAGCGCCGGACGAAGTGACTGTGTACGACGAGTTCAGTGCCGAAAAAGGAGGTTACGGTTTGATTTATGGCAGTGATTTTATGAGGGAATTGTTCAAATAAATTCATTGCCTTCATTACTTCTGAAATTAAAAATAAAATGAAATATTACAGCACCAACAAACAAGTACCGGTAGCCGATTTGCAGGAGACCGTAGTAAAAGGGCTGGCAGCCGACCGCGGCCTGTTTATGCCGGAGAAGATTAAAATACTTCCGGCAGAGTTTTACGAGAATATCGACAAAATGAGTTTTCAGGAAATTGCCTATGTGGTAGCCGATGCATTCTTCGGCGAAGACATTGAAGCTGAGACGCTGAAAGCCATTGTATATGATACGCTGAGCTTCGATGCACCGGTTGTTCCTGTGAGCGAAGGCATATACAGCCTGGAGCTATACCACGGTCCTACCCTGGCATTTAAAGATGTGGGCGGACGCTTTATGGCACGCTTGCTGGGCTATTTCATCAAAAAACAGGGACAGAAAGATGTGAATGTACTGGTTGCCACCTCGGGCGATACGGGAAGCGCCGTAGCTAACGGTTTCCTGGGTGTAGAGGGCATTCATGTGTATGTTCTTTATCCCAAAGGATTGGTGAGTCCGATTCAGGAGTGCCAGTTTACCACACTGGGGCAAAACATCACGGCTCTGGAAGTGGATGGAACTTTCGACGACTGTCAGGCACTGGTGAAATCGGCCTTTATGGATGAAGAGCTAAACGCAAAAATGAACCTGACATCGGCCAACTCGATAAACGTGGCGCGATTCCTGCCACAGGCATTTTACTACTTCTACGCCTATGCTCAACTGAAAAAGATGGGCAAGGCCGATCAGGTGGTGATGTGCGTGCCAAGCGGAAACTTCGGCAACATCACAGCAGGTCTGTTTGGAAAGAAAATGGGATTGCCGGTTAAACGTTTCATAGCAGCCAACAACCGCAACGACATCTTCCTGCAATACCTCAACACCGGTGTTTATACCCCGAGACCTTCGGTTTCGACCATTGCCAACGCGATGGACGTGGGCGATCCGAGCAACTTTGCGCGGGTACTCGACCTCTACGACAACTCGTGGGAAGGTATAAAAGCTGAAATCAGCGGATGCAGCTACAACGACGAGCAGATTGCTGAGACCGTGGCTGCTACTTACAAATCGACCGGATACCTGCTAGACCCGCACGGCGCTGTGGGCTACAAAGCACTCGAAGAATACCTGATGCCGGGCGAAACCGGCGTATTCCTCGAAACAGCTCACCCTGCCAAATTCCTCGAAACGGTGGAAAACATCATCGGCGAAAAGGTGGAAATTCCGCAAAAGCTGCAAGAGTTTATGAAAGGAACCAAACAGAGCGTGGAACTGGGCAAAGATTTTGCCGGATTCAAAGGGTATCTGATGGGGAAATAACGAATAATGTGTGAACTACACCATTGTTTGTATAAAACTAAAAGGGGCGCAAATCAAATTCGCGCCCCTTTTAGTTTCAACAATATCTTTATTAAATTCTCTACTTAACTATCAGACCATTATCTGGATAATTCATCCAGTCTTGATTTGATTGACCATTACTTTTAGCCCAATCAAGGAATTTTGGATAAGCATCCCAAAAATGCACACATTCTTTGGGACACTTAAAATGAAATGGCAAATCTAATGTAAGAGGAATTGATATATTTTTCATTGCATCATCAACATTCCCTTTTGTTGTCATATATGGAATTTCGTTATTTCGAATATTGTTAATAACTGAAAACCTAACAACTGGCGAGTACGTTGGGTCTGTAAAAGAAGTTAGTGTAATAGTTATTGGTTTTGCTATTTTATCAATTTTGTATGAATTTATAAACAGCCTATCATAGAAATGAAAGTAATTACCAAATGTTCTTGTCAAATCGTCAGTAATTGGAACTATTTCCCCAAATTTAAGTGAGCTTTCTAATCCACTATGAACATTAGATTCAGTAGAATCTGGATTAAAAGTAAACATTGTATAATCTTTATAAATTGGATCATAATATCTATCTAATGAATCTAAATTCTTGTTGTAAAATTTTCCACCACTTACTTTAAACTTAGAGTTAGGTAATTGAACATGTGCAATTAAACCATAAGTATTAAAAGCACCAACACCCATAGCAATTGGGTTGATTGTAATTTGACAAGACATTAGTGTATCAGAAAGAGGATTTGAAAAGTTTAAATCCACAAGATTTTCACCATTGATTCTTACATAGCCATCAATTTTGGGTGTTCTCATTCGCGTCATTTTTATTGTATACTCAAATGCAACATCATTAAAATCAAAATCACCACCATAAGGATAAGTGTCTTCTACGATAAACGTCCCATAAATATAAGTAGACGATATATTATAATAAGGTAAATCTGCAGCTCTGTGAAGATAACCGTATTTTAATACTGTTGGTGCTTTCAATACTAATTTTTCAAATTGAGGTATTGTAAATGAATAATCACCAACGGGTAAATTTTCCGCAATGATATTATTGCGAGAATCATAGACATTTGTACCATTAGCAATCACCTTTACAGTTGAAACTTTCGTCAATGAGTCAAAAGTAAAGCTTTTAGGAATTCCCAACTTAGACCAATCATCTGTTTGTTGATTATCAATCGGATCATTGCTCAAAGGCATATCCATACATGAAAATAGTGAACTTGCAACAAGAGCAGTCACGAATAAATTTAAGAATTTTGTTTTCATAAGTTTAATTTTACCCCTATCCAATTCCCCAAGTTTGGATTTACAAATAGAAAAGCGTGGGAACAGTTAAATCTATCCGTTTTTATGTATCGCCAAACACCCACAACGCAGATAGACAACAGCCCCACGCCCTATGATGGACGTGAGCGCTATCGCTATCATTCTTGCGTTGTTTTGAAATTGGCGATTTCCGAAAACAAGAATAATATCTAAAACGCTTTCCGTTTATTTTACATATTTTTAGTTAGTAATCTAACTGGCACAAAATTAGATAAAATATTTTGAATATAAATATTATCTCACTACTATTTCTGTTAAATTATTTAGCTCAAAACAGGATTATTTCAAATTCCATAAATATAATACTGACCAAACCCGCAATTCAGGCATAAAGGTTTCTGTTTTTTCTGATTAACCACCGTAAAAATAAGCATGATGAAAGAAAAATAATTGCTTAATCAAACAAAAATGTAAAAATAAGATGTTTTTTTCAAGCTTATTTGTACCTTTGTGTAGAAATAAGAAATATTATGGATAGAATTAATGTTATTCCAACATCGAAAAGGATAGAAAGATTGCAGTACGAAAACCCATGGTGGTTGACCGGACAAGTGCAACAGACCTACGTCGATATGTCGAAAAGGCTCTATTTCGATCTGTTTTATCCATTTGTAAAAGAGACAGAGATAAAAAGAGCCGTAGTATTAATGGGCCCAAGGCGAGTGGGCAAAACGGTAATGATGTACCATGCCATTCAGGAACTGCTGAAAGAAAACGTATCGCCACAGCGGATTTTCTTTATTGGCATAGACAATCCGATTTACATGCATTTGGGTTTGGAAGAGATTCTGTTTCTGGCCAAAGATTCTGTACAAACGGATAGCCTGGAAGGTTGTTTTGTTTTCTTCGACGAGATACAGTACCTGAAAGACTGGGAACGCCATTTGAAAGTACTGGTCGATTTATACCCCAAAACAAAATTTGTGGTTTCGGGCTCGGCAGCTGCCGCGCTGAAATTGCAGAGCACCGAAAGTGGTGCGGGCCGTTTTACCGATTTTATGTTGCCCCCGCTTACATTTCACGAATATATCCATCTGAAAGGGCTGACCCATCTTGTTCAGTCCAAATCGATTGTGTATGATGGAAAAGAGATTCCGTTTTTCACCACACACGACTACAAAGCCCTGAACAAAGAATTTTTTGATTACCTCAACTATGGGGGATATCCTGAGGTTGTGCTGTCGGAAAAGATACAAAAAGATATGGGCAGATATGTGAAAAGTGATATTGTAGATAAGGTATTGCTACGCGATTTACCAAGTTTATATGGTATAAAGGATGTGCAGGAGCTGAATAGTTTTTTCAGTTATCTGGCCTACAATACCGGCAATGAATTTTCGTTTGAGCGACTCACACAAGAGAGCGGGATACAGAAAGAGGTGATTAAGCGTTATCTCGAATATCTCGAAGCGGCATTTTTGATCAAAGTGATACACAAAATAGACGATAATGCCAAGAAATTTAAACGAATAACGAATTTCAAGGTATACCTCACTAATCCATCGCTCAGGACAGCGCTGTTTTCACCTATTCAAGAGACAGACAACGAGACCGGAAATATGGTGGAAACGGCCATATTTTCGCAGTGGATGCACCGGGAAAATCTGGATTTGAAGTACGCCCGGTGGAAAATGGGAAGGTCGGAAGGTGAAGTTGATATTGTGCTGATAGACAATAAACTATTCAAACCACAATGGTGTGTAGAGATAAAATGGAGCAACCGGTATTTCAACCGGCCACAGGAACTGTGCAGTTTACTGCACTTTTGCAATCAGAATAAGTTCAAAGCCACACTCGTGACCACGATGGACCAAACGGGTAACAAAACGGTGGATGATATCCAAATAACGTTTGTGCCGGCGGCTATTTATGCTTATAATATTGGGGTTATTACTTTGGTACAAAAATCGAACTGGATGTATGAATAAAACTATTGGCCAAGCACATGTAAAAATAAGAAATTATTTTCAGGCTTATTTTTACATAAATGCAATAATAAGCAATTTATTCGGAATATTTGATGTTATTTTTACAGATAGAGATCAGGTGAAAGTATAAGAGAGGAAGAAAGAGAAGAAGTAAGTGATAAACATTCGGGGTTGCATTATTGTTAGATTAAAACAAATTCAAATAAAGCACAAACAAAAAAAATATGAAGAAACTTACCCTGTTTATACAGCCCAATTGTCCGTTTTGCAAGATGGCGCTGTCGTATATTGATGAATTGAAGCGTGATGGAAAGTATGCGCATATCGGGATTGAGGTAGTGGATGAGTTGGTAGAGGTGGAACGAGCTGATTCGTATGACTACTATTATGTTCCGACGTTTTATTTGGGTGATAAGAAGCTGCACGAGGGTGGAATTTATAAAAAAGAGGTGGCTGCTTTGTTCGACAGTTTGGGGTAAGGGTTTTGAATGCCGCGATATAAGTGGTAACTTCTGCGCGAGGGATAGAAGTGGAAAGCCCACAGCCGGCTACAACTGCCTGAAAATGAACATAAAGATGAACCGGCGAGGACTTGCAACGTATAGCCCGACCCGAGTAAGCGAGGGGCGCGACCTAAAAAATAAAAAAGCGTTCACTAAATAAAGTGGACGCTTTTTTTATAATCGTTTTTTGCGGTTTACTCTGCAACAGAGGCTTCGGTTTCGGCCTCAGGCTGAGAAACGAAATCGGTCAGGTTGTTGGCCAACAAGAGATTATACCATGATACAACTTTCTTGATATCAGCAGGATATACACGATCGCGCTCGTATGTGGGTAAAACTTCGGCAAAAAATGCACGCAAAGAGTTTTGGTTTTTCACATCGACGGTGAGCGGTTGTCCGTTTTGCATTTCGAAGATTGTCTGGAAAACTTCGCGCAAAGGTTTTTCGCCCTCTTCGGTATAGATAGCGATATCGTTGAGAGAGATTACTTTGTCGCGGGAATGTGCAGGTGCTTTTTTGCCATCGAGTAACGACTCGACAATAAGTGCATTTTTACCCTGAGATACTAATTTAAAAAGACCGGGTTTGCCGGATATAGACAAAATTGTTTTCAACATAGCTTTACATTTATATTTACGGGGCGCAAATATAAAAAGGAAAATCTAGTGTGCAAAAGAGAATGTGTTTTAAAATGTTAACAAGGGCTATAAAACCGATAAAATAGAGAGAAGTTGTGGAATAATGGGTGTAATGTCGTTGTTTACGACGACAAAATCAGATAGCCGGATAAATTCGTCGTTGGAAATCTGATGGGCAATGCGGCTACGGATTTGGTCGGGATGCTGATGGTCGCGAAGGGCAGCTCTGTGAATTCGGGTTTCGATGTCGGCAATGACGGCGATGTTTTTGTGGGTCACCTGATTGAGGCCTGAGGTAAAGAGGATGGCCGACTCGACAACAACGATGTGGCTGCTTTGAAGGTGTGCCCATGACAGGAAATCGGCACGAACAGCGGGGTGAACAAGCTGATTGAGTTGTGCGAGCAGGTGTGGCGAATGGAAAACCTGACTGCTGACAAACTGGCGGTTGAGCTGATTATTCTGGTATGCATCGGGGCCCAAAAGAGCAATTATACCGGCGCGAAGAGTTGGTGAGTCGTTCATCAGTCGACGGCCGTGCAGATCGCAATTGTATACGGGAATACCGCACAGAGTAAAGAATCGGGCGACGACAGATTTTCCGCTGCCAATGCCGCCGGTGAGTCCGACGATTGTCATTGCAGGCTCTCCTCTATTAACACCTCTGCTTCGGCTGGTTGCAGCCTGACGCGTGAGATAAAAGGTGGCGATTTGAGAAGTCGGATTTTGTATCTGGCGCTGGCTGAGTTTTTGTAATCGGCGTAATCGACAACCACCTGAAAATCGGATGGTTTTACCTGATTGTATTTGCTGAGAGCGACTGCGCAGACAAGGTGAACTTTGAGTGGAAAAATGCGCATGGTGAATCCATCGGGCAGATTGACACCCTGAATGGGGATTTCCATTGTCTTTTCGGTAAGCGTTTCTACCGGAATTCTAACTTTTATTTGCGATGGGACAAAACGTATGCCTTTACGCTGCGGCAGCTCGATGGTAACCGATGTGGTATCGGACAGATTTCGCAGTCTGAGCACAGGGGTGTATATTTTTCTGAGACGACTGATATCACCGGACGAAGCGAACACCTCCACCCGCTGCGGATAATACTCGATAGCACCACTCAGGCCACATGAGGCTGATGTAGAGATGGCACTCAACAACGAGACATCGATCAGGGCCGACTCGCCATGTACAAAACTTAGGGGAATATTGTCAGGGAAAATTGAAACAATCTCTATGCCCGGGGCAAATTTTTTGCGTAGGCGCTCCACGATGATTTCGGCACCCAAAGAGGTGGTTGATTCGCCATTTTTGAGGTGGTTGAAGTCGATTTCGAAAACCGGAAGCGGTCGCGAAAAGTAGTAACTAAAAATGGTAGCACCTTTGTCTTTAACCCGCACATTGAGGAAACGGGGCAGGTCTGAGTTTAGCACCATATCTTTGGGCAGATTGGTGATGCGGACTGGTATTCGAAAATCGGTTTCGACATCCTCTTTGATGAGTTGCAAAAACCAAAAGAAAGATGCGATCAACACAAAGAAAAGAAAAGTGAAGAGCTCCTTGGTTCGTTTACTCCTCAGAAGGCTCCTCACTTTGATCAGAAAGCGAATTTTTTTAATCTTATTCCTTTCAGTGCGCATAAAAGCATAAATATTATTTTGCCTGTGCAGAATCGGCAGCCGAAGCAAATACCGAAGCTTTATCTACCTTGATATTAACACCCTGAGCAATTTCAATGATAAAATAAGCATCGGCAACCTCTTTGATTTTGCCGTGCATACCACCTGAGGTAACAATTTTATCGCCCGGTTTCATGGCCTCGCGTGCTTTGGCTATCTCTTTCTGACGTTTTGTCTGAGGACGAATCATGAAGAAATAAAATACCGCAACAATAAGAACCATCATGATAATTCCTGAATAGCTTCCCATTCCCTGTTGCGCAGGTGCCTGAATTAAAACATTTAAAAGAGTCATAATGAAGTAATTTCTTTAATAAATAATTGAGTTATCGATACAAATATAACAATAAAAATCAATTCTTGGTGAGTTTGTTTTCCAATTTTAACTGATTAACCAAACTATTGAGCACGCCATTGACAAAAACACCGCTCTTGGGTGTGCTGTATGACTTGGCTAACTCGATATACTCGTTGAGCGATACCTTGACCGGAATGGTGGGGAAATTGAGCAGCTCGCATATGGCAGTTTGCATGATAATAATATCCATGAAAGCGATACGATCCATTTCCCAATTTTTGGTATGTTCGTCTATCATCTGACGATACTCATCGTCGCGCAAAATAGATTGTCTGAAAAGCTTGACGGCATACTCTTTGTCGTCGGAAGCTTTGAACATGGGAAGTAAAGGCTGATCTGCACCTTTTGTGGGATCAAATTGTTTGATTGTTTTGAGTACAAATGTACCGATAACAATCAGATCGTCGTTCCAATAGAGGCTGATGCTTTCGAGCGTTTCGTGCATGAAATCATCTTCGAGAATGATTGTTTTGAAGATATTTCGCCAAAATTCGCGATCGGATTCGAATGAAGATTCGGATTCATTCATGTAATCGGTGTAGATATCGGAAGCCAAAATCTGTTCCATCAGATTTTTGAGGAAAATAGGTTCGTTGATCCACGAAATTTTCTGACTTTCGATGTAAGCGTTGAGCGACTTATTCTGGCGAAGAGACTCGACAAACCGGTTATTTACAAATTTAATATTGGGGTTTTTGTCTTCGTGGGTGGGCAAAAACTTGTTTCGCGCAGCATCCACTCTTTTATCCTGAAAATCAGTTAGTTCGACCATCAGAAGCAACAAAAAATGGTACAGTTCATACGATTTTTCGAGACTATGCAACAACTCTTGTTCAGCCACAGCAAGCGAACGCTCTTCTTTCTGGTAGAAAGAATACAGTACCTGCATTACTTTCATACGGATTAAAACACGGTTTATCATTTTTTTAATGAGCTAATTTTTGAACTGCAAAATTAGTTTAAATCTTTGATGTATGAAAATGAGAGCGAAACTTTTCTCATTATTTTTGTAAATGCAGAAGAAAATCAAAAAATAAGTGCATTTTTATTTTGAAATAAGAAAAAAAAGCCCGTATTTTGGATTTTGGATAATAACAGATGCGACCGGAAAAAGAAGTTTAAGGCTCATATTGCGGCGCAGAAAAACACCTTTTGAAAAACACAGACCATGGAAGGATTTAAAAACAAGGATTTCGCAGACAAGAAGGATCAAGAGATTGTTTTTTCAAAAGCAATCAAGGCGGGGAAGAGAATTTACTATCTGGATGTAAAGAAAAACAGAAAAGATGAGCTCTTTCTGGCCATCACAGAGAGTAAAAAAATCGTGAGTGGAACGTCGGAAGAACCCATTGTTCAGTTTGAAAAGCACAAGATTTTTTTGTACAAAGAGGATTTTGAGAAGTTTATGGAAGGACTGAATGAAACTATTTCTTTTATTCAGGAAGCAGACAATCCGCACCGACAAGCAGAAAGTCACGACCCGACAGATATTGAGTTGGGCGAGAGTTTAGAGGTTAAAATTGAAGATTTTGAATAAACAAAAACAGGCTGTTTCGGATAATGAACTGTACCCCAAAAGTTAGACAAAAAACTTTTGGGGTAATTTTTATGGAAAA
>CAZHNZ010000094.1:0-16499 GCA_964534355.1 uncultured Parabacteroides sp.
CATCGCACACTCCGTCACACCTCTGCAATCTACTTTCATATTAATCCTCCCTACTAAGTAGTCGTTTGTCTTTTATTGGTTCGATGAAATTAAAAGCCTTCTCCAAGTCCTGTATAGTTTGTAAATGAGATTCCCAGTCGTGGGAACTGACGTCAATACTATCGTCGTCTGCGGTGCATTGATACGCACCCACCAAGTCAGCATACGCACACTTTACAGCTAGAATTTGCTCCATGTTCATTTTAGTAATCCTCCATTTCATCTTCGTAAGAGTACCAAGCACAAGTCCCAGGTGCTAGACAGTAGAACACACCATCCTTCTGACTCCACCCAACAACCCCGCCACACCTAGGGCAGTAGAAGTCTACAGGCAGCAATCCGTCATTAAAGGCGCTCATTTATAACTCCACATTTTGTATTTGATACTGCCCTTGTCAATGCACCTACACAGTAGCGTAAAGTTTAGGTAATCGTCTCTGCTCAATAACATAGACCGCATATAGGCTCTGGCTCTTACAGCGGTAAAGAACCTCTTGAAGAAGTACTCACCTCCGTCAGAATGGCAAGCACTTATAGACCAAACACATTTACGTTTTACTTTCATCTGTCCTCCGGAATTAAGATTAGTTTGAACTTCTTGCCTCTGAGATGCGGTGGGAAGGTCAGTACCCTATCTAACACTAAGCAAGCTCCCACCGATTCCACTACGGTCACATGTGACTGAATAGCGTTGTCGGGTATCTCCATGTTAATCACCTATAGAATAAGCATTGCCTTGGAAACGCACCGCTAGTACTGACCCTAGGTTCAGAGTTCTGTACCCACGCTTCTGCATGTCATACACAGTAATGTAATCATTGGACGCTTGAACTACTTTATTAGTACCACCCTTCAAGAACTGATTGACTCCCTTTCGGCAGTTAAGACTACGAACAGTTCCGTCCTTTTTAACGAAGTCCGCAGTAAATATCTTACCTGCCGTTTTAGCTAAAAACGCATCCAGTTTTGTTCTTGCAATCTGCATATAGTCTCCTTTTGGTTTTGCGTAACATTGTTACGCAGATTGGTTGGTCACATGTGACCTACTTGAATACTAGGTTGATGTCGGTACAATTCCAATGCATTATTACACTTCGTGAACCCTTCTGTTTCCACGTTCCGTCCCTACGCTTGGTGAACTCTAGGTGTGGCTCTCTTACAGCAGTCACACCTCGTTTATAAATCGCAGGAGTTAAGCTGCCTGTGTCTCTGTCAACCTTTTCACGCTCTATCATTGTAAAGTCGGTTTTAGATATGCACACGGTTGAACCCACCGCTTGACTCATAGTAAAGTCTATGCAAGTCCCAGGAATTTTGTTACCGTCTGGATACTCTATAGTTACTGGCACGTTGTAACATCTCATATGTACTCCTTATGTATTAGACAAAAATAATATTTTTTTACTTGACAAACCCGAAAAAATGTGCTACCCTAACACCTGTGTTGCCGAGAAAAACTAATTATAGAAATTCTAGCTCAATAGTTTGGCGTAGCCCACGGTTTTAATCACTCTTATGGATGCCGTACGGCGCATAAGTTTTTTCTAATAATCTTTGTTCGGCATTGTAGCAGATACCAAACGCAACCATAATGCCTACTGTTATTAGTAATAGTAGTACTATCATAGGTTCCCTCCAATTACTCCTGTTCCGCCACATTTCTCACAGGCGAAGTCCGTAAACGAATAGTCTGGGCAGTCCAGAGCTTCCTCAATATCGACAGCTTGATTAACAATCACCCTCTGGTATGTTACAGCAGTAGCTATAAAGTTACCTGTATGACCACACTCCGCACACTTGAAGCTGTATACCTCTTTAACCTTCTTGTACGATAAGTAGGCTTTCAAAGACTCCGTAGTACAATGCTTAAACAGGTAGCGCATCATCAAGTCAAGCTGCTCAACGAATACTTCTCTGTTGGGATATCTAGTAGTATCCGAAGATAAATGCTTTGACCATAGTTGCGTTGCCTCGTGGTTGGTAGATACTCGTAGCGACTCTGCCCTCTGGGTCTTACCGTTGCAATCTACTGCCGAAATGGTATAGTGGAAGTACTCTCCGTCCGTACTGCAAGATGCCTTAAACGGTATGTTAGTTCCACAAGCATTTACTTGCAGCAGGGACACATCTCCAAGATGCTCCTCCGCTACCGATACGAGTAGGTTTCCGCATTCAGCCACTGTCCGCTTACGTTTTGCTCTCAAGGCATCTTCTCTATCCCTGATGCTAACTTCCATTTCCAACTCTTCAATTAGTGTTCTTGCCATGTTGTTAGTCCTCCTATAGATTAGTCCAACACTTCCAGTTGTCACACAAAGCGTACTCGTCTATGGGTATATCCGCTCCTATATCTGGAAAACCGCATACTGAACCGTAATCGCTTAAGTCCTCTTTATACAGGCAGTTACCGCAGCAATGAACATAGTGATAGTTAGGCAGTTCATCCATACTTCCCCCTTGTTGGTCACATGTGACGGTCTCGATAGTTTAGAGCTTCAAGTGCGGTGCTTCTCATTTGATAGTCTAGTTGTAATACACATATTTACTATCCTCTCAAGCGCAGCTTGGTAGTGTTCAGCACGTTGTTCCATAGCTAGAATGGCACTATGGTCAATCTCTTTTAGCCATTCTACTTCTCGCATATGGTCTTCGTACAAAACCCACATCCCATCCTCTTGTAGCGGGATGTAAGGTCTGGTTCCTTCCTTGAATCCGTAACGTCTTATGTTACTCATTCGCTTGTCTCCTCTATGGCATCCAACAAATCTTCCGCAGAAGTTGCTGGCACTTTACTCTGTCAATACCTGTGATACTTTCCATCTCCGAAGGTTTAACATCATCGAGGAGGTCTATCGCCGCAGCAAGTCTTGACTCTAATGCTTTGACTTCTTCCCGCAGCGAGGCGTTTTCGGATTTAAGTTCATCTAATTCTTTTGCCCCAGACTCTAGGCAATAGACAAAGTTTTCCATCCTATTTTTAGATATGAAGTAGTAGTCATCTTGCAACTCCTTCCGTATTTGTTTGTCTCCAATGTCCAGTAGTCGTCTAAATCCTGACTCACTCATTCGTTTGCCTCCTTGAGATAATTGTAAACAGCATCCGCAAAGCGGTCTGGATTAATTATACAGTCTTTATGGGTAAATTCACTTGCAGTAAATTGTTCCGTGTAATTTCCTATAAAACCTAGGTATATCCACCACTCTTGCTTCTGCGCCCACTCCCACAGCTTGCCGAACCCTTCCCAAGTGGAGAAGTTGTTATTTTTGAATGATTTTTCGGAACATCTTTTCCCACACCTGCATTCATAATCTGGTGTGTCATACGGGGTTGCTTGATATAAATATTTTGCTTCATGCCAACAATCACCCATTGCTTCTGTCAGAAACTTATCTCTTTCGGTGTTCATAAGTCCTCCTCATCAACAAATTGATTAACAAAAATATCAACCTTGTCTTTAAGACTTCTGTACTCAGCCTCAATTCGTTTTAAGCGCCCTTGGTAGTACTCAATAGCCTCTACAAAAGCATCATCGCTTGTCTTTGCTCTCATAGATAGATTCATCTCTCTGGTTTCGTCCCAGAGCCAGAATCCGTCTTTGCATTCTGAAATATGGAAAGTCCCAAAATCTTTGGTTGATATTGCTTTCATTTATCATATACCTCCTCTTTGAGTGCTTCACGGGCGATGTCAACTAGCATATAACAATTACGCAATGGGTGGATTGCTATCCTCTCAAGCGCAGTATGGTAGCGGTCACGTTCTTTGATAAGTGCTTCTACCTCCCTAAAATCAACATAACAACCATCATCGCAATACACCATCTCTTCATCGTGCCAAGCAATATCGAACCTTTTCATTCGCCCTCCAAGGTTTCACAGTAGAGGAACACGCCCCTATTGTAACCGAGTCTGTAGTAGTAGCGCAGTATGTCCTCTTCGTAAGTATTGTTTTCAGAACCGATAGCGTAACCGTCCACAACACCATAAGCGTACGCATCCAGAGCCGGAGCACCATATAACAGACTTTTCTCTGCTATTTCCGCTATCAGGTCTTTAAGTTCGTTTTCGTTCTTACAAGAGTTAATCCTTGAACACAGAACTCTTTTGTCAGCGTCTAGTTGCATACTGCCTCCTATGTGGTCACATGTGACGGTTTAATTCTACGTTGCTTGAACCGTATAGTATTAGCGTTAGCCGGAACTACTTCTTGCTGCCTAAACCACCCACAACTCGCACTATTTCCCTTGTATACATGCTGACCTATTCCGTAGTAATTAAGGTGTAAATCCGTAATCTTAACTATTTCGCCTATTGAAAAGCAGTGATGCGATATGTTGCCAACAATTCTTACCATATCATCTCTTTTGTATTCCACGACGCCTCCTAGTAGGGGTAGTCTGATAAGGTACGCTTTTCGCTAATCCCTACCAGTTCAAGGTCTACGTCTCTAAAAGTATTAGAGCTTGCAGATAATTTCCATGCACTACCGTTGTTGTTTATGCCATAATAGTCGTTTCTTCGTATTCGTACGATGTCACCAATTTCAAGGTCGTGGCTGTTGCTATTAGATATTATTTTTACAATATCTCCCAATTTGAAAGGTGAAGACATACCGCCTAAAACAGCTTTACCTCTTATAGGTCTAGTTGCTAGCAATCCCCCTTCCTTCCTACGTTTCATGTACATAATTTTTTTATCAGTAGCTACTGCAGTCACATGTGACTGCAATAACCATCCAGTTTCTCTAAAAAAGTAATACGTACCGCTACGATTTTTACGGACACCTTCTATGTATGAAGTACTAGTTACTCCCTGCGAACTTGTATATTTAGCCAATAGTCCTACCTGAAACAAATCCATAGCCATTATAATCTCTCCTTAAATTCTTGATGTTTAATGGTCTCGTCCCATGCAGCCTCGAAAGCCGCCTCTGGATTCATTGGGTTAATAGTTATGTACTCACCGAAGGAGTACTCAAGCATGACGAGCAAATCAAATACATCGTCACTAACATCATCCCAATCGGAGTACAACATGCCGTCCATAAGTAGTTCCCTACGGGCTTTGATTTTTACATCACCAATGTCGAGCAAAGGTTTAGCCGTAAGGTACGCATTAGAACTTGCGTAGTAAGCCGTAGATGAGTCCTCGAATTTGATATCCGAAGTGGCATCTTCCTTATCGTAGTACTCGTACATATCAGTTTCGTAGTTGTACTGTTTAAGGCTTACCGTTTTGTCCCTCAACGGGATAACCTTGTTGCCGCTGCTCATATGTGGTCTATCCATATACGTACGGTCGTAGTCGGCATACCTACGGTCGTAGTAATGGGCATCCAATGCGTCATACTTATCCCATTGACTATCGTAAGTGTCTTTACAAACGTGCAGTTCTGAAATCGGATTCTGTAGCATACGCACTACTCGATTTATGGTGAACTCCATTTCGTCGATGTGCAGTCTTTCGTTTCGGGTATGCTGATGGTAGTACCCGATTGACAGGTTTACAGACGGAATCTCGTAGTGTGCTGTAAGGTCAGTAATATCGCTATAAGAGCCTAGACCTTTAACGAATCCATAACTCTCCACATACTTTTTGACAGGTTTCGGCAACTCCCAGGTGTAGAACACATACTCGTTACATGATTGCCTATCCAGTTCTACAAATAGTCGCTTGCCTCCTACGTCCAGTAGGTTTGATTTGATAAGAGCCTTGACACCTATACCGCCTCGCTCCTCTCCGTTTGTGAATATGAGTGTAGGTAACGGGATTCCCTTCTTCTTGCAAATTCTAGCTGCCTTGATTAGTCCGTATACACCGGCTCTATCATCTGCGCCAAGCACTGCGTTAGGGTTGTAGATTACATTGTTCTTCTGCTTAATTTTTACGGAGACTCTCGTACAGGTGTCAATGTGTGCTACGAGCATCGTAGGATTGTCGCCTTCCCACACCATGTAGTTACGCCAGTCACTAATCGGATTCTTGCCATAGACCTTGTGTAGGTGGAAGAAGATGTGACCGAATACTTGGTCGGTTTCGAGTGCCAAAATTGCCTTAATATCAAGTGCCGGTATGTGTTCTTTAGTCATTACGTTACCCTCCTTTGGGGTTGCTAGACGTTTAGTTTGCGTAACAATGTTACGCAGCAAGTGCCAGTTGGTTAGAGTAGTGGTCACATGTGACTGCCTTTTCGATAGGCAGCGTGGCTTCCGTAGGGTCGGAGTCCTCCGCTCCTATGCAACAGGAGCAGAGTTCAAGTTCGTCGTCAGCCCACTCGGAAAACACCTTGCCGCACTCGGAGCATGGATACCAAGACTCCGCACAGTCAGCACAGACGAACTCGTCTGTATCCTCAATCTTGACCAAGGTATCCTCTTCTACCCACTCTCCGCAGTCCTCACAGCGAGATAATCCATGCTCTTTACAGCACGATTCGCAGAAGTCCCCTTCAGATGTACTGGCGATATCTCCGTTAGGTACAACTGCTCCACAGTCCTCGCAAGTAGCGAATCTACGGTCGAAGCACCGCTCACAGTAGTCGTGACCGTTGACTTCAAATAAGGAGTCATTTTCGATATCCATCTCCCTACCGCAATCGTAGCAGTTAGTAAATATGTTGTGGTAGCAATGGTCACAGTACCAGTGACCATTTTCACTATAATGACCATCGTCCTCATAGCCACGGTCGCCACAATCCGAACAGCAGCAACGGTCGCCTCCATCGCAGTCCTCACACACGCCGTTCTCGGCATTGGTGTGTCTATTACCGCACTCTGGACAGATAGCCTCGTCAAACTGAAGAAAAGGGTGCGTAGTTTTATACGACGGTTTCAACTCGATAGGGTATGCAAAGCGCACACATCCAGAATCAAAGTAAGCCGCCGTACAACACTCACGTCTGTGCCAGTTATCAACATTACGGGCTGACCACGACACCTTACCCCAACTGCGGTACTCTTCAATCTTGCGTTCAAGATACTCCCGTACCTGTTTACGCTGAACTTCATTGAAAGAGCCGTAGGACTTCGGCTGTACCACACAGTCAATAGACTCTGGCAGGTACACCCAAGAACGCCCTTCCTTGTAATCAAGGCGGTCGGCAGGTGCAACGTAGGCAATCAGAGTAATTGCATCGTTGATGTACGAGAAGTTGCCGGAGAAGTGGCAACCATCGTAGTTGTGGCAGCTAGAGAACGAAGCCAAGTTCCAGTAGCGACCGCTAGAGGTGATGTAGTCAAACGCATTGGTAGATATAACGATAACCTTACCACTACGCTTGGACGACAGCATCTCACCCAAGAACTGCCCGTACTCGCCTTCCTTCTTGTCTGCATAGTTCTCCTGCATCCAAGTACGGAACGGGTGGGTAAGGCGGTACTTTGCAAGGTCTTTCATAATGACCTTAGTCAGACGCTGCGGTTGGGTAGACCCACGCAGAGTTACCGAGTTTTTGTGGCACTCGATGGACTCAACAGGGAAGTAACGCAGGATTGCCTGTTTCAACGCCCAGTTGCGGACGTCCTCAATCCAATCGTCCTCTGATGCTTCGAGGTCGAGTACCGTACGGAGACCGTTGGTCACATGTGACTCCCCAAGAATGTCGTTGAGTCGAGTCTTGTGTTTAAGACCCAGCTTAACAACCTTCTCAAGGTAGGTAGAAGGAATCTCTGGCAGACGGTCACAGATTTTGTCTACTACTGTACCGACAAGTTCCTTCTCAACATCGGTGAGAATAGAGCGCAGTTCAGGAAGAACACCTGTTGTATCAACTGCGTTCGCAATCTTCTCGAAACAGGAAACCCTACCGTACCATCCCTCGTGGTTAGGGAAGTCAACACGCAGGGCGTTGGAATCCATGTAAATCTGGGACACCACTCCGATATCTCCTGCCGTTACGTGGCTGCCCCAACCGTCTGATTCTGCAATTACTTTTACCTCATCTCCCACCTGAAATTCCGAAATTGAAGTTGCCATGCTCACTTCTCCTTTTTGGTTTCGGTCACATGTGACCGTTGATAGTTAGTTACAATCAAGTAGATAGTTTGCGTAACAATGTTACGCAGAATTTTGGATGCACTCCTCAATTCGTTAAACCATTATAACATAAGTAATTCCTTATGTCAAGTCCGCCCATTTAAGATATGTAGTGTTTATAGGCACTTATGTACACATTCTCAATGCGCTGCTTTAAGGCATCTCCTGACAAGTGCTTAATTGCATCAAGGTCAATCTTGGTGTTAATCAGAGAGTTACGCAGGTCGCCCCATATGTACGCTCTCTCACCTAAACGATGGTCACAATTACAGGCACACAGAAGGTCGTCCCTGTAATGTTCCCTCACCGACCGAATAAACCTGATACGTTTAGACGGTTTCATCTTGTCTAATATCTGCATCCTCATATGGTTTCTTGCTACACATAGCGTTAAGGCAACTGTGTATCCACTAAAGCGGTTCTCAAGCAGCCAGTCTTGAGCTATGTCCGCACTACGGTTCTCATGTCCATAGTGATGCGGAAGTATGGCAGGGTCAGTAGTACCCTTACCAAAGTCATGGCACAGACACGCCACAAACACATCGAAGCTACAGCCGTCCGCCTTGCAGCGGTCGATTACTTCCATCGTATGTTGGAAGGCGGTATTGTCCCCATGATGCTCGTGCGGACCGGCAGGTACTAGAGCCAGAGCCGCTAACGGAGCAAAGTGTACGTCTAGCAGGTCAAGCTCTAACAGAGCCTCGAAAAACGCACTAGGTTGCGGGGATTCTGCGTACATCTTCTTCAATTCCTTCTCGATTCGCTCTGCCTTTACGGTCACAAGTGACCGTTTAGCCGACCGCATGGCATTACGAGTATCGGCGTCTAAAGTTAGAGCGAATCGAGAGAGAAACCGTAATCCTCTGTATATACGGACTGCATCGTCCGTAAACGCAGTCGTATTAAGACTACGAAGGATTTTGTGGCAAATGTCCATTTTACCGTTAAACGGGTCAACTACTTCTCCCGTCTGGTAGTTTATAGCGATAGAATTAATGGTGAAATCCCTTCGCTTTAAGTCGTCTACTATGGATACTCCTGCTTCTATAGCAAACTCCTGATGTGATTCTCCAGTGCTACGTTCAGTACGGGTCAACGCTACCTCATTGCCGTCAATAAGATAGACGGGAAAGTCCGCACCTACACATTCAGCATCGGGAAAGACAGCCTCAAATTCTTCTCGTGTGCATTCGATGGAGTAGTCTATATCCTTTGCCGCTATACCAAAATAATGGTCACGGACACAGCCTCCAACGTAGTACGCTTTTGAATTTAATGACTTAAACATTGATAAACTCCTTACTTTTTAGTGGTCACATGTGACGGAACAACACGTTTCATACAGTTACAGCTTATGCAGGGCTTACGACACTTACATCCCGATTGACACATGGCTCTCGCCTCCTTTTGAAACGGATTGAATTAGTTGTTACAGGTAGACCTTCCCAGTTAGCTAGCCAACTAGTACAATACCTAGGATGCGACACTCCTATTTCCTTACCTCCTCTGTTAATTAGTGAGCAATGGTAGAACTGCCATCCCGAATATTCCACCTTGTCTACTTTTACTATGTCGCCCACCTTGAATACTAAGGTGTCGCATTGAATCCTTAATACGTCACCTACCTTGAATATAAGTGGGGCTTCTGGTGCGTAATCTGACGACTTCACGGCTCTTGATGCTATCGGCATAACTACCTCCCGTCACATGTGACCGCTTTGTCACGTTTGCGGTTATAGTCCTTCTTACTTTTCATAACCTTGTTGGGAGGTAGCGTAACAATGTTACGCAAAACCGCTTTAGCCGCTTTCAAGTATTCTTCTTTCACTTCCGCCTCCGTTTGAATTTGATTGAGGCACAATTAACCGTGACCTCTCTAAACTGTGCTTCTGGCGTAGAGTTAGGCTGTGCGCTCTGATTATCTTCCCACACCCAAAGTATGACTCCTGCGCCTTTGTATAGTACTTTAATTAGCCGTCCCGAATTGATGGTCTTATAGAGATTGTTACACATAGTGATTTCTCCCTTATGAGGTTTAAGGTTGACAGATAACTACGCCCCGTTGCCAGTATCGTCTTTCGTTCCTTGCGCATAAGCGCCACCTCCTTGGGTCACATGTGACCGTTTGAATTGTGCCTATCCGATAGGCACTTCGATTTCATTGGGATAGTCCTCCCAACGGTCTTTCATCCTTTGGATTGCTTCCGCCGGCACACCGTGGACGTTCTGGAAGTTGCCTACGCACTTGTATACAACCAGTTCTACGCCCATCAGTTCTGCCATTACTTCATAACGCTTAAACTCCCAGCGTTGCGTGAAGGTGTTGGCAACTACAACGTCATGCTCCCATTTAAGCCAAGTGAAGGCTTCTCTGGCACACCACAAGTGTGCTTCTGGTAGCTGTGTCGGGTCGAATGTGTATATTCCCGCAGTGTTTACGAAATACTGGTCTGCTTCCACTACACGCAGACAGAGTGAGTTGGCAAACGTAGACTTCCCCGACCCTGGGAGTCCTCTAACTAGGATTAACTTCATTAGTTACCTCCGTAAACGAAATCTTCGCAGATACATATGTCTGCGTTATCCGGCAAAATACAATCGTGCAGCCAACAAGCCTCTTGGAAAGCATCAAGGTGCTTGCAGTATTCGCAGGAGTTACCACGTTTAATGATGACCATAGAATTGTCACCTTCAAATGCTCTGCTCATATTTCCTCCAAATTGTGTGATGTGATGCAATCGAGCCTACATGACAGCTTCGAGGAAACACTAGGGCGAACCACAAATCCCAAAACCTTAACCGAAGGTTTGAACAAACTCTGATGGTCACATGTGACCATGAGTCGTGACTTTTAAAACCCAGCTTCACAGGCGCTAGCCTCCACCAAGTTATAAAGAAGTCTGATACATGACGCTTGAGTCCTGACCTGTGAGGTCTGACCTTTTAATAGGTGATTAGTCGCTTGATAGGCTGTGACACCTACGCACCAATCATTATCAATGGCGTCTGTGGACTAATAACGGTTAGTCCTCCGTGTGGATGTTAAGTGTTTTCGTCATGTAGACCCGACTCCACCACACCACAATAGTGATGGGGGAGTGCTGTATGCACAGCCATGAGGAGAACTCAAGGTATCGTAATCACCACCTGTAAACCTTTAGTCATGGATTTGGTCAAACTCTGATGCCTATTCGATAGGCACTGAATCTTAAATCGTGAACTAAAGAGTCCTTACACTTGATGCTTAAGTCCTGATGCAACATAAGTTGCCTGATGAACTTTGACCTTTTAAATGGGTGGGTATGAGCCATAGGTCGCATATCGAGCGTAAGTGCAGGTCTTAACCCAGACCTGCTAGGGGATTACTTTTAGAGTTTTTCGTGCATACAGCGGTCACATGTGACCGCTATGAAACGGTCAAAGGTGTTACAGCGTTTGAAGCCGTCAAAGCCAGGTCTACGTTGGCTTCAAACTCCTCTATGGAGTTTGTCAAGGCTTCGATGTACTTCTTCAAATCCAACGGGTCAAGCAGCTTTGCCCCGTTCCTGTCCAGATAGGACTTGGTAATAGCCTCCGTATCTTCGGAAGCGGACTTTGAGTCCTTTGCCACCGTAGAGGCAATTATAGAGTCCAGTTTTACCTGAACGTCTGCGTTGGTCTTATCTACCAAACGGCACGACTGGTTCATCTGTGTGGCAAGTGTGCCGAGCAGATGCTTATCGAACGCAATAGATGACTTGCGCTCAATGGCTTCTGCGACCGTCATGGATACAGAGCCGACCTGTACCCTTGTGGATGCGTTGGACGCAACAATGGCGGATTTAAGCCTGTTACGGTACGAGATAAGGTCGGTAATCGACTGGAGTTTTGCTTTCGCAGTCGAAGCGAACTCTTCAACGGAACTGAATCCAGTTGGAGCCTTGTTGCCAACGGACTGGGCGCAGAACTGGACACCCTGCGTTGCCTTCTCAATCTTGCTGTTGGTGAGTTTCAGAGCTACGAGTGCAGATGCTACCGTTGTTACGTTGATGATGTTTGACATGGTGAATCTCCTTTTTGGTGGGCTATAACCCTTAAATTTGGTCACATGTGACCTGCCAGTGGCAGACGCCTCACGGCGTTTCGGCTGCTTGGCTAGCAGCCCAAGGCGGTTTCCCGCTCATCAGTGCCAATTACCTCGCCCAATACCACAACCACCACGCATCTGGGTTAGTATGGGCATTAGGCATACCGAGTGCGTCAAGGCGTGCAACGTAGTCTTCATTACGGTCTGCTACGAATTCGAGCGCAGCGCCGAACAGGTATACGGCTAGTAAGTCCGCATCCTCCGAGCACTCGACAGGGTAGCTCATACCATCCAACCATTCGATTACCTGTACTTTCATACATCCTCCGTTGGTCACATGTGACCGTTTAGTTAGCCAATCCAAAGCGTCTTGGTGTTGACATAATATGCTGCGTTAAACTCTGCGTCAGGGTCACTAGAGTGCCGAAGTTCTACAGCTGCTCTAGCTTCCGTTTTGGAAATCTTGAAAGAGTACTTATCATCGTAAGTAAGTTTAGACCCGACATAGACTGTAGCGCACTTCGTGATAGCCTTGAGTATTTCCTGATACGTCATGTTCTGCCTCCGTTGGTCACATGTGACTCCATTCGGAGCGCAAGCGACCTATTTGCTAGAATTTGCTGCGATTTGTGAAACAATTATGACACATCTAATTTCTTATGTCAATAGCTAACTGTAAGTAAATAGTTGGTCACATGTGACGGTTTAGTAAGCGGTAAGTCGTGCGTCCTTGATGAAGTCCCGCATGGTCGGGATAGCTTCAACGGGGATTACTTCTTCCCAGTTCAAACGCCCACCGTACATGAACTCAACGCAGTACTTGAACCAACGGCGAAGTATTACCCATTCGTTAAACGAATATGCCATAATACTGTCTTCTTCCACACCGGACATGATGCTGAATACGGAATTGTCCCTATGCCACTCTATCTGGAACGCAGACATAGGTTCTACGTTAGCGAGTGCTTCGTTAAGAAACTCCATCATGGCAGCGGTTTCCCGATAAGCATGATTAATGTCCTCGTATCCACCACCTGCCCACTCATACTCGTCGTACGCAGTACGCAGAGTGAAGCCTTTAGTACCATTAGTATTGAGCAGGGATGTAAACTGATAAATTCTTGCCGCCGCTGTTCTTACGTCCATTGTAGTTCCTCCATGATTAAGTGAGGTCGCTTGCGCTCCAACTGGAGTCACATGTGACCGTTTCGGTTTCGGTATTGACTGTTATGCTGCGCCCATTGTTGCTTACTGTGATGGTCAAATAGCCTCCCTTACACGGATAGGCTTACCCGCAAAAAACGATTTGCGAGTTGTATTGTGGAACAGTTTTTTCTTGGTCGCATAGCACTCGTACCCAAGCATGTCGTGAGCACGGATTTGGTGCTCATTTATACGCACCAGAGATTCCCCCTTGATTGCCACAAAGATAATATCCCGCATTGCCATTTTACCCTCCTTCGTTACAAATCCTTTTTATCGGTCACATGTGACCGTCCCCAAGACTTTGGACTCGGGCTGTCGTTTAGTGCTTTTAGGGGTTTGCAGTTCGTCTAGGTCTAATCTTATTAGAAACCCACGAGATACCCCTAAAGCATCCATCACGTTGGCGGGGATTTTGCCGCCTTATGTATACTGCCTATGTCACCCTTTCATTACAAAAAGGCTCTGCTAGCTTGTGGTACTGTAGACTATTCTACACCTCCCCAAATCTTTAGTAGCGGCTGCGATACGCTTGATTAGGGGAATTGCCCCTATAAACGTATCAGCAAGGTATTGCTTGTGCTGGCGAATGATGCGTGGCTCCCTTCTTAATTTGTAGATGGTATTGCAGAATTTTTCTGTGCTTCCTGCTTTGCGTAAGATGTGCATGTTGCACCTCCTATGTGATTGGTCACCTGCGCTCCGAATGGAGTCACATGTGACCGTATGTCTTGTGTTTGCAGGGCTGCATCTCGTTGGTACGCAGGGCTGTAACCTCTACGTTTGCAGGGCTGTACGGAGCGCTGTAACCTCTACGTTTGCAGGGCTGTAACCTCTACGTTTGCAGGGCTGTACGCAACGCAAACGGGGAGTTTCGACACACCCCACAATAAACGGCGCTAAATACAGCCTTGCATACCCACTAAACCAACAAAACTACTTACGGATTACTACTCTTTTCTAAATACTTTAAGCTAAACACAAAATACAACAAGAAGATTACCCACACCGCTTTAGCGGCTAGGTTGAGCAGCTCGTAGAACATAAAATCCTCCTCGTAGAGTTATTTAACACACTAAATACATCTGTATTTGGTGCGTTTCAGACGGGCTTTAGACCGTCAATGCCGTTTAACTTGGTCACATGTGACCAAGCCTATCACGATTAGCAAATTACAAACTGTTTCAAGCAGCAGTTAGTGTGGAAGAACGTATAATCATCGGCAAATTCACCAATTCCACAACCGCTACACTTACCTGCAAACTCACATTTTAAGTATCCCATACTGCCTCCGTTTGGTCACATGTGACCGATTTGGTTTCAAACGAGTTCCCTCATTTGTTAAACCATTGTAACATATAATTATCTATATGTCAATAGTTACGGGCAGCAAACCACCGAAGGTGGAGCAGGTAACAGCGTTGCAAACTGTTTGGCAATCTTGTCTGCAAACGAATCACGAATACGGAGCAGTTCAACCGACATACGCATTTCGTCAACTTCCCCTGCCTCGTAGTCTGCATATACTTTTCCTTGCGCCATCTCGCATTTCCACTTCTCACAGAATACTGCCGAACTTGTGTGGAAAGGGCAGTAATCACACAGCGTACACTCAATAGTAAATCCGTCCATCGTCTTGCCTCCTTGCGTTTAGTACAGCGTTTCAGACGGGCTTTAGACCGTCAATGCCGTTTAACAGTCGGTCACATGTGACCGACTGCCTATCACGATTTAGACTCTCTGGAGAAATATTTCAGAGCAGTCGTAGTACTTTTTGCAGAGAGCATGAAACTCCTTGAAAAAAGCAAAGTTACGAGGAAACTCCTGATAGAAGGCTTTGCAAACCTTCCAAGTACGCATCGGATAACCACCGACATTGTAACGCTTGCAGAGTGCAACAGCCTCTTTATCAAATTCCGCAGAGTGAAAAAACGACTGTGAAAAAACCTGAAAAGTAAACATGTCCATCGTGTAACCTCCGATTCGTTTTTGAGTTTAATTGCAACGCTCGGTCACATGTGACCGAGCGCCGTATTTCGTTTACTGCATCTGCATTTGGTAGTTAGCGTAGCGACACGCTATGTCTACCACTTTGTTCAGGCACTCCTCACTCATCGTAAGCCCTGTTGCGTAGTGATTCAGTTCGTCCGTCAGTTCATCAATAAAACCGTTCAAAACATCTTCATTCATTTTTAACCTCCGTCACATGTGACCGTTTTTAGTCGAATTGGGTTTTCCTCAATTCGTAGAAACATTATACCATATTCATCTTTTATGTCAATAGCTATCTATATGTAATTATTACTGTATTTGGTCACATGTGACTGCGCTGCTTACTGTATGCAGTACTGTATCTAGGGCAGTACATTGGTCACATGTGACGCTGCCTTGTATGGGTCATGTGCGTGTATGCTAATCGCAACGTGCGTATGCTACGCATGGTCACATGTGACGGCATGGCTTGAACGGATGTCATCACGGCACGTTATAGCGGATTATTTTCTGTGTATTACCTAATGCTGTTTATATATGTATGTATATGTACGCACGTGCGCACACCTGTGCGCTTTTATTCTAAATAATCGAGGGTGCGCCCGTGTATATGTGTGCGTGTGCGCCCTCGATTATACATATGGTTTTCTGAATGTATCGGTCACATGTGACCGAATAGCGGTCACATGTGACCATTTAAAATAGTGTTGACATAACCGTCATTTCTGGTATTATCTTTCACATAGCAGCACACAAAACAGCGCCAAGAGCGCACAAGGAGAAAAAGTCATGAAAAATCAGGAACTTACCACGGTAGCAGCAGTAAAAGGTTTTAACAAATTAACAGCAGTAACTAAAATTGAAGCTGAAAAGCTGTTTGCAGCAGGTGTTACTGGTGAGTACGCTGTAAAGTTTGCAGGTCTTACGATTGCCGAAGTATGCCAGCAGGCAGTATCTGGGTACGGTCTTTTCAAAAATGCTTTTTTGACTACCTGCATTAAAGCTGATGGCGATATGGAAATCGTACGCAGCGAGATGCACAAGGCGGGCTTTGATGTTAAATCTTCCGCCTTCAAGATGAATAAAAAACGGTACCTTGACAGTCTGAAGGGCGAAGGCGAAGGCGAAGGCGAAGGCGAAGGCGAAGGCGAAGGCGAAGGCGAAG
>CAZHNZ010000095.1:0-16427 GCA_964534355.1 uncultured Parabacteroides sp.
ATAACTGCCAAAAGGTTATCCAGATCCCGAATATCGCCAATATAGGAGGTTATCAATTCTCCGATACGTGCCTCATCAAAAAGACTTGGTTGAGTGGGAGGCTGTAGTGCATAGCCATAAATATCTGCTCCCAGTTTATGGAGAAGCAAACATAACCAGGAACCTTTAAAACCGGTGTGGCCGGTGATGAGGATGCGTTTATTTTTGAATGTTGATGTCATATATTATCATTTTATTTCCATGCATTGCACACATGGCTAATCACATTAAACTGCGTTGCAGTTTTGAGCTGTTCGTATATCCGTCAAAACGGTGATGTGGCGAAAATTATGCATTATCACCATTTTATCCAAGGAGCAGTCCCCTTTTCTATCAACTCTTCGAGGTGGAATTTATCCCGTTGCGTATCCATTGGTTTCCAAAAGCCCTCGTGTTTATAGGTAAAAAGCTCTCCGGCATTGGCCAATGACTCAAGAGGTTCGCGCTCAAATATAACCTGATCACCATCGGGAATATAATCCAGAACTTCGGGTTGACAGACAAAAAATCCGGCATTTATCCAGGCGCCATCCCCTTTGGGTTTTTCCTGAAAAGAGAGAACTTTCTGCTCACCGTCAACAACGAGCGAACCATACCGTCCCTCGGGCTGTACAGATGTCATCGTAATTGCTTTTCCATGCGACTGATGAAATTTCAGTAGCTCCGGAATATCAATATCCCCTACTCCATCTCCGTAGGTGAGCAGAAACGGTTCGTCGCCAATATAATCGCGCACCCGCTTAATGCGTCCGCCGGTCATGGTATCAAGTCCTGTATCGATTAGTGTCACTTTCCAGGGCTCTGCATTATTTTTGTGATATGTCGTTGCATTTGTTGAAAGATCTATTGTCAAATCTGAACGATGCCGGTAATAATTTGCAAAGTACTCTTTGATCATATACCCTTTATAACCGCACATTACAATAAACTCGTTGAAGCCATAGTAAGAGTATATTTTCATAATGTGCCAAAGGATAGGACGACCACCAATCTCAACCATGGGTTTGGGTTTGAGCACGGTCTCCTCTGAAAGACGGGAACCCAATCCACCGGCCAACAATAGAACTTTCATATATTTGTTATTTAAAATTAAATGATTAAAACGTCCATCTACAGCAAAGCCTCGTCACCCCCATTAAAATGAGCGCAACCAGCTGAATATGAATAGATAATAAAGAGGGTGTGTATCCTTTTCAAATTGGAGAAAGAAATCAGAAATTAAGTTGCTAAAATTGTTATTTAACGATTTTAACACTAAATAGGGTAAATCCGGGGCATATTTGGTTTAAGTAAAATCTGCAAAACAATACGAAAGCCACGATTAAACACAAATAAGCCGGACACCAACCCCCTCTATTTCAAATTCTTATATCAATTAAAACAAAAACAAACCGCTAAAGAAAGATTTACATTGTCCTTCTTTGATTGCAAATGTAGTAAAAAAAAAGACATAACATATCAGAAAAAATTGGTCGTAAAATTAATTGTCACGACCGTAGAATGATTATATCGACTCATAGATTTAAGAAATAAATGCAATTTTAGCTCACCAAAGTAGAATTAATGCTTTACCAGAAGAAAGAAGATAGCTTCCCTTAATGGGTTAAAAGACAATCATAACTTTTGCTCAAAAATAAAACTAAGAGGGAAGCATAGATTCAATGAGATTCTAAAGGGTTGCATTAACTATGTGTTAATAGAGTAAAAAATAACATATAAACATAGATAAGAAGTGTAGGGGGCTCGCTCTATACGCATTTTCGAACCATAGACAAAAGGAATTATTTCCGAGGTGCTTCAAAAAACATAAGGCCGGATGGGATAGATCAAAGACAGGCCATTTTAGAGTTTCATGTGCAGTCTGGATATTTTGAAATAGATACTATTAGTGCGAAGAGTTACTTAAACTTTTATTGCTTTGCAAGATACAATACAATTACACCGTTTAACCTCCCGATATTTCCAGAATTCAAAATTAAGAGCTAATTTCTGAATTTTAAGATTTCGCCTTCATATTCCATATTCATCAACATTCCTTCTCCATGGATTACTTTATCGATAAATAATGGATATGTAGAATTATCATTCATTTCTATATTTTGCAAAAAACTTCCATACTTATAAAAGCTTTCCGGATGCGAAACTATCAGGTACTGGGGACGAAACTGTTTTTTTATAAATTTCTCAGCAACAGGTGTTAGCGTATTATTTGAGACATACTCACAATTGATCTTTTTACAAGCATAATAATATTTGAAATCCCCCCAAACTTTGGATTTAGGCTCAATGGTATTTTTTATGATCTGATCTAATTGAACTGATGAGGTCGCCCTCCAGCTTCCCCATATCACTGCATATCTTGCCGAAATAAATATTATATTTACGACTACTATAAATAAATATATGGCATAAAACAAATATTTTTTTCGTTTATTCTCTATAGATGATTGAAACTGAAATACCGCATATAGGATCACAAAATAAACAAACGGAAAAACCATTGCTCTGTAAGGACCAACCTCATCAACCAAAAGGATAAATCCCATAGTCAACAAAACGAAAAAGGATAAAACTATATCTCCGGCAAACTTACCCTTTCTGAACAGATAAATCACAGATATGTAAAATGCCAAAAATTTTGGTGCCTCATACCATTTTCTGAACAACTTATCAAATATATTACCCGGAAAACCTGAAAAATGCTGATTTACAAGTGAAGCAGACATCTTATTCATATATTCAATCATACCTTTAACAGATCCATATGCATAATATATCCAGTTGATATAGGCTATTATCAGAACAACTACAACAGTAGTTAACCGAATAAACAATCGCATTCTAACTCTTCTGTCTGGTTGAAGAAATGGCAAAAAAATAACAAAAGGTAAAAAAAAGAGAATGCGAATGGTCGTTAATGCAGCTAATGCCAAAAACAAACCGGATAAAACATCTTTGTAAGAAAAATTACTCTGCTCCTTATGAGAAAAAAGCAGAACAGAAATCAACAGAAAAAACATTGCCAACATATCCATACGACCGGAATGCATATTGAAATTGACAACCCTGTCTGTAGCAATCAGAATTAAAAAAAGAAAAGCATATAATGCAGATGTCCCTTTTGAAAGTTTTTTGACAAGAATGGCAAAAATTACAAATGCACTCAATAGTCCAATCCAACGAAACTGCCACATTCCCACACCAAAACAATGAAAAGAAAAGGCACTCATCACAAAATAGACAGGACCGTATATCAATACCTCCAAAGTTGTTCTGGGGGCATCAACCCGACAAAAAAATGTTCCATTATTTAAGAAATCTAATGAAACATCTGCATAAAAAACCTCATCAAACCAGGGCACCATATATTTCTCAATCAACAAAAATGCTGAAAGAGCAAATATCAAAAAAAACACCCATTGCGGGTTTTGTTTAAACGAAAACGCTAATTTATTCATTAAAAAGACAGAATTAATGCAAGAGAAAGATTGTTCATCCTTTATATCAGACTTGCATCATTACAGATAATTCTGATTCATTCAGTTCATAGAAGAATGGTAATCTGACCAGACACTCCTCAAAACGATCACTACAAGGCAAATCACGCCCATCGTGTTTATCGGCGTAATAGGGGCTTTTGTGCAGGCTCAGGTAGTGAAATACAGGTAGTATCTGCTTCGCTTTCAGTGTATCGATAAAGCGGGTACGTTCTTCCAGTGATGGAAATACGAGATAATACATATGGCCGTTATTGGTGGCGTAACCGGGTATTATCTGCTTTTCGAAGGTAAAGCCGGCAAACAACTCCTCTACGTGAGCATCGTACCAATTCCAGATTTCAAGTCTTCTGCGTTGAATATCACCAATTGACTCAATCTGTGCCCACAAGAATGCGGCAATTACCTCTGAAGGAAGAAAAGAGCTCCCCACATCTACCCAACCATATTTGTTGACCTCCCCCCTGAAAAACTCGGCGCGGTTTGTCCCTTTTTCCCAAAGTACTTCGGCCCGATGAGCAAACTGCATATCGTTTATCGCCAGCATACCACCCTCTCCGGCAATTACATTCTTGGTTTCGTGAAACGAAAATGCCGCCAGATGCCCTATCGAACCCAGGGCGCGTTTCTCACCGGTTTTGGGTGAAATATAAAACGAATCGACTGCCTGAGCTGCATCTTCCACAACAAACAGATTGTATTTGGCTGCCAGCTCCATGATCTTGTCCATATCGCAGGCCACACCGGCATAATGCACCGGCACAATCACGCGGGTACGTTCAGTGATTAATGGCTCTATCTTGTCAGCATCCATATTTGGATTGTCGGGATAACTGTCGGCAAATATGATTTTTGCCCCCTGGCGAACAAATGCCAGCGCAGTAGAGACAAAAGTGTATGATGGCATTATCACCTCATCGCCCTGCTCAATGCGGGTAAGGAGAGCACACATCTCCAGCGCGTCTGTGCAGCTGGTAGTCAGCAGGCACTTTCCGAAACCATAGGTCTGCTCAAAATAGGTTTGACATTTTTTGGTAAACATACCGTTACCGGATAATTTACCATCCATCACAGCTTTGTACATGTAATGGGCCTCTTTGCCTGTGAGGTAGGGTTTATTGAAAGGTATCATAGTTGTAAATCTTTATTGAAATAACCGAATAGTCTGAATAGGGCAATAATACGAAAACAGGCCCAATTAAATCCTTTTTATAAATAGCGATGAAAACCAAACTGAGGATTCTCGAATCTGAATCCCAGATACGCATATAAATTTAAAACATCGGTGTTTGAAGAGCTGATTAAAGTTCTAATTTCTTTGCTCTGCGACAATGACAAAAGGACTTTTGCCCAAAAGCCATAAGAGAGGTGCCTGTAATTTGACTTTACTCCGCCCAAAATCAGCTCCGTCTTACCTTCCGATTGCGAATATGCCATAAAACCAATTGCTTTTCCTTTTTTTTGCAGGACAGCAACCGACGCCTCTCTATCCAGCAAATCACTCATCCACTGTCGGTTGCGCACTCTGGCCCGTTCTTCCAAAACAAACGGATCTTCAAAAAAACGGCCAAACCGAAACTCCGAGTATGCCAAATCCAACAAATCACTTCTGTGACTTTCGTTGCTCGGAACAACCTCTGCACTGAATCGATCCGACAAAGCATAAAGTTGTTCCGGGTTGAGGTTATTTGTCACCACATTCAACGTATGTTCAACCACCTGAAAGCGACAATTCAATAGAATCCGCTTAAGATCTATACTTACTCCTGAAATACGAAAAGAGATAAGTTTATATCCGTCTGCTTTTTTACGGGTACAAAAATCATCCAGCAAAGCTGTTGTACCTCTATCCGAATCATAACTCATCGAGTCTAATTCTAGTGACAAACCATCGCATACTCCATTATTCCACGGAGTATCATGATATATAACTACTCCTTCCGGGCCAATATATTCCATAATCAAATAGTACCTGAATCAACAAAGACATTCTGCCCGGTAACAGACTGAGTACCCTCTGAAATAAGGAATTCCACAGTTGCCGCTACAGATTGCACTGAAGTTGGTTGCTTGAGAGCCGTTCGGTTGTAGATTCTGTTTTTCTGATCGACAGAAAGAGAAGCACTCATCTCTGTCTCCATAAAACCAGCAACCAGACAGTTTGATCGTATACCCAATTCGCCCCATTCGCGCGCTGTGTTTTTCGAAAAAGCCTCTAAAGCTCCTTTGGTAGAGGCATACATAGCCAGCCCTTTGTATCCGGTGTGCACACTGATCGAAGAGAGATGCACTATCGATCCTTTTATACGGTGCAGTATCATATTGCGAATGGCGTACTTCGTGATATTCATAGGAGTAAAAACATTTACGCTATACATTTGCGCCAAACTGTTAACATTCAGATTTGTTACAATATCATCATATGCCCTGGCTGCATTGTTTACAAAACCATAAAGTGGAGTATCTTTTCCAATAAACTGCTTAAAAATAAGTTGATTAACCTGACCTGAATCACCCAAATCGTAAGCCATCCAGCGCAATGATTCGGGATACTGTGACAATAAATTTTCCAACTCTGCTGTTTTTGTCCGGCTTATCCCATAGACAAAATATCCCTTCTCTAAAAGAGTTCGGGTAATCTCTATTCCCAATCCTTTTGAGACACCGGTCACTAATATATTCTTCATTATTATATAATTATATTGTAGATTCAGCTTCTCTTCACTTTACCTGTGCGGGTAACTTTCAGAGAATCAAGAAATCATTTTTTCTGCTTTGAAATTTTAAACAAAACGAACGTTCACTAATAATCTCAACAATATCGACCGTTGGAAACCATTTAAGCCAATTTTTCGAGAATCTCACCCACAGTTTCAACTAGTCCGTCTTCAAAAATATCAACATCAAATTCAGCTTCTATCCGTACGGTCAATTCGGCCAAATCCAGTGAATCTAAACCTAAATCGTTACGAAGGTTATGTTCTTTTTCGAGATTTAACACCAATTGTTTACCCCTGATCGCTAAAACAATGTTGATGATTTCCTGTAGTTTTTCCATTCTATATTTTGTTAATAATCAATTTTTAATACCTCTATATGAATAAGTAGAGCGGATATATCCAACGCTTCTGTTCAGCGGGCAATCAACAGATATTTTCCGATACCATAGGTCTGTTCAGATTAGTTGTGGTATTATTTGGCAAAAAGAACGTTTACGGATAACTTACAATTAACTAGAGGATTATTCATATATCGAACCACTTTACCTTTATGTTAAGATTTATTATAGTAATCATAGTTTCTTAATTTTAAAACATTTTCACTTCCTTAATTTGGAATAAATTTCACCAACGGTTGAAATAAGTCCATCTTCAAAAATATCCACATCAAATTCATCTTCAATTCGAACTGTTAGTTCTGCCAGATCAAAAGATGAAAACTCGATACAATCACGAAGGTTATCAGACTCTGAAATTGATTCTAATACTTTCAACCCTTTGCTTTCGCGAATTAAATTTATAATTTCCAATACTTTCTTTTCCATATTTTTATTTATTAACAGGTTCATAGAATTTTGTTTCCGACAGATTACAGGCTACACTACCCCACGAAAGGCCAACACCAAAACCGCTTAAAACCACTTTGTCATAATTACATTTTTGAGTAGAGCAAAGATCGGAAAGTAATAGAGGGATTGTTGCAGGACCGGTATTACCGTAATTCTGAACATTTACAGGCACCAGTTCCTCTGCCACCTTTAATTTTTTACGTATATAATTTACCATAAACCGATTGGCCTGGTGTAGTGCAAACAATTTTACTTCATCTTTTTGCCACCCCATTTGATCAATAATTCCATTAATATTCAGATGGACATTACTCATAGCAAAATTAAAAATTGCCATACCATCCATGTACAAATCTTCCGCTGTTCGTCCATTTTTATCTTCATCATAAACCAGTTCCCGGGTCTTATCATTTTTTGGTTGCCTGAACCCACCGGCAGGGATAATTAACTTATCATATCCGCTACCATCCGAACAAATGGAAAACCCTATCAAATCATTACCCTCTGTCACCAGCGTAGCCGTACCACAATCTCCAAATACCATTTTCAAAGATTTATCCCGTGGATTCATTATTCTGGAAGTTGTATCTCCTGCAAGAACCAAAACCTGTTTACAGGCTCCGGATGAAATCCACAATGCAGCCTGAAATAATCCATAAATATAACCCGAACAGCCATAATGGATATCAATACAAACAGTTTCACAGGAAAGGCCTAAACGATTCTGTAATACCACAGAAGTTGCAGGTAACAGATAATCGGTTGTTTGCGAAACAAAAACAAGCCCATCGATTTTACTTCTGTCCGGACACTCTTTATCTAAAAGAAACTGAGCTGCCTCAAAACACATATCCGATGACGTTTGGTTTTCAGCAGCCTCCCGCACACGTTCAACGCCTGTTGTCTTAATAATATTCGCAACTTCATTTTCACCGTATTCACCGGCATACGAACTCATTTCGACCACTTTACCGGGCAAATATGACGCTACAGAAGCTATTCTTACGTTTTTTACAGTTGTTTTCATAGAATCTTATAATAGAGTATAACCACCATCGATAACCATGCCCGTCCCGGTTACCCAGGATGACGCATCAGACAAAAGATAAATAATTGAATGTGCAACCTCAACCGGCTCTCCAAATCTTTTCAACGGATACAACTTTAGTTCACTTTGCTTCTGCTCTTCTGACAAATTCTCAAAATTAATCATAGGGGTCTGTATCATTCCGGGTAAAACACTGTTTACCCGTATTTTTTTTGAAGCAAGCTCAAGAGCCATACTTCTGACAATTGAACAAAGTGCACCTTTTGTTGAAGAATAGATAGAATTCCCTATATGAGTTGTATGTGTTCCGTCTATTGATGAAACAAACACAACTGAACTTTGCTTTACCAGTTTTTTAGATTTAATAATTTTTTGAGACAACAGTACAGGCGAGAAAAAATTTAGATTGAAGATCTCGTTTATTGCGTCTCTGTTTATAAACTGAAACGGTACAATTTTCAACATACCGGCAGCATTAACAATTCCGTTAAGTTCTGGTAAACCAGCTACCAGCAAATCTATTCCCTCTTCATTTTCCAGTGTAGCAACAATTATTCGATGCCCAGAGCCTTCCAGAGCAGAGAATGTTTCATTCAGTCGTCCTTCATTTCTACCGGTAATTATCACTTTTGCTCCCATTCTGGCACACTCCAGAGCAGTCGCTTTGCCTATACCGGATGAAGCTCCTGTAATTAAAATTGTTTTATTTTCTAAAGAAAAGGGATTATACATAACTATCAGATTCTGGATTTCACAATATCAAATAAATCCCTGACAGTCTGAGCTGCTCGCATCTCTTCACCCTTTAACTTTACACCATACTCTTCATCCACCATTGCCATTACGGTGAGTGCAATCAAAGAAGACCACTCATCCAGCTCTCGAAATTTGGTATCTAGTTCCAACAAGCCCGGGTCTGTTTCATCGAATTGTGCGGCGAAGTTCTGAATAAAATCTTTTGGTTCCATAATGTATAATTTTTATTATATAAAACGAATAATCTGTTCTCTCTTTTTTTTGTAATCCTCTTCAGTCATAGTATATAACTGATTAACGATTTCATCCTGTCCTGGAAGTATTCTGTATCCAAACATTTTATTAAACTGGATTGCCCTTTTATTATCATTTCTGATATGAGCCAATAATCTCTTAAGCTTTAGCTGTTCAAAACAAAAATCATGCAAACACAATATTGTACGAAATGAAATATCTGAATTTAAACACACATCATCATATATAAATATCCCACCTTCTCCCTCCTGCTTTTCATAATCAACATCACGAACATTAACAAGACCAATTTCTTTACCTTCAAAAATAATAATAAAGTAAAAATTATTCTCATTTTCAACTTTTCGAAACCAGTTCAACTGCATTTCTGAGGTAATATAATCCTTAAACTCCATATATTTAGAGATTTTAGGATCATTTCTCCAGTTACGAACCATTTCAATCTTATCTTCTGTTAACCTCCGAAGTGTAACACCAAATCCTGATATTTCCATTCAGCAAAATATTTATTTTAACAACTGATTCTATTCATTACAAATAGAATATCTTTCATCTGAACAAAATTCCTTTTTCATCGAAAATATTCTGTCCGGCAACAAACAGAAAATCTTCAAACTCCCAAAAATCAATCAATAAGAAACCTATTGTACTGATGTTAGCTGTTTAAGTGAAGTTCTGTAAAATATTCTTGATTTCAAATTATTGTAATATATTCAGGTTCTTTGCACTTTTCCGGTACGGGTAACCTGTAAAGAATCAACAAAACGAATTTTTCTGGGTATTTTAAAATCTTGCAATTTATCCTGTAAAAAACGTCGAATGATATTTTCAGCTAGCCCGTCAGATGATACTACAACATCCGCACAAACAATATTACCTATCAACGAATTGCTTTTACCGTAAACGCGAACTTCACGTATTCCATCCATTAATAAAAGAATTTCTTCTACTTCTCCCGGATTAACCTTATATCCCCCCACGTTAATCATCTCATTTTTCCTGCTCACAAATTTGAAACAAAGCGGATGTTCACTGATTATTTCAACTATATCGCCGGTTGCATACCAGCCATCCGGTTGCAATTTCAATGTTTCCGAGGTTCCCATTAAACTTTGATGCAATATCAATTCGTTGTTCTCTATTTTAACCAGGTTCTGAAATTCTGACTTAATTTCGAAATGATCGCCCGATGAAGCTAATACTGTACCGGCTTCTGTGGAGGCATATACATTGGTAATTTTCGCATTTGGAAACATTTTGCTCAACGCCTCGAGTGTTTTTTTATCGAATCGTTCTCCTCCTGAAGTTAGATGTGTTACTGTATTTAAAGTTCGATCTGCCGGTAAAAGTAGTCGGTAAAAAGTGGGTGTAGCAGAAATATGAGATACATTAAACTGTTGAATTTTTAAAAGTAAATCTTCCCTACCCAGCTTAAACAATCGAACAATTGTGTTACCATTCAACAGAGCCTGTAAGAAGACCTGTATTCCGGCCATGTGAGACGGATTATAAGCAAACCCCCATACAGAAGAAACATGACGATCGCTCCTTCTGACTGTACGAGAAATAGACTGAAAACTGTGCGAAATCTTTTTGGGTAATCCCGTCGTTCCTGATGTAAAAAGAGTTAAACTCCAGCTGACTGACGTTTCCAATAATCTAGACACAAGTTGTTCTTTTGTTTGAATATCTGTTATCACGATCGGATCAACGTCCTCATATGCTTCTGCAATAACAGAAAGCCCAACCAGACTATCCAACTCCGATTCTGTAAAATCCTCATCAAGTAAAATCAACTCTTTTCCTAAAAGCATAGATAAAACAATACTCCGAAACAGCGCATAATAATCGTCATTTTTACAAAATCTGTTATATGATTTAACATTCCGGATATCTTCCAGAAGATTTTGATAAGTTATTGCCTGATTTGCTAGTGAGTCTATGTAAAAAAACATTTTTTCCATTGTAGATGTGTTCTACTTAAAAACTTGATTCGTTATATATTAACTTTTTCAGCCACAATAAAGATTTGTCTCTCCTTTACCTGATCAAATATTTTCCCTATATAAAGGCCTACAATTCCAAGAACAAATAGAATCAAACCACCCACAAACCAGATAGAAAAAATGGTAGTCGTAAACCCTTCCACTTTTATTATCCCCGCATAATGAGCAAATATGTTGTATATCGCCAGTAAAAATGAAAATAGAGAAATCAGGAAACCCAGTTTTACTGTCATCTTCAGTGGTTTATTGCTGTTTGAGAGGATTACATCCATACTCAGTTTAATCAGTTTACTAAAAGAATAAGTGGTTGTACCTTCGAACCGTTCGGCATGTCTCACCTCAATTGCACAGGTTTTAAAACCCAAATATCTCACCAAAGAGGGAAAAGAGCGCGCCACCTCTTTCATCCGAACATATTCGACGATTACTTTTTGATGATAAATTCCAAAATTGGCAATCTCCTTATCAGTTTTGAGTCCACTCAAATAACTGTATGTAGCATGAAACAGCTTCGAAGAGATTCGTTTCATAAACTTATCTTTTCGCGCAACACGACGGGCATAGACAATATCCCAGCCCCTGATAGCCTGATTATACAGATTGGGAATCTCGTCGGGTCTGTCCTGCAAATCGCAGTCCATCACCACCACCCATTCGCCTTTGGCATGATGCAGACCAGCCGTGATGGCGTAGTGCTGGCCAAAGTTGCGACTCAGGTCAATGCCTTTTACACGACTATCTTTGGCACACTCTCGAACGATCTGCTCCCACGAATTGTCGGGTGAATAGTCGTTCACAAGGATTATTTCGAAGTTTTCGGTAATTGCCGAGACTGATTCCACAATCTGGCTGACCAACTCCGGCACAATCTTTTCAGCGCGGTAAACAGGCGATACAACAGACAAGAGGATATTATCTTTCATATTTTCAGAGCTTCACGGTGACTACTATACCTATAACAATGATGATGAGCCCCAATAGTTTTCCGATGGTAAATGCTTCACCCAACAACAATACGCCCAACAGAAAAACAAGCGCGGGCGAAAGACTCATAAAGGGATAAGCAAATGTAATTTCGAATTTAGTCATGGCCAGCATCCAGAATATCGACGCAACAAATGCAGAAAGAAAGCCGGACAGAATAAAAGGATCAATTAGAAACTTCATGTAACCGACCACCATCGGCAAGAGACCCGAAACATCAGGCGTCCAGGCCAGCTTTGTAATCCGCCATTTCAGAATCATCTGACCATATACCGTAAACAGAATAGTTCCTAATATATATATATATCCCATTGTAAGTGTGTAAAATAAAATTGTTAATTCAATAACATGGCAAAGCCCCGTCACTCCCTTAAAGCAAGGATGCAACTACCTGTAATATAGAAGATAATACATCTATATACGACCTGAATAACTTTTTAATTTAAGATAAAAAAGCAGAAAATACACATAACAAGATTTCAGTGTATTTAACACAAAAAGGGGGAAAAGCAGGGAACAATCCGTTAAAAATAGAAATTAATTATTTTACATCTAAAGATAATTCCTGCTTCAATCCCGACGAAAACAAAACCCTTTTCCGCTCATCATCAAACAATTACAAATTAAAACCAAAAACAGGCCACAATACGCACCGTTTTTTGTTTTTTCATTGATTACAAATGTAATAAAAAAAATCAACATAACGAATTTCAGCATCAACAGACAGAAATATGTTTTATTACAAAAAAAATCAGAGCCTTTCAAAACAGACAACACTATAGTATTCAGTCAAAAAAAAGAGGCCACACCCCAAAGGATGTGACCTCAATCCACAAAGTCCGTTATTTAATCCGGAGATAAAACCAATCAGGCAACCTTATCCGGATTCAGATTTTCGGGTACAACAACATTATCCGCCACAGGTTTTACCTTACACATAGCCTGAAATTCCGATCTTCGGGCTTCCAGATTCGAGTTCAGAGCTATCCAAAGCGGATCTTTGTTAACCGCGCAAGCCAACCTGACATACTCAGTCAACTCCCGAACAGCCAGCAAAAGCGATCTGTTAATCACGCTAGCAGGACTCTTTTCAGTCAGCTTCTTTCTAAGATTTCCAACTTCAACCCATCGCTCTCTAAACAGATCGCAGCCACTTTTGAAAGCCGCAAACTGATCAGTCAGCCCGCATCCCTTCAGCGCAGCCGTCTGGGCCGGTTCCGAAAAAATATCCACTATAGTATTGCAATAGACAAAAAGATCCTGCGTTTTCACCTTAGTCCAGGTAATCCGCTTGCTTTTAACAGCGTCCAACAAAATGGATGCATTGCTCTTCACCAAAGAATCTTTACTGTAAACGGCATAGTCAATTCCGAAAAACAAAGCGTCGTAATCCTCTTTCAATTCATTTACCACATGCTTTTTGGTCGGAATATTCAGAATCTGAACTCTTCTTTTTATAGCCTCTCTTTGTTCGTCATATATCCTGACCAAATCTGTATAAAGAGTATTCTGAAGAATTGCAGGAATTTGTGATTTTTCAATGGTCTCGATTGTCGTGGCCGCGTAAGCTGCAATCGATCCGATATTTTTGTTTATTTTCATTTCTATTTTTAATATATTTAGCATTTAAAAAGAACTCCGGACTCCACCTGCATCACAGGTTTATCGTCTAAAAGCCGGATAGTGCGAATGCTGTCACACCCTCCATTTCTTTCGGTTCAATCAGGCTACTTCCGGCGGTGCCCTCCCCAACCGGATTCTATCCATTAGCCGGGTACGGAAATTAGAAGACCGGCTTCTCAACACCACCGGTACAGAATCCCCTGCTCCCCCAAAATGAATAAGGACAATCAACACCGGTAGCGTCAGCAGGCGACATACTTTGGGATCAAACAAACCACCCGTGCAAATCCATCTACGTTGCATTCCGAAAAATGCGCTCGTATAATATCGCACCGAACCGACGCTTTTATCCAAGAGAAAATCGCGCCTCATTTCGCAACTATAATGAAATTCCGGCAAATTTCCGCCCGAATAAGAATATCCCGAAGGGTCAAAATAATAAAAAGAACTACCGGAAGAACGGTAATACGACAGAGTAGTCGATGAAATACTTTTTCTGACGGACAACTCAAAGCCCGCATCAATCTGCCCGGAATTATCCCGGACAGCAAACAACGGTCGAATACCCGAAACGGGAAAATCCACCATCCGCCTCAAATCACGCTTTAAGCGCACCAATCTGCTAAATCTACCCCACCCCGAAACAGAGTGAATCTCTGAAATATTTCGATTGACGTTAGCATCACCGCCCGGAACATACCGCGTCTGACGACAAACCTCCGGCGAGACGAACGAATTACGCGACGTTTGACAACAAACCTCCGACGTAACAAACGAATTATGCGACGTTTGACAACAAACCTCCGAAGAAACAACCAAATTATCCGACGTTTGACAACAAACCTCCGAAGAAACAACCAAATTATCCGACGTTTGACGACAAACCTCCGACGAAACGAACGAATCATGCGAAGTTTGACGACAAACCTCCGGCGCGACAATCGAATCATGTGACGTTTGATAACAAACCTCCGGTACGACGCACGAATTATGCGACGTTTGACGACAAACTTCCGATGAAATGCTTGAATCAACAAAATGAGTTGCGGAATTCCCACTCCAACCAGACCCGCTTTCTGAAAATAGTGAAGATTCTTTTTCCGCTTCACAGCGTTTTTCCATCTTTTCATTGGTAACAGATTTTTGCGCTGCACCATACCTCTTATGTTTAAACCAATAACCTGATTTCTTCCCTGTCATATAAATATTTTTAATTAACAATACATTGCATGTTTACCATACAACAAAAAATAACACCAAATAAAAACCATCATAATTCCACAGATTATACATTCTATCATATATTTTTTTATCTTGGAATACCACAAAGGTAAATGTAATTTTTCAAATCACAAAACATTAAATAAAAAAAATCTCAGTTAATTATTTTTTTCTTTATTAAACATATAAAACAGGGCGTATTTCAAATTTTATTCTATATTCTGTTTATGCTTTTTTAAATTCAACACAACAAGAAATCTATTTATTAATATTATACTTATTTAATAGCACAAATAAATCGCTAAACAACAGCTTAATAAACTATATATATAATATCTATATGATATATATAATAATACATTAATCAAATACAACAATGACTACAGACAGAACAAACTGTTTGTTAACAATAAACAGACGTTTCTTTATAAAGTAACAATACTACAAATCCGGGTCAAACTGCCGCCATCTGACCCACAGACCCGACAATCGCCCGGTCACACCCGAATTAATAAATCTTATCTGCACAGAAAAGCCCATTTTTTTTGTACATTTGCAAACATTTCAAAGCAACAGAAAGAGCAATGACCCACGCCATCGACACCGACAATCCCGAATTTCAGGATGCGCTGAACCTGATACAGCACACCCGGCAATCAGTATTCCTCACCGGAAAGGCCGGCACAGGTAAATCTACCTTTCTGAAGTACATCTGCGAAATCACGCGCAAAAAATTTGTCGTACTTGCCCCCACCGGCGTAGCGGCCATCAATGCAGGAGGCAGCACCATACATTCGTTTTTCAAGCTGCCCTTTCGCCCCATGCTGCCCGACGATCCCGATCTGAGCCTCAAAAACTCACGCATCTACGATTTTCTGAAGTACCGCAAGCCTCACCGCAAACTGATTGAGAATGTAGAACTCGTCATTATCGACGAAATATCGATGGTGCGCGCCGATGTTATCGACTTTATCGACCGCGTATTGCGCGTCTATTCGGGCAACATGCGCGAACCCTTTGGCGGCAAGCAGATGCTCTTTGTGGGCGATGTCTTTCAGCTAGAACCGGTGGTGAAGAGCGACGAACGCGAGATACTCTCCCGCTTCTACAAAAATCCGTTTTTCTTTTCGGCCCGGGTATTTTTCGAAATGACTCTCGTACCCGTGGAGCTGCGCAAAGTTTACCGGCAGACCGACCAAAAGTTTGTCTCCATACTCGACCACATACGCACCAACACGGCCGAAAACAACGATTTGCAAAACCTGAACGCCCGCTACCAGCCGGGCTTCACCACCTCCAACGACGATTTCTTTATCACCCTCGCCACCAAGCGCGACAATGTGGACTACATCAACGACGCGAAGCTCAACGAACTGCCCACCCGCGAGTTTACCTTCACCGGCGAGATAAAGGGCGATTTCCCCCTCAGC